>NZ_JABBOU010000068.1 GCF_018853465.1 Acidithiobacillus montserratensis
CCACCGCCAGCTCCAGCACGCCGAGAATGGCAATGGCCAGGCCCAGAGGCAGATAACTCAGGAAACCCTCCTTGAGGCGGGTCAGATTAATATCCAGCATCATCACCACAAAAAGGAAAAGCACCATGACCGCGCCGACATATACCAGAATCAGTACCAGCCCCAGAAACTCAGCCCCCAGCAAAATAAATAGGGCGGCAGCATTAAAAAAGGCCAACACCAGAAAAAGCGAGGCGTATACCGGGTTTCTCGCGGTAATCACGGCGGTTGCCGAAGCCAGTAATATGGCCGAAAACAGATAAAAAAGGATGGTGGTTATCAACATGTTCTCATTATCCTGTCAACGATATGCGCGGTCTGCTTCGCGATCCGCTGCCAATTCCGCTTCCAGTCGATCGCCATTCGCCAGGAGCATATCCTTGGTATAAATCAGATCACCGCGAATTTCGCCGTGATAAGACAGCACCCGACTTTCGACGATGGAATCCACCGGACAGGATTCCTCACAGAGGCCGCAAAAAATACACTTGCTGAGGTCAATATCGTAGCGGGTGGTGCGCCGGGTACCGTCACTGCGCTGTTCACTCTCAATGGTAATAGCCATGGCCGGACAGACAGCTTCACATAATTTGCAGGCAATGCAGCGCTCCTCCCCGTTTTCATAACGACGCAGGGCATGCAAACCACGAAAACGGGGAGATTGCGGCGTTTGTTCTTCAGGATACTGCACGGTAATTTTGGGCGCAAAAAAATATCGGCCGGTCAACTGCATACCACGCAGCATTTCGGTCAGAAAAAAAGTCTTGAACCACTGCTTTGGACGAATGTGCATCTTGTTCTCCTCAGCGCAGAAGGGCACGCATGGGTGTTTCCAGGGCAATACCCACCACCACAATCCAGGCAATGGTCACCGGAATGAAGACTTTCCAGCCCAGACGCATGATCTGGTCATAACGATAACGGGGAAAAGTAGCCCGTATCCACAAAAACACATAGAGCAGAAAAGCGGTTTTGAGCAACAACCAGACCAGGCCCGGTATCCAGGTCAATAGCGGCGTGTTGATGGGCGCATACCAGCCGCCCAGAAACAGTACCGTAGTCAACAGGGAAACAAAAATCATGTTGGCGTATTCGGCCAGGAAAAACAGGGCGAAGGCCATACCGGAATATTCCACATGAAAACCGGCGACAATTTCCGATTCCCCTTCTGCCACGTCAAATGGCGCACGGTTGGTTTCTGCCACACCGGAGATGAAATACACCAGGAAGAACGGAAAAAGTGGCAACCAGTACCAGGACCAGAAGCCCCCGCCGGCCTGGGCTTCGACAATTTTGCTGAGATTGAGGGTCTGGGCCAGCATCAGCACTCCGACCAGGGCAAAACCCATGGCAATTTCGTAGGCAACCAGCTGCGCAGCCGCGCGCATGGCTCCCAGGAAGGCGTATTTGGAATTGGAAGCCCAGCCGGCGACGATGATGCCATATACACCCAATCCGGCAATGGCCAGCACATACAACAATCCGGCATTCATGTTGGAAATGGCCACATCCGGACCAAAAGGCACTGCCGCCCATACCAACAAAGCCGGAACAAAGGCCAGCACCGGTGCTGCCAGAAACAGGAAGCGATTGGCATTGGTGGGGATGATGACTTCCTTGAACATCAATTTCAGGGCGTCGGCAATGGGCTGCAACGAACCCCGGAAGCCGACACGATTCGGCCCCAGGCGCACCTGCATGTAGCCGATGACCTTGCGCTCGGCCAGGGTAAGATAGGCAACCCCCAGCAGCAAGGGAACAACGACAATGACGATTTTGATAATCGACCAGAGTACCGCCCACCAGCCGGTATGGAAAAAGTCCTGCATCATGAGGCCCTCAGGCTTTTCGTCTGGCGCTCAGGCAGAGCCGCCATGACCACCGAGCAGGGAGTATAAGCCGCACCCAGCACGGCAGTTTCGGAATATCCCAGGGGAACCCAGATACAGCCCAAAGGAATATGAGTGTCCAGTTCCAGCGCCAGGGTCACTTTCCCCGCTGCCGTACTCACTTCCACTACATCTCCTTGAATACCTGACTGATGAGCCTGCTGCGGATGCATTCTGGCGCGCAGCGGGTTATGCAAGGGAGCAGCGCGGCGGACCAGCGGATCACCCTGATAGATAGGCCAATCACCGAGGCGCAATAATGGACCGGCAGGAAGGGCTTGTGCAGCATGGATGGGCGGGAAAGCCTGAAAAGGTGGAATGTCCATGCCATAGTCACCCACCGCATGTTGCCAGGCGGCACTGACTTCGCTGAGCTCGCTGTACTGAAAATCGGGCAATTTCAGACTGTCTCCCAGCACCCGCAGGATTTTCCAGCCCGGCCGCGCTTCACCGGGCAATTTCACGGCTGCACGGAAAGACTGCAAGCGCCCTTCATTATTCACATAAGAACCCGAACCCTCGGCAAATGCCGCCATGGGCAGAATCACATCGGCATACTGCCGGGCCTCCTGGGCAAAATGGCTGATACTCAGGACAAACTCGGCATTGGCCAGACGCTGAACGGCTTCAGCGCCGCGCATACTATCCACACCGGGCTCTACGCCGAACAGGATAAAGCCCTGCATTTCAGCTTCCCAATACGCATCTGCAGGCAAACCTGCTGCGTCCAGAGGATGACCGCCGGGGCCACGTTGCGGCACACAACCGCTCAACCAGGCGCCCGCACTATTGGCTTCTTCGGCCAGCCAGCCAATCCGGCCACCGGCCAACTCGGCAATACTTTCCACCTGGGCCAGCAAATCAGCCGCCTGGGGATGATGCAACAAGGCACTGCCAATCAGAATCAAGGGATTGTCGGCAGCCGCCAGCTCCCGGGCCAGCACCGCCAGAGGATCGTTCTGTGGCGCCTCATGCAGGTGCGCAAAATGTTCAGCCAAGTGCTGATACAGGTGGCTATCTGCACCAGCCTCAGCCACCAGTTGCGTGACTGGAAAGTTGAAATCCTGGTGAATACTGTCGATGCTCACCACTTTCCCGCCGTTCAAAACCGCCTTGCGCAAACGGTGGTTGGTCAGGGGCTGCTGATGTCGGGTGAAAGCATGACAGAGCACAATCAATGGCTCTCTTTCCAGTTCTTCCAAAGTCATGTTGAGCGCGGGATAAAGCGGCATAGCTGCATCCGCCCGGAAATCCTGCTGGTGCAAGCGATGGTCGAGATGCGGGCTACCCAGCCCGCGCAGCAAGGCCTGAAAGAGGAAAAGTTCTTCATTACTGGATTGTCCAGAGATCAGTCCTGCCAGTTTGTCTGCCCCGTGACGGGCCAGCAGCTTTTCCAGACCGGCCAAAGTCGCTTCCAGGGCTTCCGCCCAGGAAACTTCCGCCCATTCCCCATCCGCCTTGCGGAGCAAAGGCTGGGTCACCCGATCGGGTGCATTCAACCCGGTGTAGGCATAGCGCCCCTTGTCGCAAATCCATTGTTCGTTGACCGCTTCATGATTACGCGGCAAGACCCGCAGGACTTCCTTGCCCAGACTTTGCACGTCGGTGTTGCACCCGGTGGAGCAATGGGGACAAATCCCCGGGGTATGCTTCAACTCCCAGGAACGCGCCTTGTAGCGGAATGGTTTACTGGTGAGCGCTCCAACCGGACACAAATCAATCATGTTGCCGGAAAGCTCGGATTGCACGGCCTTGGCCACATAAGTGCCAATAGCCATGTGCTCGCCGCGCCCGGTAGCACCCAGCTCCTTGATACCGCCAATTTCCTGACCGAAGCGCACACAGCGGGTACACTGAATACAGCGGGTCATTTCGGTGGTAATCAGGGGGCCGATGTCTTTGTCTTCGACCACCCGCTTTTCTTCCTGATAATGGCTGTGGGGGTTGGCGAAACCCATGGTGATGTCTTGCAGAGGACACTCGCCACCCTGATCACAAATGGGGCAGTCGAGAGGATGATTGATCAGCAAAAACTCCAGAACACCCTGCTGGGCCATTTTGGCCTTACGCGAGGCCGTGGCGATTTTCATCCCGTCGGCCACCGGGGTCGCACAGGCCGGCAGGGGTTTGGGGGCCTTTTCCACATCCACCAGACACATGCGGCAGTTGGCAGCGACGGAGAGTTTGGGGTGATAGCAGAAAAAAGGAATATAGATTCCCAGCGACTCTGCCGCCTCCATGATGGTGGTGCCTGCGGCCACCTCGATGGACTGTCCGTCTATTTCAATATGTGGCATCAGTGCTCCCCCATACTGATCATGCAGCGCTTGTGCTCAATGTGATATTCATATTCCTCACGAAACAGCTTGATGGAACTCACCACCGGTGCAACCCCACCATCAGCCAGGGCGCAGATAGTCCGCCCTTCAATACGCGATCCCACGTCCAGCAATAATTGCAGGTCTTCTTCCCGACCCTGGCCGTTTTCCAGGCGGTGCATCACCCGCCATAACCAGCCCATGCCTTCCCGGCAGGGCGTACACTGACCACAGGATTCATGCATATAAAAGCGGGCAATGCGCTCAACGGTACGCACCATGCAAACACTGTCGTCCATGACAATGACCGAACCGGCGCCCAAAGCGGAACCCGCCTTGGAGATGGAGTCATAATCCATGGTCACATCCATCATCACTTCTCCAGCAATCATTGCAGTACTGGTTCCACCGGGAATGACCGCTTTCAGTTGGCGCCCGGGACGCAGCCCACCGGCCATCTCCAGCAGCTCCCGAAATGGCAGGCCCATGGGCACTTCATAATTGCCAGGCTTCTGCACCTGGCCAGTGACCGAAAAAATCTTGGTTCCGCCGTTATTGGGTTTACCCAGATTCAAAAACCATTCGCCACCCTTGGTGATAATGTCCGGCACCGAGGCAAAAGTTTCGACATTATTGATGGTGGTGGGACGGCCATAAAGCCCGTAACTGGCCGGAAAGGGCGGCTTGAAGCGCGGTTGGCCCTTCTTACCCTCCAGGGCTTCCATCAGCGCCGTTTCTTCGCCGCAAATATAAGCGCCGGCGCCGCGATACACATAAAGATCAAAGGAAAAGTTCGTACCCAGGATGTTCTTGCCCAGATAGCCGGCAGCATAGGCTTCCGCCAGCGCGCCTTCGACAATGTTGATGGGCTCGATGAATTCGCCACGAATAAAAATATAACCGGCCGTAGCGCCCATGGCGTAGGCACCGATAATCATACCCTCAATCAGCCGATGCGGTTCATAACGCATGATGTCCCGATCCTTGCAGGTCCCGGGCTCACCTTCGTCGGCATTACAGAGCAGGTATTTAGTCCCGCTGACCCCCTTGGGCATGAAGCTCCATTTCAGTCCGGTGGGGAAGCCAGCCCCACCCCGTCCGCGCAGGGCGGATTTTTTCATCTCGGCAATGATCTGTTCGGGGGCCATGGGCTCCTGCAGCACCTTGCGCAGGGCATCGTAGCCACCCGTTCCGGCATAGACCGACAATTTATGGGAGTCTGGCACACCACGATTTTTCAGAGTCACGCCATTAACGTACATCTGTAGAACCTCCCCGCAATTCGGCAATCAAGGCATCCAGGCTTTCCGGAGTGAGATTTTCGTAGTAGCGATCACCCAACTGCAGCATGGGGGCATCTTTGCAGGCGCCCAGACATTCCACTTCTTGGAGGGTGAATAAACCATCTTCTGTCGTTTCGCCCAGACCAATACCCAGTCTTTCACTGAGGTGACGAATCATCCGGTCGGAACCATTGAGAAAGCAGGACACGCTACCGCACACACAGAACTTGTGACGACCCACAGGCTTGAGGTCATACATGGTGTAAAAAGTAGCCACTTCAAAGGCCTGAATGGGCGGCAAGTCCAACAGATTGGCGACATAGGTGATGACTTCATCACGCAGGTAGCCCTGCTCTTCCTGGGCAATCCGCAACGCAGCCAGGAGGGCCGAACGGGATTCTTCGGGCGGATACTTGCTGCGCTCAAAAGCAATAGCTTCCAGGGACTTTTCCGATAACATGATCTACCTGTCAATCTCGCCGAAAACAATATCCATGGTGGACAGTATCGCCACCACATCTGCAATCATGTGGCCCTTGGCCATTTCATCCATAGCCGCCAGGTGAGAAAAACCCGGGGCGCGAATTTTCATCCGGTAGGGTTTGTTGGCCCCGTCAGAAATCATGTAAATGCCAAATTCACCCTTGGGTGCCTCGACAGCGGTATAAACTTCGCCGGCAGGTACCGACATACCTTCAGAAAACAATTTGAAATGATGAATCAGGGCTTCCATGCTGGTCTTCATTTCTTCGCGCGGCGGTGCGGCGACCTTGAAGTCATCGCTGATCACCGGGCCCGGATTTTTCCGGAGCCAATCCACACACTGGGCAATAATCCGGTTGCTTTGCCGCATTTCGGCGACCCGCACCAGATAACGATCATAACAATCACCCGTACTGCCCACAGGAATCTCAAAATCCAGGTCGGCATAGGCCGCGTAAGGCTGGGTCCGCCGCAAATCCCAGGCAACCCCCGAAGCCCGCAACATGGGACCTGTAAATCCCAGTTGTACGGCTCTTTCCGCATCGACGACACCAATGCCCACGGTGCGCTGTTTCCAGATCCGGTTGTCGGTCAACAGGGTTTCGTATTCATCCACATAACCCGGAAAGCGGCGGGTAAAATCTTCAATAAAATCGAGCACCGAGCCCTGACGATTGGCATTGAGGGATTCCAGGCGCCGCGCATCCCGATAGGGCGAGGCCACGTACTGGGGCATCTGTGCGGGAAGATCGCGATACACTCCTCCGGGACGGTAGTAGGCGGCGTGCATCCGCGCTCCCGATACCGCCTCATAAACGTCCATGAGGTCTTCCCGCTCGCGAAAGCAATACAGGAAAACGCTCATGGCGCCTACATCCAGAGCATAAGCACCCAGCCAGAGCAGATGGTTGAGTACCCGGGTGATTTCATCAAAAAGAGTGCGGATATACTGGGCACGCCTCGGCACTTCCAGACCCAGTAACTTTTCAACCGCCAGGCAGTAGGCATGTTCGTTGCACATCATGGACACATAGTCGAGGCGATCCATGTATGGCAGATTCTGCAAATAGGTTTTGTTTTCCGCCAGTTTTTCGGTAGCCCGATGGAGGAGACCGATATGGGGGTCGGCGCGCTCGATGACTTCGCCGTCCAGCTCCAGTACCAGGCGCAACACCCCGTGAGCCGAGGGGTGTTGCGGCCCGAAGTTCATGGTGAAATTATTGATTTCTGGCATGATAGCGCCCCTCTTCTTCACTGCGGATGATGCGCGGCACCACGACTCTTTCTTCGGTGCGGGTGGGTTCGTAAATGACCCGGCCCTGATCGGCGTCATAACGCATTTCAACGGTGCCCACCAAGGGAAAATCCTTGCGGAAGGGATGACCCACAAACCCGTAATCCGTCAGAATCCGCCGCAGGTCGGGATGACCATCAAATAAAATTCCGTAAAGATCAAAGGCCTCTCTTTCAAACCAGTTGGCTGCCGCCCAGATATCCACCACCGAAGGCACTATAGGCAACTCCGTATCGGCATATACGCGCAGCCGGATACGCTGCCGATGAGGCAGGGAAAGCAGGTGATACACCACGGCAAAGCGCGGCCCTTCCCAGCTGCCATCGCCATACTCCGAGTAATCAACCCCACAAACATCGATGAGCATGTCAAAACGACAGGCGGGGTCATCACGCAGCCAGACACAAGTCGCGTGCAATGCTTCCAGGGCCAGCTCCACAGTCAGCTCAGCCCGCTCCAGACGGGTTTCGTGCAGACTATTCCCCAGTTTTGCGCTCAGTGTCTGGCGCAGATTTTCGAGTGCGTCAGTCATGGCTCACCTGGCTATGGTATTGGTGCGACGGATTTTTTTCTGCAACTGGATGAGGCCGTACAGCAGGGCCTCAGCGGTTGGCGGACAACCGGGCACATAAATATCTACCGGTACAATGCGATCACACCCGCGCACAATACTGTATGAGTAATGATAATACCCCCCGCCGTTGGCGCAGGATCCCATGGAAACCACCCAGCGTGGCTCCGGCATCTGGTCATAAACCTTGCGCAAGGCCGGTGCCATTTTGTTGACCAGGGTGCCAGCCACAATCATGACGTCCGACTGGCGGGGACTGGGACGGAAGACAATACCAAAACGGTCCAGATCATAACGCGCAGCCCCGGCATGCATCATTTCCACAGCACAGCAAGCCAAACCAAACGTCATGGGCCAGAGAGAACCGGTTCGGCTCCAGTTGACCACGGTATCTATGCTGGTGGTCACAAAGCCTTTCTCGAGGATACCTTCTATTCCCATTCCAAGGCTCCTTTTTTCCATTCATAGATAAAACCAACCACCAGAATGGCGAGAAAAATCATCATGGCCAGAAAGCCCATCATGCCTATCTGGTCAAAAACCACCGCCCAGGGGAACAGAAAGGCAATTTCCAGATCAAAGAGAATGAAGAGAATGGCCACCAGATAATAACGCACATCAAATTTGACGCGCGCGTCTTCAAAAGCCTCAAAGCCACATTCATAGGGCGAGAGCTTTTCGCTATCCGGTTTATGTGGTCCGAGCGAGGCTCCCATCAGTAATGGGACCACACCGACCACCAGTGCCACCACAATAAAGATGAGCACGGGTAAATAGTGGTTCAACATCCCCAACACTCCTCCACCCAAATATGGACCTGAGACAGCCTTTCCAGAATCCGCTATAAATTAATTTTCTTATATATAAATCAGTGCCCTGGTATATTCCAGAGACAAAAAAACAGCCCTATAGGCTGCAATTTGGTGCCGAAGACCGGATTCGAACCGGTACAGCTTGCGCCGCCGCCCCCTCAAGACGGTGTGTCTACCAATTTCACCACTTCGGCCGAAGTCTTAAAACTTTCTCATGACCTGCCAGTTACGTCAAGGCTTCTCAGGTGATTTTGCAGCAGAAACCGGTGTTGCCGACTTCGGCTTCTGTGCAGGGCTTGTCAGTGCGGGAGCGGCTGATGTAGCTGCGGCTGCGGCGGGCTGGGTACCGGGCGCATTACTGACGGGTTTCACCGGCATAGTGCTGGTCACAGGAGCCTTACTCGGCAAGACAATCCCAGAAGTCATGCTGGACGCGGCGTGATCCGAAAGATAAGCCAGACCCAGACTGTTCAAAAAGAAAATCGCCCCCACTACTGCGGTGGTATGGCTCAGAAAGTTGCCTGCACCCTGGGCGCCGAATACGGTTTGCGAACCGCCTCCACCAAAGGCAGCGCCCATATCCGCTCCCTGCCCCTTTTGAATCAGGACCAAGCCCACAAGTACAACGCAGATAATGACCTGAAACACCAACAACGCGGTGTACATCAATCAACCTCCTCGCTCTGCCGACTCGGCAGCACGACAAATCTGGATAAATTCTCCGGCGATCAGGGATGCTCCGCCTACCAGGGCACCATCAATATCGGCCTGATTAAACAGCGCTGCAGCATTATTTCCCTTGACGCTGCCTCCGTACAACAAAATGATCCGCTTGGCCAATTGGCTGGAATAACCGGCGATCAGGTTGCGGATAAAAGCATGCACAGCCTGGGCCTGTTCCGGGCTGGCACTCAGCCCCGTACCAATAGCCCAGATAGGTTCATAGGCAATAATCAGGTTGGGCTGGCTGGCCTCCCGATTCAAGAGGGGTAATATGGCTTCCACTTGGCGCTGCAGGACTTGTTCCGTTGTCCCCTGTTCCCGCTCTGCCGCACTTTCGCCCACGCAAACCACGGGTATCAAGCCCGAAGTCAGTGCTGCCTTGACCTTGTGAGCGACCAGATCATCACTTTCTGCAAAAATCTGTCTTCTTTCCGAGTGGCCCACCAAAACGTAGCGACAACCCATATCCCTGAGCATCGCTCCCGATATTTCACCGGTATAGGCACCATTGGCCTCCCAAAAAAGATTCTGCCCGCCCCAACGTAACGCCGTGCCTTTGGCTTCCTGGGAAACGGCATGCAGTAGAGTAAAGGGCGGAAACAGCACTACTTCCGGACGCATCTGTTCCAGCCCGGCGCTGAGAATGGCTTGGGTAAGATGGACCGCATCGGCACTGAGGCCATTCATCTTCCAGTTTCCGGCAACCATGGTGGGACGCAAATCGAATCTTCCTTTTTCAGCCATATGTCATAATCATCAAATGTGCGACTGAGTGTAAAGACTCGCTGGGCAGTGGTCAATTTTGACAGCACTGCCTTTGACATTCATTGTCTGGCAGGCTCACCCTGCTGCGAGGATCTCCAACTCTGCTGCCAGTTTTCTGGCAACCCGGTCTGCCAGTTCCGCCGATTTCGCTTCCACCATGATACGCAGCAGAGGCTCTGTACCTGAGGGCCGGACCAGCAGGCGGCCCTGGTCGGTCAGAGCCTGTTCCGCCGCCGCAATGTACTTTCGGGCTGCCGGATGATCGAGCAACTGTCGTGCATCTGCCAGCCGAACCCCAATCAGCACCTGGGGGTAAGGTCGATAGCCGGCGCGCAGCTCTGCCAGACTTTTGTGCTGTCTGCGCATAATGGCCAACACCCGCAAGGCCGCCAGTATGGCATCCCCTGTCGTATTGGCGGGAGTGATAATATGCCCCGAAGATTCCCCACCCAAAGTAAAACCATGCTGCTGCATGGCTTCCAGTACATAGCGGTCACCCACGGCACTGCGTACAAAAGGCACCCCCAGATCAGCCAGACTCTGTTCCAGGGCGAGATTGCTCATGAGCGTGCCCACCACGCCCGATAAAGCATTCTGTTGTTGCATATCCCGCGCCAATAACCAGATGAGTTCATCACCATCCAGCACTTCGCCTTTTTCATCTACCAGAATCAGGCGATCGCCATCCCCGTCAAAAGCGATGCCGAGGTCTGCCCCGCTACTACGCACCGTATCCTGGAGAATTTCCGGGCAGGTCGAGCCGACTCCTGCATTGATGTTGATGCCATCAGGTTCTACACCCAACAACGTCAGCGCGGCACCCAACTCCCGGAACACCATGGGACCCACCTTGTAATTGGCGCCGTGGGCACAGTCCACCACCAGATGCAGGCCGCGCAAATCCAGATTGGCCGGAAAGGTGGTCTTGCAAAACTCCACATATCGACCGGCGGCATCATCTATCCGCCGCGCTTTGCCCAGTTGCTCGGAAGCCGAAACCAGCATGGGTCGATCCATCCAGGCTTCGATAGATTCCTCCTGGGCGTCGGGTAGCTTGTAGCCGTTTCCGGAGAAAAACTTGATGCCATTATCCTGATAGGGATTATGGGAAGCACTGATGACAATGCCAGCATCGGCGCGCAGAGTACGGGTCAGATAGGCAATGGCCGGTGTGGGCAAGGGACCAACCAGCAACACGTCTACCCCGGCGCTGGCAAGACCGGACTCCAAGGCGGATTCCAGCAAATAACCGGACAGCCGCGTATCCTTGCCTATGACCACCCGGGGACGCCCGCTTACTCCGGCGGTCAGCACATGCCCCGCTGCCCAACCCAGCTTCAATACCCATTCCGGATGAATCACCGAATCGCCAACCCGGCCTCTGACGCCATCTGTGCCAAACCACTTTCTGCTCATGGAGTTATCCTCAAGGACTGCGCTGCGCCCTGTTCTTGTATACCTGTCCAGACCCTGATGGCCTGCACTGTTTCTGCGACATCATGGACCCGCAGCACCTGGGCACCATGGGCCACGGCCCACAGTGCGGCGGCAATGCTTCCCCCCAGCCGCCGGGCGGCCTCCGACACCCCCGACAGGGTACCAATCATGCTTTTCCGCGAGACACCGACCAGAATCGGTATTCCCCAGGTCTGCAAATCTTCCAGATTTTGCAAGAGCAGGCAGTTACCCTGCAAATCCTTGGCAAAACCCAACCCGGGATCCAGCAGCAATTGCTCGCGCTGAATACCGGCTGCTTCACAAGCCGATATTCTTTCCCGGAAAAAATCCTGTACCTCGCCGAGCAGATCAGTATAGCGGGTTTGCCCCTGCATATTCCTGGGTGTGCCGCGCATGTGCATCAAACAGACAGGAATCTGCAACTCCGCGAGCAGCGCCAGGGAATCGGGATCGCCGCGCAGTGCCGTCACATCATTCATCAGGCCAGCCCCCAAAGACCAGGCTTCGCGCATGACCGATGCCTTGTAGGTGTCTATGGAAACCGGCAAAGGCACTGCAGCCATTACTGCTTCAACAACCGGCAGCAGACGCTCCATTTCTTCACTGGCAGATATGGCGGGAGCGCCGGGACGGGTCGATTCAGCACCAATATCAATGATGTCAGCACCACTCTCCCAGATCTGGCGAGCGCGCATGACGGCCTGATCCCGACGAATAAAAGCGCCGCCATCGGAAAAAGAATCAGGGGTAACATTCAAAATCCCCATAACACAAGGGCGCCCCAAATACAGCGGGCGCCCATTGCAGTTCAGCGTTACGGTCAAACGGGATGCTCTCCGGGATTCAGACCAGGCAGAGGCTGACCGCCGGTTTTGTCCGGACTGGCCGCGTTGCCGTCAGAAGGCATGCTGGGATAACTTCCAGCCCCATCCACTGGCGGACGCGGATCACGCCCGGCCATGATGTCGCTCACCTGATTGGAATCCAGAGTTTCATATTTGAGCAACGCTTGGGCCATGGCCTCCACCTTATCGCGATTTTCCTCGATAAGCTTGCGAGCAATGTCATAACGTTCACGAATGATGTTGCGGATTTCTCCGTCCACCGTCATGGCCGTCTGTTCGGAAATGTTACTGTGCTTGGTCATTTCCCGCCCGATGAACACCTCTTCTTCCTTTTCGCCAATGACCATGGGACCAATACTGGACATGCCCCACTGGGTCACCATTTTCCGGGCCAGGTCGGTGGCGCGTTCAATATCATTGCCCGCACCGGTGGTCATCTGGTTCAGGAAAACTTCTTCGGCAATACGCCCACCCATGAGAATGGAGATGTTGCTGAGAATTTCCAGCCGCTCATAGTTGAAGCGATCTTCCGTAGGTAACTGCATGGTTACCCCTAAAGCCCGACCGCGCGGAATGATGGTGACCTTGTGCACCGGATCAGTACCGGGCAGCAGCTTGGCTACCACCGCGTGACCGGATTCATGGTAAGCCGTGGTCTCACGCTGTTTGTCGCTCATCACCACCGACTTGCGCTCGGCACCCATCATGACTTTGTCCTTGGCATTCTCAAAGTCATGCATGTCCACCAGACGCTTGCTTTTCCGGGCTGCCATCAAGGCCGCTTCGTTGACCAGGTTGGCCAGGTCGGCGCCGGAGAAACCCGGAGTGCCCCGGGCAATGACCTTGGGATCCACGTCAGGGGTAATGGGTACCTTGCGCATATGTACCTGGAGAATCTGCTCACGTCCGCGAATGTCCGGCAACGGAACCGTGACCTGGCGGTCAAAACGACCTGGACGCAGCAGAGCAGGATCCAGCACATCGGGACGGTTGGTAGCCGCCACCACAATGATGCCTTCCGTACCTTCAAAACCGTCCATCTCTACCAGCAACTGGTTGAGGGTCTGTTCACGTTCATCGTTGCCACCACCCAGACCGGCACCACGCTGACGCCCAACCGCATCAATTTCGTCGATGAAAATAATGCAGGGCGCATGTTTCTTGGCCTGTTCGAACATGTCCCGCACCCGGGAAGCACCGACACCCACGAACATTTCCACAAAGTCAGAACCGGAAATGGAGAAGAACGGCACCCGGGCTTCACCAGCGATGGCCCGGGCCAACAGCGTCTTGCCCGCACCCGGTGAACCCATCAACAGCACGCCCTTGGGAATACGCCCGCCGAGGCGCTGAAACTTCTGGGGATCGCGCAGGAAGTCGACAATTTCCGCCAACTCTTCCTTGGCTTCTTCCACACCGGCTACATCCGCGAAAGTCACTTTGTTGTTTTCTTCGGTGAGCATCCGCGCCTTGCTACGCCCGAATGTCATGGCGCCACGACCGCCCGCGCCACCGCCGCCCATCTGCCGCATGAAGAAAATCCAGACGCCGATGAGGAGCAACATGGGGAACCAGGAAATCAGGATGGACAGGAGAATGGACTGACCTGCCGGGGGTTTGACATTGATTTTTACCCCTGCCGCCAGCAACTGGGGGACCAGTTGGGTATCATTGGTCGGCGTGTAGACGCTGAACTTTTGGCCCGAACTGAGGCTGCCCGTGACATGATTGGCATCAATATTCACATCGGCCACTTGGCCCTGCTTGATGCTGTTCACAAAGGTTGAGAAATCCATGGCCTGAGCCGGCGTTGAACTGCTCGTATTGAGGTTCTGAAACACCAGCATCAGGATGACCCCTATAGCCACCCACAACAACACGTTTTTTAAGACATTATTCATAAGTTACCCCCCGCAAGGGAGAATTTGGACCTGATTCAAGATGGACAGACACTTTGATGTTAGCCCCCTGTAAAGCTACTGACAATAACCTTTTTTTCATCCCTGGGTTCCTCCGACCGTCAGGTCGCGTATTTTGAGGGTAGGCTGACCGACCCCTACCGGCACGCTCTGACCATCCTTGCCACAAGTGCCTACGCCTGTATCTAATTGGAGATCATTGCCGATCATTTCAACCCTGGTCAGCACATCCGGTCCATTGCCAATCAAGGTCGCCCCTTTTACCGGCCGGGTTATTTTACCATTTTCAATCAGATAGGCTTCTGATGCGGAAAAGACAAATTTGCCGTTGGTAATATCCACCTGACCACCACCAAAATTGACTGCATACAGCCCACGGCGGACGCTGGCAATGATTTCCTGAGGATCCCGATCACCCGCGCGCATGTAGGTATTGGTCATCCGTGGCATGGGCAGATGCGCATAGGACTCGCGGCGACCATTGCCCGTCGAACGGGTACCGGTCAGACGGGCATTGAGGGTATCCTGGAGATAACCCTTGAGGATGCCGTCTTCAATCAGAGTAGTGCATTGGGTGGGCGTACCCTCGTCGTCCACATTGAGACTGCCCCGGCGATTTTCCAGAGTGCCATCGTCCACCACCGTTACCCCCGGCGCCGCCACCCGCTCACCGACCCGGCCACTGAAGGCGCTGGTACCCTTGCGATTGAAATCCCCTTCCAGACCATGGCCGATGGCTTCATGCAGGAGGATTCCCGGCCAACCCGGACCCAGCACCACGTCCATACTGCCGGCCGGGGCGGCTTCGGCCTCCAGGTTGACCAGCGCCTGGCGAGCGGCTTCCCGGGCGAAATCTTCCGCCATCTGCCCTTCCAAAAAGTGCTGATAATCAAAGCGACCACCACCGCCAGCACTACCCTGCTCCCGTCGCCCGCCCTGCTCGGCAATGGCTGAAACATGCAGACGCACCAACGGCCGCACATCTGCCGCCATGGTGCCATCCAGCCGCGCCACCAACACCGCTTCGAAGCGCGCACTGAGGCTGGCCATGACCTGAACAATACGCGGATCCACCGCCCGCGCGGCGCGCTCTACCCGCTCCAGCAAGGCAATTTTTTCTTCGTTGGGAATGGAAGCCAGTGGATCGGTGGGCTGATACAGAGATAGACCCTGACGTCGTTGCCAGACCAGCCCCCTGTTTTCTCCACTTTGATGGACAATGGCCCGGGCCGCGTCAGCGGCTGTCAACAGGGCATCCACGGCAATTTCATCCGAATAGGCTAGCCCCTGCCTCTCACCGTTGATGGCGCGCACGCCCACCCCCTGCTCGATGGAATGACTACCGCTTTTGACCACCCCTTCTTCCAGACTGAAACCTTCGCTGCGGCTGTATTGAAAATACAAATCCGCATCATCCAGAGCCCGGTGCGATAATCGGCCAAACACTTTTTCCAGCTCCCCTTCGCTGATGCCGCCGGGTGCAAACAAAGTGGCGCGTGCTATATCCAGGGTTGAAGCTGTCATATTTGATCCTTCCTAAGCATATCTATGGGCTCAGTATGCGCCCAAGAACCCGTTTAGAACAAGTCCAGTTTTATTGATGGGAAATCTCATCCCCGAAAACATCTCGAAATCCTTGAAAAATGATTGTGCTGGCCACCTTATCCACATCTTGTCACACAGTTATCCACGCTCTCATCCACAATATGTAGTTGACAACAGCTTCAGCAGGACTATATTTAGTAGGTGAGGCGTCTGGCAAGCATTTGTTTTCCCGGGTGCCCGTCGCGTGTCCTGCACGCCGCTCTTTCCTGGCCCCTTTCGCCCTGCTTCGGAGTCTTCACATGCCCAATCCTGCCGCTCAAGCCGTTGTCAGCAATCCCGCCTACGATCCATCAGAAGCCAGCCATTACAAGGTAATCCGCCGCAACAATGCGGTGGTCACCTTTGATGCCAGCAAAATTCATATCGCCATGACCAAAGCCTTTCTGGCCGTGGAAGGCGGCAGCGGTGCAGCCAGCGCCCGGGTGCGAGATCTGGTCACCCGTCTGACAGGACAGGTCATTGAGGCTTTGCAAAGACGCCAGCCCGGTGGCGGCACCTTTCATATTGAAGATATTCAGGATCAGGTAGAACTGGCCTTGATGCGGGCCGGGGAACATGAAGTAGCCAGAGCCTACGTGCTCTATCGTGAAGAGCGCGCCCGTGAGCGTCGCCAGCAGAACGCTGCCACACCCCTCACCGATATCCCGCAAATCCAGGTGAAATATCCCGATGGCAGCCAGCGCCCTCTCGATATGCAGCGCCTGCGCGCGGTGCTGGAAGAAGCCTGCAGCGGTCTCGGCGAAGCCGTTTCCGTGGATATGCTGCTGAACAATACCAGCAAAAATCTCTACGACGGCATCAGTGAAGATGAGCTTTTTCAGGCGCCGATTCTGGCAAGCCGGGTCATGATCGAGCGCGATCCTGCCTACGCCTATGTTTCTGCGCGTCTGCTGCTCGATCGGGTCCGCTGGGAAGTGCTGGGAGAAGCCGCTACCCAGGCAGAAATGGCCCTGCGCTATCCCGAATACTTCCGGGACTATCTGCAAACCGGCATTGCCCATGAACTGATTGATCCCCGCCTGGGACAATATGATCTGGACCGGATCACGGCAGCCCTGAAACCGGAGCGGGATCTCAATTTCCAGTATCTGGGCCTGCAGATTCTCTACGACCGTTATTTCCTGCATGTGCGTGATCGTCATATTGAACTGCCTCAGTCCTTCTGGATGCGCGTCGCCATGGGTCTGGCCATCAATGAGGTCGATCGGGAAGAACAGGCCATCGCTTTTTATGAAGTACTTTCCAGCTTCGATTTCGTCAGTTCAACGCCGACCCTGTTCAATTCCGGCACCTTGCGTCCGCAATTATCCAGCTGCTTCCTGACCACCGTGGGTGATGACCTCGACGACATTTACGAGGCTATCAAGGAAAATGCCCTGCTTTCCAAATTCAGCGGCGGCCTGGGTAATGACTGGACCCCGGTGCGGGCGCTGGGATCTTTCATCAAGGGTACCAATGGCAAATCCCAGGGAGTGGTTCCCTTCCTCAAGGTCGTCAATGACACCGCCGTCGCCGTCAATCAGGGCGGCAAGCGCAAGGGCGCGGTCTGCGCCTACCTCGAAACCTGGCACATGGATATCGAGGAGTTTCTTGAACTGCGCAAAAATACCGGCGATGACCGGCGTCGTACCCACGACATGAACACCGCCAACTGGATTCCCGACCTGTTCATGGAGCGGGTGGAAAGCAACAGCACCTGGACCCTGTTCAGCCCCAATGAAACGGCTGACCTCCATGACCTGACCGGCTCCGCATTCCGTGCGCGCTACGAACATTATGAGCGCTTGGCCGATGCCGGCGAAATCGAACTCTACAAAAAAATTCCGGCCATTCAGCTTTGGCGGAAAATGCTGACCATGCTTTTTGAAACCGGGCATCCCTGGATTACCTTCAAGGACCCCTGCAATCTGCGCAGTCCTCAGCAGCATGTGGGTGTCGTCCACAGTTCCAACCTCTGTACGGAAATCACTCTCAACACCAACGACAAGGAAATTGCCGTGTGCAACCTCGGCTCCGTCAATCTGGTGGCGCACCTGAAAACCACGGCCCTGACTGATGTTCCCGCCCTGCGCACCGAGAGCACGCCCGAAGACCTGCTGGCACTTTTGAATACGGACAAGCTGAGCCGCACCATCCGGATTGCCATGCGCATGCTCGACAATGTCATCGACATGAACTATTACGCGGTCAGCAAGGCGCGTAACAGTAACCTCCGTCATCGCCCGGTGGGCCTCGGTCTGATGGGCTTTTCCGACGCCCTGCTGGAAATGCGCATACCCTATGCCTCGGCGGCCGCGGTGGCATTTGCCGATATCAGCCAGGAAGTGATTTCCTACCATGCCCTGGACGCCTCGGCGGATCTGGCCCGGGAACGTGGCAGCTACCCCAGTTTTCAGGGTTCGCTCTGGAGTCAGGGCATATTACCCATCGACAGCATTGAAGTACTTGCCGCCAGCCGTGAGCATGGGGTGGATGTGGATCGCAGCTATCGTCTCGATTGGAGCGCGCTGCGCAACAAGGTCCGCGAGGGTATCCGTAACAGCAACTGCCTGGCCATCGCGCCCACGGCGACCATTTCCAACATTGTCGGCGTCAGTCAGGGCATCGAACCCATTTATCAAAATCTGTACGTCAAATCCAATCTTTCCGGCGAATTTACGGTGGTGAACAGCTATTTGGTACACGACCTCAAACGTCAGGGTCTCTGGGATGAAGTCATGGTCAATGATCTCAAATATTTTGACGGTTCCGTCATGCCCGTGGATCGCATTCCTGCCGCGCTCAAACCCCTGTATGCCAACGCCTTTGAAACGGATCCGGACTGGCTGGTGGAAGCAGCGGCACGCCGTCAGAAATGGCTGGACCAGGCGCAGAGTCTGAATCTGTATTTTGGGCAGCCCTCCGGCAAGAAAATTGACGAAACCTATCGTCTGGCCTGGAAGCGTGGCCTGAAAACCACGTATTACCTCCGTTCGCTGGGCGCTACAGCGGCGGAAAAATCTACTGTACAAACAGGCACTCTCAATGCCGTGTCCGGCCACCAGCCGAAGGCCTGTGCCATTGATGATCCCACCTGTGAAGCCTGCCAATAAGCAGAGGAGAATGTACCATTATGTTGAATTTTGAAAACAGTTTGCGTCCCGAGCCGCTGCGCAGCAGCAGTCTGAATGATTTGCCGGAGTCCTTGCCCGAAGATGAAAGCATCCGCTTCGCCCGGGTACGGGCCGAGGACAAGCGCATCATCAACGGCCGCGCCGATGTCAATCAACTGGTGCCATTCAAATATCAGTGGGCCTGGGACAAGTATCTGGCGGCCTGCGCCAACCACTGGATGCCCCAGGAAATCCAGATGTCCCGGGATATTGCCCTGTGGAAAGATCCCAAAGGTCTCACCGAAGATGAACGGCGGATCGTCAAGCGCAATCTCGGCTTTTTCGTCACCGCCGACAGTCTCGCCGCCAACAATATTGTGCTGGGCACCTATCGCCACATCACCGCACCTGAATGCCGGCAATACATGCTCCGTCAGGCCTTTGAAGAAGCCATTCACACCCATGCCTATCAGTACATTGTGGAATCCATTGGTCTGGATGAGGGAGAGATCTTCAACATGTACCACGAAGTACCGTCGGTACGTGACAAGGACCAGTTTCTCATGCCCTTCATCGATATTTTGGCGGACCCCCACTTCAAGACCGGCACTCTGGAAAATGACCAGAAACTGCTGCGTTCCCTGATTGTTTTTGCCGCCATCATGGAAGGTACTTTTTTCTACGTCGGTTTCAGCCAGATTCTGGCCATGGGTCGGCAGAATAAAATGGTCGGCGCTGCCGAGCAGTATCAGTACATTCTTCGCGACGAATCCATGCACTGCAATTTTGGCCTGGATCTGGCCAACCAGATCAAGGCCGAAAACCCGCAGCTCTGGACGGAAGCCTTCCAGCAGGAAATTATCGACCTGATCCGGCGCGGGGTGGAACTGGAATGTGCCTACGCCGACGACACCATGCCGCGTGGCGTGCTGGGCCTCAATGCCCCGATATTCAAGGATTACGTCAAATTCATCGGTAACCGGCGTCTGGTCCAGCTGGGCCTGCCCCAACAGTATCCAGGCGTGCAAAATCCCTTCCCCTGGATGAGCGAAATGATGGATCTCAAAAAGGAGAAAAACTTTTTTGAAACCCGGGTGACGGAATATCAAACCGGGGGGGCGCTGAGCTGGGATTGATGCATATAGAAGGCAAAGCCGCCTTGGTGTGATTACTGGGAGCGCGACTGAATCTAGGAGTTTGGACGGTTTACCGGGAGTTTTCGGACTGTTTTCTATCTGGATAAATTTAAGCTGTCCTAAAAATTTAGGCACCGGCAGATGCATATAAAGAAACAATGCACTGATTTTTGGTTCTATTGAATTAGAAAGTAGGGTATGGGTGGACTTTTGCAGTCTAAATTACGTTAGGCTGTGCTTGCAGAATTTGGAGGCTTTCGTGGCAAAGAAGGAAACACCAAACGATCTCCATTGGCAGCACTTGGCTGATGAGCAAGTCAAAAACGAATACACCGCGTTTCTAGCGGCCGAGCAGTTGGAGCGAACGCCCCACTCAGGACATTTGTTTTCATTGCGCAAAAGAACAAATGGCTACCGGGAGAAAACGGAGCGAGAACTAATATTGCTGGTCGCTGGTGAACTTCCCTACATGTATGACTGAATCAGTTGCTCAACAAGATGTCGCTGGCACAGCCTAACAATTCGTTCAAGCCGAGACCGCTTCGCGGCCTCGACGCTGCGTCGGAAATTGTCACATCGTCAAGGCCGCAAAGCGGTCCGGCTTAACTCAGGCGTTATCCCACAGGGAGAAATATGAAGCGCTACGAAGAAAGCCTGTTTACAGTTCGGTTCGTCGGCCCGAAACTCGATACAGTTGGCGTTGG
Source organism: Acidithiobacillus montserratensis (assembly GCF_018853465.1). GTDB lineage: Bacteria > Pseudomonadota > Gammaproteobacteria > Acidithiobacillales > Acidithiobacillaceae > Acidithiobacillus > Acidithiobacillus montserratensis. Next base: position 20,937 of record NZ_JABBOU010000068.1, read on the forward strand.
AATTTATGATCTTGGCTTAACACTCGTGGCATTTCAGCGCCTTGTGCACAAGGCTTATTTAGAAAAAACCGATAACATTCGTAAAGGTGCATTCCCTGATAAGAATCAACGCCAAGAACTTTCTCTACAAATTGGAGAAAGACGCCGCGAATCGGATGCATTTGGGTTAATACCAATCATTACAAACCCAATGACACTTCAAACCCTAACGTACTGCGCTAACGCCGCATTCAACGGGGTTGTTGGTTATTACTCTGGCAAGGTCATAGAGCGACTGCGAAACGAAAATGACGAAACAAAAAAACTGTTTATCGGTTCCATTTACTCAGAAGTGACTAACATTGTTGGCCGCATTGACGGTAGGGCGGCGATTCACGGCATAGAAATAAATGCTCCTTCCTTGCCAAACGCCCAACCTCTTCTATTTGATGAAGCAAAAAAAGAACAAATTAATTCTCTTCGTAACGAGTATTTTCTTGGCGAAGTTCAAGAAATTACTGGTGAAGTATTCAAGCTCTACCCAAATAGCGGAATCGTTGCAATTCGAAAATCCAAGAGGGGAAAATGCACGGTATTTCTTAAGCCCGACCTATTCGACAAAATTCGATATGCGGAGCCAGGCCAAAACAAAGTGAAGTTCACTGGCCGCCCTCGCTACGCGCTTGGTGTCGAAACCAAAGCGATAACGGAATTTGAGGCTTATGCAATTGAGTTCGCATAGGGCTAACCCGCCGTTCGAGAGCCGCTTAATTTAGGCGTTGAGCATCTAGTTGGACATTTCCCCTTCACTCGGCACCAAACCCGCAGTATAACTTTATAATATCTTTACGGAGACATTAGCCATGGGAAATCAACTCGAATTGCTCGAAGCCGAAGCCTTGAAACTAACTGCAGGGGAGCGCGCAGCTTTCGCTCAGCTATTGCTCGCTAGTTTCGACGAAGATAACGAGATTGAGGAAGCGTGGGCCGCCGAAACCGAACGCAGAATTGCTGACATCGAATGTGGGGTATTGCAAGTCATTCCAATTGCTGACGCTCTTGCACAGGTCCGTGCAGCGCTGAAGTGAGGCTCGTCGTAACTCCACCGGCGCTCGCCGAACTGCACTGTCAAGATGGCGGTTTTCACTCTTCAAGTTAAAGTGAAGCCTCGGTCCAAGAGGTCTGCCTTCATACAGCAGTCGGATGGCTCGTGGATAGCTCAGCTCAAGTCTCCACCCGTGGATGGCAAAGCCAATGCTGAGCTACTGCATCTCCAGCAGAGCAACTGCTATAATTTGATGATAGCTGGAGCGGCACAATACTTAAAAGCAGCCACAAACGGAGACAAAAATGACCATGACAGCAAACATGACGAGCACCGAAATTCTCGAAAAAGCTCACGAACGTGCCCAGGCGGCTGGCAAGCGCCATGCCGGGGATCTGACTCCGGAAGAGGCTCACGCCCTGCTCCGCGACCATCCTGAAGCCATGCTGGTGGATGTACGTTCCCACCCGGAACTGGATTTTGTCGGCTTCATTGAAGGAAGCAAGCATATTCCCTGGCAAAATTATCCCGGCATGACGCCCAACCCGGACTTTGACCAACAGATAAAGGAAACGGCCAAGCCAAAGCATCTCCTGCTGCTCTTATGCCGTACCGGAGGGCGTTCCCTGGCGGCTGCCGAACATCTGGCCGACTTGGGTTATCAGCACTGCTACAACATTCTGGGGGGTTTTGAGGGCAAGCACGACCCCCAGGGTCAGCGTGGCAAGGTGGAGGGCTGGAAAGCCAGCGGATTACCCTGGAAGCATAAATAAAGCCCCCCAGGGCGATCCGGTTCGGCGCGGGGCAAACTCATACGCGACCCGGAAAGCTGGACAAAGTCAGACTTATTGTTGACAGACCGGACAAAACAACGCGGTTTTACCACCCACCGACAAGGTCTCCAGAGCTCCGCCGCAACCCGGACAATGATTGTCTTCCCGGTGCCGGGTGAGGAAGGTTTTGGGAAGCAAATTGGTTTTGGCCTGACAGCGTACCGCCCGGTCCAAAACCTTCGGGATCTGTTCCAGAAAGCGGTCGCGCTCTTCGTCACTGAGGCTGGGAGCCGTGCGATCGGGGCGCAGGCGCGCCTGATAGAGAATTTCGTCAGCCCATACGGCACCGATGCCCGGAGTAAAGGCGTCGTCCAGCAGAATATTGCGCAGGGCACTGCGCCGCCGCGAAAGGGCCTCGCGCAAAACACTCAACCCCTCCCCTTGCACCATCAAGGGATCCGGTCCCAGCTTGGTCAGAAAATCCACATCACTATTTTCATCGAGCATGCGCAGACGATTGCCCAACTGGGTTCCATGCAGGCGCAGACGCTGGTGACCATTGATCTGGATTTCCAGCACCGCCCGGACTTCTTCTTCACTTTCGGCCTGCGCCGGCCCGCGCTCCAGCTCGACACTGAGTTCGCCGCCCAGCTGCATGGCGAGAATATCCTTGCGCGCCAGTTCCAGGAACAGGTACTGACCATAACGATGCAAATCAGTAATGGGCTTGCCTTTGAAAGCCGCTTCCTCGATGCCTGCCGCATCTGCCTGCAGTTCTCCTTTGGCATTATGCAGCTGCAACACATTCACCCGCTTGTTGAGGATATTGCGGCGTAATTTTTGTCTGAGTAATTCCAGTTCTGGCAATTCAGCCATGCTTTCTCCATAGGTAATTTTTTAATTCCGGTTACTGACTAGTCTAACCTGCGCACCATCACGCGCCAATGGCAAAGCCTCAAAAGCCCCCATTTCGTCCCGGAAGATTGCGCCACTCCGGTGCCTGTGGCAACCTTTGTGCCACTTCAACATATCGGGCTGAACGACAGATTTCATGGATATTCCCGCCTATTCTCCCCAGGACCTTGAGCCTGCGGTACAAAAACGCTGGCAAGACCAGCAGATATTCCGCGCCCCCGGCGTACCCGGCAAAGACAAGTTCTATGCCCTGGCCATGTTTCCCTATCCTTCGGGACAACTGCACATGGGCCATGTGCGCAATTACAGTATTGCCGACGCCATTGCCCGTTATCAACGCATGCGCGGGAAAGACGTACTCCAGCCCATGGGTTGGGACGCCTTTGGCCTGCCTGCGGAAAATGCCGCCCTGAAAAATGGCCTGGCGCCTGCCCAGTGGACCATGGACAACATCGCCCACATGCGCGGTCAACTCCAGCGCCTGGGCTTGGCCTATGACTGGTCACGGGAGCTGGCCACCTGCACCCCCGACTACTATCGCTGGGAACAATGGCTGTTCATCAAACTCTGGGAAAAGGGACTGGTTTATCAAAAGCTCAGCACCGTCAACTGGGACCCGGTGGATCAAACGGTCCTCGCCAACGAACAGGTCGTGGATGGTTGTGGCTGGCGCTCCGGGGCACCCGTCGAGCGGCGTGAAATTGTGCAGTATTTTCTGCGCATTACTGCTTATGCCGAAGAACTGCTGGAGGGTCTGGATACCCTGATGGAAGGCTGGCCGGAACAGGTTCTGACCATGCAACGCAACTGGATTGGCCGTTCCGAAGGCGCGGAAATCCATTTTCCCCTGTGCAGCGGAGAGGGTGTCATCAAGGTCTTCACAACCCGTCCTGACACGCTGATGGGCGCTACCTATCTGGCCGTAGCACCGGAACATCCACTTGCCGTGCAAGCGGCAGAACACAACAAGGATCTGGCCGAATTTCTGGAACGCTGCCGTCACGGTTCAGTTTCAGAAGCGAGCATCGAAACCCAGGAGAAGGAAGGTCATCCCCTCGGCATTCTTGTCCAGCATCCTTTAACGGGCGCAGAACTGCCGGTCTGGGCGGCCAATTTTGTACTGATGGGATATGGCGAGGGCGCAGTAATGAGCGTTCCGGCCCATGATCAGCGCGACTTTGAATTTGCCCGCAAATATCGTCTGCCGATTCAGGTCGTCATCGCCGCAGACAGCGCCGTTCCAGCCGCAGATACCATGACAGAAGCCTACACTGGCGCAGGCATCCTGGTGCATTCAGGCCCCTTTGATGGACTCGACAATGAAGCGGCCAAAAGCCGCATCACCCGGGCAGTCAGTGAAAGGGGACTGGGGCAGAAAACCGTCAATTATCGCCTGCGCGACTGGGGCATTTCCCGGCAGCGCTACTGGGGAACGCCCATCCCCATGATTCATTGCGCACATTGTGGGATTGTGCCGGTTCCTGAAGCGGACTTGCCGGTGCGCTTGCCGACCCATTATCAGCTCAAGGATCCCCGTTCGCCCTTGCTGGATGACCCGGAATTCCTGAATGTACCCTGCCCGCGTTGTGCGGCTCCGGCCCGCCGGGAAACCGACACCATGGATACTTTCGTGGAAAGCTCCTGGTATTACGCCCGCTTTGCCTGCCCGGATGCCGAAAACATGCTCGATGAACGGGCGGCACAATGGTTGCCGGTGGACCAGTATGTGGGCGGCGTCGAACATGCCGTGCTGCATTTGCTCTATGCCCGTTTTTTCAACCGCCTGCTGCGGGATGTGGGGTTACTGCCCACCGACAAGGCCCACGATGAACCGTTCCGGCAATTGCTCACCCAGGGCATGGTCTTGAAAGACGGCAGCAAAATGAGCAAGTCCAAGGGCAATACTGTGGACCCCCAGGGACTCATTGATCGCTATGGAGCGGATACCGCGCGTCTTTTCATTTTATTCGCGGCCCCTCCCGAACAGCATCTGGAATGGTCCGATGCAGCGGTCGAGGGTGCTCATCGTTTTCTCAGCCGCATCTGGCGCCTGGTCCATGAATACGGGGCCGATACCCTGCCCATACCAGCGGAATTGTCGACTGAGGCAAGAGATTTGCGCCGGGCGGTGCACCAGTGCATCGAACGGGTCAGCCGCAACATGGAAGGTCGGTATCATTTCAACGTGGCCATTGCCGCCATCATGGAACTGAGCAACAGCCTCATGAAAATCACTCCCGAGGCCAGCGCTGACCTGCGCGCGGTTCTGGGAGAGGGACTGCGCGCCATCGTTCTGATGCTTTCGCCTTTTGCCCCTCACCTGACTGAAATACTCTGGGAATCTTTGGGTCAAAAAACCCCGCTCACCCAGACCGGCTGGCCGGAGGCCGATCCCGAAGCATTGCAATCGGACATCCTGACCCTGGTCATTCAGGTCAACGGCAAGCTGCGGGAACGTATGGAGTTTCCTGTAGGAGCAGATAATGACAGCATCGAAAAAGCCGTACTGTGTAGCCCCGCCATGCAGCGCCATCTGGAAGGCAAAACCGTGCGCAAGGTCATCGTAGTGCCGGGCCGTCTGGTCAACCTGGTGCTGGGATGAGCTGGCTGCGCCAGCGCTGGGCTTACTGGCTCATCAGCGGGCTCTTGCTCGCCCTGGCGGGTTGCGGGTTTCATCTGCAGACGGGAGCGAGCATTCCACCCAGCCTGCAGGGCATCCGTGTCTCCGGTAGCGGCCCCAGTGGCGGCGCCCTGGCTCAAGCCGTGCATCGGGAATTGCAACGGGAGGGCAATATTGGTCGCAACGATGGTCCGCTCCTGCAAATTGACAATGCCTATGTCTCCCAGCGCATCATCAGCATCAGTCCCAGCAGTGGGGTTGCCCTGGAATTTCTGGATACCCTGCATGCGCAATTCAGGGTGATGGATCAGCAGAAAAAAGTGCTTTTGCCTGTCCAATCCCTGCTGGTGGAAAACAGCTTCAGTTATAACAGTGGCAACCCCCTGGCCACCAATGAACAGCAGATTCGTGTCGAGCGACTACTAATGGATCAGGGTGCCCGGCAGATTCTCCGGCGGGTGCTGAACAGTCCGGCCGTCCGCCAGCCCCGTAACTGAAAATGCGTCTTAAACCGGGGCAGTGGTCGGCACATCTGCAGGGCAAGCTGGCGGCGCTTTACGGGCTGTTCTCCGATGAACCCCTGCTCCTGCAGGAAGCCGAAGACGCTCTTTGCGCGGCGGCGGCAGCCCAGGGTTTTGCCCAGCGCCAGCGCCTGAATCATTCTGCCGCACCCTGGGAAGCCCTTCGGGATGAACGGGATGCCGGCTCACTGTTTGCTGAACCACGGCTGCTGCTCCTGCGCCTGGACAGCATCAAAATCTCTAAGGAAGGGACCGGCGCCCTGCAATACTGGCTGGCTTCGCCAGCCCCTGATGCATTGCTCGTTCTCAGTGGTCCACGCCCCGATGCCAACACCCAGAAAACCACCTGGTTCAAGGCCCTGGAAAGTCAGGGACAGACTCTGTTGTTGTATCGCCCCGAAGGAGCAGACTGGATCCGCTGGATTGAGCAACGCCTTGCCCTGCAAAAAATCTCCGCAGATCGCGACGCCATCCAGTTGCTGGCGGACCTCGGTGCCGGCAATCTCAGCGCCTGCCATCAGGCCATTTTGCGTCTGCAACAAATTCATCCCGGCCAGACCATCGATGCCCGGGCCATTCGCCATGTGCTGGCTGATAGTAGTCAGTTCACGATTTATGATCTGGCCGATGCCAGCCTCCGCGCCGAAGCGCCACAGATTCTGCGCATTATCGACCGTCTGCGCAGTGGCGACGGAGAACCCGCCCTCTGCCTCTGGGCATTGCACAAAGATTTGCGCATTCTCGCTGAGTTGCGCGGTGGACATATGGACACTGAACAGTTTTTTCGCCAGAACCGGATTTTTCCCCCGCGACAGGACTGGTTGCGGCATGCGGCCAAGCGCTTGAGCGGCGCGTCACTGCTGGCCGGGATTCGCGAATGCCTCGACATTGACGCGCGCATCAAGGGTCAGGATCCTACGCCCATCTGGCCGGCATTGACCGATTTATGCCTGCGAATTGCCGGAAGCGCCGCAGATCGGCACAATAGAGAGAACATCCGCGCGAACTGATCCCCACGCTACGGCCTCGCAGCGCCATAGCGGATCTTCGCTGATCTCATGTCCGCCAGATGGCAGACACCGCAGAGGAGAATGAATCATGGAGTTACACCAGGAAATGGAAAAAATCGGCGAACGGGCGCGCATAGCCCAACGTCGCCTGCAAAGTGCAGATAGCGCCGCCAAGGACCAGGCCCTGCGACTGATGGCGGAGTTCTTGCGCCGCGATGCCGATAATTTGCAGCGCGCCAACCGCAAGGATTTACGCAGTGCCGAAGAAGCCGGTAAAGATACCGCCTTCATCGATCGCCTGCGTCTTGATGATGCGCGCATTGAAGCAATGGCCCAGGGTCTTGAACAAATCGCGGCCCTCCCCGACCCGGTGGGGGAAATCACGGATTTGCGCTATCGCCCCAGTGGTATCCAGGTGGGCCACATGCGCGCTCCGCTGGGGGTGATTGCCATGATTTACGAGTCCCGCCCCAATGTCACGGCAGACGCAGCGGGGCTTTGCGTCAAGTCAGGAAATGCCGTCATCCTGCGCGGCGGTTCGGAGTCCCTGCACAGCAACATGGCCATAGCCGAGCGCCTGCGGGCAGCCCTGGGCAAGGCCGGTTTACCCCTGGATCTGGTGCAGTACGTCCATACCGCCGATCGCGAGGCGGTTGGCTTGCTGATCAGCATGGATAAGTATGTGGACGTGATCATTCCACGCGGCGGGAAAAGTCTGGTCTCCCGCATCAAGTCCGATGCCACCGTACCCGTCATCATGCATCTGGATGGCAACTGCCATGTGTATGTGGATGCCGAAGCCGATGCCCGCAAAGCTCTGAAGGTGGTGGTCAACGCCAAAACCCAACGCCTCGGCACCTGCAATACGGCCGAAAGCCTGCTGATCCATCAAAGTCGCCTGGACGATTTGCTGCTGCCCATCGTCCAGGCTCTGCAGGAAAAAGGCATCGAAGTACGGGCCTGCGCGCGCAGCCTGCCCATGCTACCCGGTGCGGTGGCCGCCAGCGAGGAAGACTACGCCACCGAATATCTGGCCCCCATCATTTCTCTTAAGATAGTGGACGATCTCGATGCGGCCATCGCCCACATCAATCGTTATGGGTCGCAGCATACCGAATCCATCCTGACCGAAAACTATACCCATGCCCGCCGCTTTCTGCGCGAAGTCGATGCCAGCTCGGTGATGGTCAATGCCTCCACCCGCTTCGCCGATGGTTTTGAATACGGTCTGGGTGCGGAGATCGGCATTTCCACCAATCGCCTGCATGTCCGTGGTCCGGTTGGCCTGGAAGGACTGACCCTGCAAAAATGGATTGTTCTGGGAGATGGTCATATCCGCGCCTGAAGCCCCCACTGCGGCACTGCAACAGCTGCTGGAGAATCTGGGTCATAGTCCGTCTGTGGCTGCTGCCACGCTGGCTGAACCCCACGCACTATTGCAGGAAGCCCATCATTGGGGCATCCCCCTGCGCCGGTCTGATGATAGCCTCTCTCTGAAATATCCCCACGCGCCTCTCAGTGCTGCGGAAATTGCGGATGGTGCGGGTATTCCCGAAAGCCGCATCCGGGTTCTGCCAGCCTGTGCCTCGACCAATACGGAATTGTTCAACAGCCCGAGCGACCTGGGTATTTGTCTGGCGGAAAGCCAGTGGGCCGGACGGGGACGCAGAGCCCGCCATTGGTCTTCGCCATTCGGCCTGCACCTGGCTATGAGCATGGCCTGGTCACAAAACACTCGGATCAATCCCGCCCTAACCCTGGTCGCCGGTCTCAGCGTATTTCAGGTACTGAAAAATAGCGTCAAGGGGCTCTGGATCAAATGGCCCAATGATATTTGGGTCAACGATCGCAAGCTGGGCGGTATATTGCTGGAAACCCGACGCCTCACCCAGCAATCCCTGCCAGATGAAACCAAGCTCCATGCATCCCCATCCCATGCGGCCAATCTGCTGGTGCTGGGACTGGGACTGAATGTACACCACGACGCTTCCCTGCCGGACAGCGCCGTGAGCCTTGCACAACTCCATGTCAACCTTTCGCGCAGCCAACTGGCAGGGCAGATTCTGCAGCGCTGGCAGGCAGATTTTGCCCGCTTTGACCGCGAGGGCCTGCAAGCCTTCCTGCCTCTTTGGACAGAAGCCGCCGCCCCCATGGTGGATGCAATCGTTCAGATCAGTGACGCCTGGGGTCATTATCCCGCTCAGGTCAGGGGCATCGGAGCAGATGGCCGGTTGCAGGTCCAGGAGTCCGGCAAGGCTCCGGTCTGGCTGAGTGCCGGCGACGTCAGTCTGCGCCCGCTGGTATCATGATGGTGACCGCATGCTATTGATCGCCGTAGGCAATACCCGGACTCTGCTGGCCCATAGCGGAGATGGCCAGCAATTCCAAAGCATCAGCGTGGCTACTGCCTTGCATCCTGCCCACATTTTGCAACAGTGGGAACAGATCTGCCCCGTGCGGGAAGAAGATGTTTTTGCCCTGGGTGGCGTCGTTCCCGAGGCCATGCAGCACTGGCGCGAACTATTACCGCCTGGCCGCTTGCGGGAACCCGATCTGGCCGTATTTCAGCGACATATTCCCAACAACTACACGCCCGCTGAGAGCCTGGGTTTTGACCGCCGCTGCTGCCTGCTCGCGGCAGCCCGGGATTTCCCCTCCCAAAGCAGCATCATCATCGACATGGGTACGGCCATTACCATTGATTTATGGGCCGAAGGACGCTTTCAGGGGGGAAGAATCCTGCCGGGAATTACCATGAGCCTGCACGCCCTTTACCTGGGTACTGCCCTGCTTCCTGACATGGAACTACCCATACCGGCGCCGGAACTGGGCAATAATACCGGCACAGCCATCCAGTCCGGGGTCTTCCATCTATTTGTCGATACTTTGCAGGGCGCTATCCAGCATTTTCAGCGCATATCCCCGGACGCACAGGTATTGCTGACCGGAGGCGATGCCGATCTTTGGCAGACACAGATTCCCGGCAGTCGCCATGTACCGGATTTGCTGCTGCGGGGATTTTATGGATGGTTGCAGGGCTAGTCATGGCCCGAAAATGATGTCTAGCTGCTGGCACTCATGCCTTATCATTTTCCCTATTTTCCTCTTGGCGTTTGCCGCGCCCCCATGTAGGCTACTCCCATGACCCAGCCCTTCCAGCGCGTTCTGCTCGTCAGCAAATACCGGGATCCTTCGGTGCTACCGGGGTTACGGAAATTGCGCGACTTTATTCAATCCCAGGGCCTTGAGGTTTTCATCGAAACCCAATGTTCCCATGAAATCAATGACGATCTGGGTCTGCAGCTGTTAGCCTTTGCGGAAACCCGGGCAGAAACTGATCTGGTCATCGCTATCGGTGGTGATGGGACACTCCTGGGTACCGCCAGAAATACTGCCAGCAATGGTGTAGCCATTCTCGGGGTCAACCAGGGACGCCTCGGTTTTCTGGCAGATCTCTCCATAGAGCAAATAGAAACAGCGCTTCCGCCAATTCTGGAAGGCCACTACCAGCAGGATCAGCGCCGGGTATTGCACGCAGAATTGTGGCGCGATCATTCACAAATCCACAGCGGCCTGGCCATCAACGAAATCTTCATTCACAAAGGCTGCGGTGAAAGCATGATCGAACTGGGCGTCCACATGGATGGCCGGTTTGTCTATACCCAGCGCGCAGATGGCGTCATCATCGCCACCCCCACTGGCTCTACTGCCTATGCCCTGTCCGCCGGTGGCCCCATCTTGTCCCCCAGTCTGGAAGCCTTGTTGCTGGTTCCCATCTGTCCGCACACCCTTACCGCACGACCTTTGGTAGTAGCCGACAGCGTTGAAATTCGGGTGCGCCTGACCGCCTGCCGTCATCCCGCCGCACTCAGTCTGGATAGCCATAGCAGCTTCCCTCTGGCTGTCGGTGATGAAATGCGCATTCGCCGCGCCCCTTGTACGGCCCGTTTTATTCATCCGGAAGAAAAAAACTTCTTTCAGATACTCCGCGAAAAACTGCACTGGGCCGAAACTCCGGGAGAAGATTGAATGTTGCTCAGTTTACAGGTGCGCAATTTTGCCCTGATTGACAGTGTCAGTATTGATCTGGAACCCGGCCTGACCGTTCTGACCGGCGAAACCGGTGCCGGAAAATCCCTCTTGGTCGATGCCATTGCCCTGCTGCTCGGTGACAAGGGCCACGCAGACAGTATCCGCCACGGCGCCGAACAGGCCGAAATCAGCGCAGAATATGCTCTGGATCCAGAGCATGAAGCCCGCCACTGGTTGCGTGAACAGGATATGGACAGCGCTGAGGGCATCTGTGTGCTGCGCCGGGTCATCCAACGCAATGGTCGCAGCCGCGCCTTCATCAACGGTAGCAGCGTCACCCTCACTCAGCTTCGGGAATTAGGTGAACATCTGATCGAGTTGCTGGGTCAGCATGAACACCAGAAACTGCTCCATCCTGACCGGCAACTGGCGCTTCTGGACCGGTTTGCCGGATCCACAGAAATCCTCGATCAGGTGGCTGACAGCCATCAGCAGTGGCGGCAACAAGCCCGGCGCTGTGAAGATTTGCGCACGCAGCAAACCCATCAGAACGAGCAGGCCGACTGGCAACGCTTTCAATTGCAGGAGCTGGAAGCCGCAGCACTGCAGGAAGAAGAGTGGGACAGCCTGCGCAGTGAAGAACAACGGCTCGGCGCGGTCGAAAAGCTGCGCGAACATGTGCAGGCCGCCCTGGATCGCCTGGAAGGCGAGGCCTGCCCGGCCAGCCGGGCACTGGCAGAAGCTCAGCGGCATCTCAGTGTAGCCAGTCAACATGATCAGTACTTGCAGGAAAATGCCGAATTACTGAACGGCGCTCTGATTCAAACCGAAGAAAGTATCGCCAGCCTGCACGCCTATCTCGCCGATCTGGAAGCGGATCCGGAAAGGCTGGAAAATATTGCTCGCCGCCTGCAACAACTGCAGGATCTGCAGCGCAAGTATCATTGCGACCTGGCGGGTCTGATCGACAAACGCAACACCCTGCGCCAGGAACTGCAGGGCAGCGAAGACTTGGAGAGTCAGTTGCGCAGCGCCAAAGAGGCGCTGCTGCAGGCTAAAACCGCTTATATCGCGCACAGTCGCGCGCTCAGTTCAGCTCGACAAGCCCAACAGCAGGCTCTGGCAGCAGCCGTGGCCGGGCAGATCCGGCAACTGGGGATGCCCCACGCCGAAGTGGAATTACGTCTGCAGAGTCATCCCGAAGATGAAAAAATCTGGCGCAGTCATGGCTGGGATCAGGCCGAAATCTGGATTACCGCCAATCCCGGGCATCCGCCCCAACCCCTGGCTAAAGTGGCTTCCGGGGGGGAACTGTCGCGCATCAGCCTGGCCTTGCAGGTCATTCTCGCAGCACCCGAGCGCATGGACACCCTGATTTTTGATGAAGTGGATGTGGGTATTGGTGGAGCGGTGGCCGAACGGGTAGGTCGCCTGCTGCGTCGCCTCGGCACCCGCCAGCAGGTTCTTTGTGTCACTCATCTGGCCCAGGTCGCGGCCCAGGGCCACCAGCACCTGCACATCGAAAAACAGATTATCGATGGACAGACCCTCAGCAATATCCAGCGCCTGCCAGAGAGCCAGCGCCAGCTGGAAATCGCCCGCATGCTGGGCGGTATTGATCTCAATGCCGCTGTACGCGAAGCAGCGGCGACACTGTTGGCCAATGTGGACGACTAATACCCGGGTCACTACTGCGCGCCTGTAGCCGATCTTCTACACTAGGCCGGAGCACAAGGGTCGCATACACTGACTGGCAAACAGTAGTGAAAAATGTCAGGGTGCTGGACATGGTGGAGTGAATGGCAACGGATTTCATGGAAAAACTCGGGACAGAACGGGACTCTAGGGCTCCTCAGCACAAAACGCAGGGTAAGGCCATTTCGATTCCCCGGCGCGTACTGCTTTTTGCCATCCTCATCCTCTTTCTGGTTGCCGGCGTGGTATGGGTAGCCGTCAAGGCTATCCATACCCTGGGTAACAGCAGCAACACCCTGGTTACCGTTGGGCTACCGCTGCAAAAGCAATTGCTCGAAATTCATGGAGAGCAACGTCAGGCTGAATTTTATCAGGATCTGGCCCGCATACTTCCCCATGCCGGCTATGAAAAAACCTTTGCCAAGCTCATTGCCCACGAACAAACGATCTTGCGGACCATCCAGACCAGCGCAACGGCCTATCCCGCCCTGAGCAGCGCGCTGGAACAATTGCAAAACAGTCTGAACCATTACGTTCAAAGCGCCGCTACAACTTCCGACTTGGGACATGCTGCAGCGCCCCAGATCCCAAATACCAAGGCATTGGTTGAAAAAAGTTTTCAGCAAGTGCATCGAGCCATGCAGAACTTGCTGCAACAGCAGGGAGAGGCAGCGGCAGCAGCCCGCGACCAGGCCGTAGAGCTGCTCTATGCCTTGGTCGCCATTACCGCCCTGCTCAGCCTGTTGATCCCCTGGCGAGTGGCCACTGCATTGACCCGACCCCTCCGGGATTTTCGTCTGGCCCTTGAGGACATCGGTGCCGGCAAATTTACTCATGTGGCCAGTGATGGTCCCCAGGAATTGCGGGATCTTGCCCGCAGCATTGAAAGCATGCAGGCCCGGCTCCGTGAAGAAGAACGCCTGCGCCATCAATTTCTCAGCCAGGTTTCCCATGAACTGAAAACACCCTTGGCTTCTGCCCGGTCCGGCAGTGAACTGTTGCTCAGCGAGCGCATCGGGCCACTGCTCCCACGGCAGCGCGAGGTCCTCGAAATCGTGGTGCGCCAGGTCAAGGAATTATACGCGGCCATTCAGGAAATGCTCGATATGCATGCCTTGCAGGCGCAGTCTCTGGAGTTTTCGCCGCAAATGGTTGCCGTGTCCGAAATTCTTGATGACCTGCACAAGCGCATGCGGCCATTGACGGAAAAAAAACAGCAAACCCTGCTTTGCAGCAGCAGTAACGACAAGCTGGAGGTTTATGCCGATCCACAACGCCTGCGCCAGATTCTCAGCAACCTGGTCAGCAACGCCCACAAATACAGCCCTGCCGGCGGAAAAATCCGTGTCCATGCCATGAGCGATGAGCAGGGCGTACTGTTCCAGGTGGAAGATGAGGGACCCGGAATTCCCGAAGCTCTGCTGGAGCGGGTATTTGAACGCTTTTATCAAGTGCCGGTCAGTAATAGTCTACCCAGAGGAACCGGCCTGGGATTAGCCATCACCCGCGAACTGGTGGCCGCCCAGAACGGCTGGATCAGGATTCAGAACCGTTCACAGGGAGGGCTCCAAGCTGAAATCTGCTTACCATCCTCCGCACAAAAGGCCCCCTATTAATGTCGCACATGCTCCTTCAGGGACGCTGGCTGGTGGGATTGAGCGGCCTCTTGCTGCTCAGTGCCTGTGTCGCCATGCCGGCACCGCCTCCGCCACCCCATAAGGTGGCGCTGCCAGATCTGAGCAACGCCTCCAGAACCACGCTGCTTCAGGCTCTCCACAATTGCGGGATGGCCAACTCCCTGGCCTGTGCCCGGATCCATCTGGCCCTGGCGAACAGCTACTTGCGTAGCGGCCCCCTCAACAAAACCGCTTTGGGTAATGCCGACCGTGAACTGGAGCTGGCAGCCCAAAATCAGGATATGGCCATCCAGACCTTGCCTTTGCGGCGTACCGTGCAAGCCCTGCTGGAAAACCAGATGCTGCTGCACCAGTGCCAATCCCGCATGCAGCACAGCCAGCTACAAACCCGGGCGGCACAACAAGCGGCCAGCGCCGCAGAATCACGCCTGCAACAACTGGAAACTCTGCTCCAGCAACATGCGGAAAAATCCCTGAAAACGCCTGATCAGCGAAAACCCTGAGATGCCTGAAATCATGCCCACTATTCTCATTATGGATGATGATCCGGATTTTTTGCGGCTGCTGGGTTTATGGCTGGAAAGTGAGGATTATCGGGTACTGAGCAGTCATGATCCGCAGCAAGGACTGGATCTGCTCGATCAGGAAAGCGTGGAATTAGTGATCACTGATTTGCGCATGCCGGTCATGGATGGCATGGCCGTTCTGCAAGCCGTCCAGACCCGGGACCCCGATTTACCCGTCATCCTGCTGACCGCCCATGGCAGCATTCCCAATGCCGTTGAGGCCATGCGTGCTCAGGCTTTCGGATATCTCAGCAAGCCCTTCAGCAATGAAGAATTGCAAACCCTCTGTACTGCGGCGCTGGCGCAACGCCATGCCAGCCGCGAGTTGGGTAAATTGCGTGCGGAACTGCGTGCCCAGACGGGACAGAGCATTCTTCACCGCAGCCCGGTCATGGCCAGTCTGGTAGATGAGATTTCGCGGATAGCAGCCTCCTCGGCCAGCGTTTTCCTTTCCGGAGAAAGTGGCTCCGGAAAGGAACGGGTCGCCCGCGCCATTCACGAAGCCAGCGCCCGTCACAATCAACCCTTTGTTGCCGTCAATTGCGGGGCCATCCCCTCGGAATTGGCCGAAAGTGAACTGTTTGGCCATGTCAAAGGCGCTTTTACCGGGGCCACTCAGGATCATGTCGGCCTGATTCGCAGTGCTGACCGAGGGACCTTGTTTCTGGATGAAATCGGCGACCTCCCTCTGGCCGTACAGGTCAAACTCCTGCGAGTGCTGCAGGAAGGTACCTTGCGGCCGATTGGTGGCAAAACCGAAATATCCGTGGATTTACGCATCATCAGCGCTACGCATCAGGATATTCATGCCCTCACGGCCAGCGGCGCCTTCCGTGAAGACCTGTATTATCGCCTGCACGTCATCCCCCTGCGGGTGCCCAGCCTCAGCGAACGCCCCGAAGATATCCTCTTGCTGGCCCAGCATTTTCTGGATCGGGAAAGTCAGCGTCTGGACCGCAACATCCTCGGCTTTAGTCCCGAGGCCATGGATAAACTGATGCAAAGGCCCTGGCCCGGCAATGTGCGGGAACTCGAAAACGCCGTCAGCTTTGCCGCCGCCGTCACCGAAAAAGGCTGGGTCGCCGGTGAAGCCATTCCCGATGCCGGACGGCAAGGCGGATCCAGCGCCTTTCCGCCTCTGCAGGATGCCAAAACAGCCTTTGAACGGGTGTATCTGGAAAACCTGCTGCGCGCCACCGACGGCAACATTTCCCGGGCAGCGCGTATTGCCGGTCGGCATCGCACCGATCTTTACAAACTCATGCGCAAACATGGTCTGGCTCCGCAACTTTTCAAAAACCTGGAAGAACGCGATGACCTTTCTTGATCATCCGCAGATTTCGGGCAATTATGGTGTAAGTCACTTTTTTAATTCGGCATCCTTATGACGCTACCGGTACCCGTTTCGCCAAAATCCCGTTTTCAGCATTGGCATCTGCGCCGCTGGTTTGCCCAGGGGCTGCTCATTTCCCTGCCCATTGGTCTGACCATTTATGTGGTTCTGTGGATTGGCGGCTGGTTGAACAACCTTTTTGAAGCACCCATCAAGGCCCTGTTTGGCATCGATATTCCCGGCCTGGGACTGGTACTGACCTTGCTGACCATTCTGGGGGTCGGGTTTCTCGCTTCCCATGTTCTGACTGCCTGGATTTTTGAATGGCTGAACAAGGCGCTGGCGCGCATCCCCGTACTGCACAGCCTTTACAGCACCATCCAGGAAACCGTGGGTTTACTGTTCGGCGGTGCCGACCGGGGCTTTCGCAGCGCGGTTCTGGTGCGCCAGGGTGGCGATATGGGGTATATCATCGGGCTGGTTACCCGCGACAGTCTGCACGAGCTGCCCCATCTTCCTGAAGATTGCGTCGCGGTTTTCATTCCCATGAGCTATGGCGTTGGCGGATTCACCTGCCTGATCCCCCGCGAAAAAATCATTCCACTGCCCGACATGACCCCGCAACAGGCTTTGCGCTTTGCCATGGCCGGCGGGGTGGGTGGCGGAAAAGTCTCCCGGGAAAGACCTGGGAACAACATCACTCCGGAAATCGCTGAATCTGATACTGACCGACTCGCATAGGTCCAGACACAACGCTTTGCGGCCAGCGGGTGGTCTTGGTTATACTCGTCTCATTCATAAAGGAGATGAACCATGGCTGAAGTCCGTAAAGCAGTTTTCCCCGTAGCTGGATTAGGTACCCGTTTTTTGCCTGCCACCAAAGCCAGCGCCAAGGAAATGATGCCGGTTGTGGATAAACCCCTCATTCAGTACGCCGTCGAAGAAGCCATTGCGGCGGGCTGTGATCAACTGATTTTCATCAGTGGTCGCGGCAAACGCGCCATTGAAGATCATTTTGATGTATCTTACGAACTGGAAAACGAGCTGGAAAAACGCGGCAAAAAAGCCCTCCTGGAACAAGTCCAAAGCATTTTACCCAGCCATGTCAGCACCATTTTTTTACGTCAGCCTTATCCGCTGGGCCTCGGTCATGCGGTGCTGATGGCCAAACCGGTGGTGGGTGATGAACCTTTTGCCGTACTGCTGGCCGACGATCTCATGCTCGGAGAGCCGCCCGTACTCGCACAGATGGTCGAACAACACCATCGTTATCAGGCCGGGATTCTCGGCGTCGAAGAAATCCCCCGTGAACACTCCACCCGCTACGGCGTGGTCGATGCCCGCCCCTGGGACGAGCGGATTTTCCAGGTCAGCGGTATTGTTGAAAAGCCCAAGCCGGAAAAAGCCCCTTCCAATCTGGGCGTCGTGGGCCGCTATATTCTCCCGGCCCGCCTCTTTCATTTTCTGGAAAAAACCCAAAAAGGTGCCGGAGGTGAAATTCAGCTGACCGATGCCATCGCCCATCTCCTCAATGAGCGCCAGGTGCTGGCCTATCGTTTTGCTGGCGAACGCTTTGATTGTGGTGACAAATTGGGCTATCTCAAGGCGACTATTGCCTTCGGCAAGCTGCACCCCGAAGTGGGTTCTGATTTTACCGAGTACATGAATGGCCTCTGTCAGAGCCGTGGCAAAGTCGATGCCGAGAGCGGCAATGCAGCGTAAGGGTATTCTCCTTGCCGGGGGTTCCGGCACCCGTCTGTATCCCCTCACCCAGGCTGTCAGCAAACAGCTCATGCCGGTGTATGACAAGCCACTGATTTATTATCCTCTCGCTACGCTGATGCTGGCCGGTGTCCGCGCGATCCAGATTATTTCCACCCCCAATGATCTGCCGCGTTTTCAGCAGTTACTGGGGGATGGTCAGCAGTGGGGTCTGGAGTTCAGCTATGCCGAACAAGCGCGGCCGGAGGGTCTCGCCCAGGCTCTGCTCATTGCTGAGGCATTTCTGGCGGGTAGTCCTTCGGCGCTGGTCCTCGGTGATAATGTATTTTACGGCCATGACCTCAGTGAATCCCTGCAGCAATGTAATCAGGCGGAAAATGGTGCGACAATTTTTGCCTACCACGTCGCCAATCCCAGAGCCTATGGCGTGGTGGAATTCGACCAGCAGGGCATTGCCATCGGTCTTGAAGAAAAGCCGGCCAAACCGCGTTCTTCTTACGCCGTCACCGGACTGTATTTTTATGATGCTGATGGCAGCCGCATGGCCCGGGAAATCCGCCCTTCGGCACGCGGAGAACTGGAAATCACCGACCTCAATCGTCTGTATCTCGAGCAAAAACGCCTGCATGTGGAAGTCCTGGGGCGGGGAACAGCGTGGCTGGATACGGGCACCCATGCTGATCTGCTCAATGCCGGACAGTTCATTCGTACCCTGGAAGAGCGTCAGGGTCTGAAAGTCGCCTGTCCCGAAGAAATCGCCTATCGCATGGGTTACATCGATGCCGATGCCTTGATCCGCCTGGCGGAACCTCTGAAAAAAAGTGGTTACGGTGAATATCTGCTGCGCCTTCTCGAAGAAGGAAGTCTGTTTTGAATATTGAAAAATTACGCATTCCCGAAGTTTTGCTCATCACCCCCAGGGTATTTGGGGACAGCCGGGGATTTTTCATGGAAAGCTGGAACCAGCGGCAGTTTGCCGAGGCCGGATTGAAGCTCGATTTTGTACAGGACAACCACAGTCGCTCCCAACAAGGGGTACTGCGCGGCCTGCACTACCAGATTCAACAGCCCCAGGGGAAACTGGTGCGGGTGGTTTCCGGAGCTGTTTTTGACGTGGCCGTTGATTTACGCCGCTCATCACCCACTTTCGGGCAGTGGGTCGGCGCCACCCTCTCTGCGGAAAACCACCAAATGCTCTGGGTACCTCCGGGTTTTGCCCACGGCTTTTACGTCCAGAGTGACGTTGCCGATTTTCTCTATAAAACCACCGAATTTTATGTCCCGGAAGCCGAACGCTGCATCATCTGGAATGATCCCGACATTGCCATCACCTGGCCCATACCGGCAGATTCAACGCCGCAGTTGGCCGCCAAGGATGCCGCCGGTTCTGCTTTCAACAAGGCAGATACCTATTCGTGACCTCTTCATTGTCTGCGCAAAGGGCGGTATCATCGCCCACTTTCCCGAGGAGCAGCGGTATCCATGATCATCATTGACGGGGTAACCGAAAGCGGGGGGAAGTTCCGTCCCTCGGCCTGGGCAGAAATGCTTATTGAAGGGGTGGGCCTCGCCCATTTCGGTCCTGACCACAAAATTCATTATCTCCCCCTGATTGAACCAGCCAACATCAACGGCAATGCAGCCATCATCATGGATGAAAGCCTGGAAGAAATCCGTCCCGAGGCCTTTGCGGAAATCATGCGCTTTGCCGCCGAAAACCGTTTGCAGGTTCGTCATGAGGAGGGTAGCATCAGCGACCGTCAAAAAAGTCCTGGCCGTCGACGGGCGCGTCCGGCGCAACGGCGTCCTTCCTGATGACGAAGCGTCCCGAAAAATCCAGTCGGATCCGTTTTGCCTGGGCGCTGGGCGCAGTGATTGTCCTCTATGGCGTGCTCAGCATTCTTCTCAGCGTCCATGTCATCGATCAGCAGAGCAGCGCCCGCACGGACCTCTATGCCGCCCTGGAAACCATCGATCAGTTGCACCGGGAAGCCATGGCTTCGGCCAGTTCAGCAGATGCCCGCAATGCCATTGCCAGAGCCTGGCAGGATCATCGCGCCTTTGCCGCCACAAGCCCGCAACAAGCCCAACTGATTGCTGACCAGCTCATCACCCGCCTGAATCAGGAATATCCCCATCCTGCCTGCGGGCAAACACGCCCTGCTTTTGTGGCCGCTGCGGCCCTCCCCAAGCAGCGCGCCTGCATGGTGGCAGTGGGCGTCAAACATCATCAGGTCCGGGTGACGGGTTATGATACTCAGGGTATGCCCATGGATAACTTTTATGAATTTCTCTACGCGCCAACAGGCCGTTCTGACTAAATAAACGGACGCAATCAACAAGGGAGAAAGGGTATGCAGCGTGTCCTGCTTTTCGGATCTCATGGTCAGGTGGGCTGGGAGCTTCAGCGTCAGCTTCCTGAATCTGTTGAACTGCTGGCCCTGTCCCGTGCCCAGGCAGACATCAGCAACCAGGAACAGATCTCCGGGATAGCCGCCTCGTTTCATCCCGACCTGATCATCAACGCTGCTGCCTACACGGCGGTGGATCTGGCCGAATCTGAGTCGGAAAAAGCCTACGCCATCAATCGTGACGGAGCCGCCCATTGCGCCGTAGCTGCTGCAGAACAGGGTGCCCGACTCATTCATCTGTCCACCGATTTCGTCTTTGATGGCCACCGACCCACCCCCTACCCTACCGACAGTCTGCGCCGACCATTGGGGGTTTACGGTGCCAGCAAGGCGGCTGGGGAGGTCGAAGTGGAGCGCATCCTGGGCAGTAAGGTGCTGATTCTCAGAACCGCCTGGGTGTATAGCGCCCACGGTAAAAACTTTGTGAAAACCATGTTGCGGCTGATGAAGGAAAAAGAAAGCCTGGGCGTGGTGGGAGACCAACTGGGCAGCCCCACTTGGGCGGCGGGACTGGCCGCAGCCATCTGGCGGGCAGGCGAAGAACCCGGATTCCACGGCATTCAGCACTGGACGGATGCGGGCGTGGCTTCCTGGTATGACTTTGCCGTCGCCATTCAGGAAGAAGCCCTGGCCCTCGGGCTGCTGTCTCGCGCCATTCCTCTGCAGATGATTGCCAGTAGCAGCTATCCTACCCCCGCCCGTCGCCCTGCCTGCGCAGTACTGGATAAAAGTGCCAGTTATGCCGCACTGGGGGCTGCGCCGCACTGGCGGCAGGCCCTTCGCCAGATGCTGACCGACAACGATTCAGAATAAATACGGGAGATCTCACCCCCATGAGCACATCATCCATTGCCGAAAAACGCTTGCTGGTCACCGGTGCCGCCGGTTTCATCGGCAGTAATTTCTGTCATCACTGGCTGGAGACCCACCCCCAGGGAACACTGATCGCCTACGATGCTCTTACCTATGCCGGCAATCTCCACAATCTGGAGGGACTGGGAAAGTACCCCGGTTTCCATTTTGTGCATGGCGATATCAATGACGCCAGGCTGGTAGAAAACAGCCTGCGCAGCCATGCCATTAACGTCATCGTGCATTTTGCGGCAGAAAGTCATGTGGACCGTTCCATTCATGATCCCGACGCCTTTATTCAGACCAACATCGTCGGCACCCACACTCTGCTCAAGGTCGCCAAGGCCCTCTGGCTGGACGGCCCGGAGGGTCCCATTCCCCATCGCTTTCATCATATTTCCACCGATGAGGTGTATGGTACCCTCGCCCCCCGGGATCCGCCTTTCCGCGAGGACACCCCTTATGCCCCCAATTCTCCCTATGCTGCCAGCAAGGCCGGTTCAGATCATCTGGTCCGCGCCTATCAGCATACCTATGGCCTGAACACCACCACCAGCAACTGCTCCAACAATTACGGTCCCTTCCATTTTCCGGAAAAACTCATTCCCCTCATCATCGTCAACATTCTGCACAACAAGGCCCTGCCCATTTATGGCGATGGTCAGCAGATTCGCGACTGGCTCTATGTCGAAGATCACTGCCGGGGAATCGCGGCCATTCTCGAACGGGGTCAGGAAGGCGAGAGCTACAATATTGGCGGCTGTAATGAGTGGGCCAATCTGGACATTGTGCAACTCATCTGCCGGAGCATGGATGACCTGTTTGCTGGCCAGCCACGCTGGGCTATCCAATATCCCCAGGCTGCCCCCGCGCTGGGACGCAAAAGTGCTGAGCTGATCGAATACGTCCGCGACCGGCCCGGCCATGACCGCCGTTATGCCATAGATGCCCGCAAAATCACCCGCGAACTGGGCTTTGCGCCCGCCGTGGATTTTCCCACCGGCATCCAGGACACCATCCTCTGGTATCTGGAGCATCCCCAGTGGTGGCAGCAAGTCATGGATGGCAGTTACCGGAACTGGCTGGATCAGCAGTACGGAACAGAATGAGAGCCATAGCCCTCCCGCCCAGCAATACCCAACACCTTATGATCTATCGGGATTTCTGGTAATTCTTGCGTCGGAACAAGTCGGTTTTGCGCGACACCAAACGATCCAGAAACAAAAATCCATCAAGATGATCCATTTCGTGCTGCACGGCCCGGGCTTCAAAGCCTTCACATTCGTAACTGCGCTCGCGGCCGAATACGTCCTGAGCCTGCACCTGGATGCGTTCGGCGCGGATCACATTGCCGGTGAAATCCGGCACGGACATGCAACCCTCACGACCCACCACCATGCCCTCCCAGGCCAGCAGTTCAGGGTTGATGAGTACCATCAAGCCATGACAATCCTCACCCAGTTTGGGGCGCATATCGACGATCACGATACGCTGGGGATGATCTACCTGCGGAGCGGCAATACCCACCCCTCCGGGACCGGCATACATGGTTTCTGTCAGATCGCTGACAAATTTTTGCAGTGCATCATCAAAAGCCTGCACAGGTTCGGCCTTGCGCTGTAGACGAGCATCGGGATAGGTCAGAATGGACAGAACCGCCATCAGAAAACCGCCGCTTCCAGGGGATGTACGCCCACCTCGACGCCTTCTTTTTCGCGTAAGGGCAGGACCGCCTGACGCACGCTCTCGATACCATCAGGAGCATAACCCTGAATGACCATGACATAGAGAGGACGCTCGGCACTGCCGGAACTTTCACTTTCCAGATCAATCACATTAAAGCCGATGGCAGCTAGGGCACCAGTTACCCCGGCGACAATGCCGGGATGATCAGCACCGTAAACCGTAACCCGGGTATTGGGAAGATCTGCCGCAACGGCCACGCTGGAAATAGGATCCAGATGCACCCGCAAATTCAGGCGTTTGATGGCGGGGTCCAGGGCCATTTCCACCGAACCCAGATCACGGCTGTAATCGATGACCTGCATGATGGTGAAATACCCGCCCAGACGCATCATGGAGGCATCACCAATGGAGCAGTCCGCCGTAAACAGCGCCTGGGTGACGGCTGCAACAATTCCGGGGCGATCTTCGCCAATCACAGTGAGAAGCGCTTGACTCATACCTGAACTCCTATAGTTTTGGCCTGTACGAGATAACGAAAACAATATTCCAGCAATTCCAGATGATGTCGAGCGGTCAGCAGGTCCTGTCCCCAGGCGGTCACCCCGTGCTGGTGAATCAGGGCACCGGGTACCCGGGGAAGGGATTGCGCAAAGGCCGCATCCATATCCTCGGCAATCCGGGCCACATTATGATGATTGGCAAACACCGGAAGATCCACTTCGGGTTCCGCATCGGGAACGCCCAAGCCCTTGAGCATCTCCAAGGGCGGCAAACGCAATTGTCCATTTCTGGCAAAATGCCCGCAGAGATTGGCTTCAATGGAATGCACATGAAAAATCACGCGGGCCTCGGGAACATGTCCATAAATTACCCGATGGATGGCCGTTTCTGCCGAAGGTTTGCGGTCAGCAGGCGCGGCCAGCACTTCCCCCTGCAGGTTCACGGACACAAAATCATCCAGCGTCAGCAGCTCCTTGGGACGCCCGCTGGCGGTAATCCAGAAGGCAGCATCGGACACCCGGGCTGATAAATTGCCAGCGGTTCCCAGCATCCAGCCCCGTTCTTGAAAACTCCGCGCCGCGCGCGCCAATTCCTGGCGTAAATCTTCACTGTGCATAACTTTGCTCCTGCCACCATCCCTGTTTTGCCAGTGCTACATGGACATCATCGAAGGTTTCAAAAGGTATGAAAGCCTTGCCTTCCGCCTCCAGATACTGGGCCAGACGATCCCGGGCACAAACCAGCGGACAGTCTCTGGCCACCCGCAGATCGGTAATGGAGTCCCCGATACACACGGCGGTAGCCGGATGATAGTGGTCGAGGACCTGACGCTTGGCGACCAGCTCCTGGGCATCCTGCCAGGGTGAAAAAACCCGCAGGTTCGGTCCGGTAAGGTCCACTTCCAGACCATGAATGGCGTGAATAGCCCTGCGGTAAGGGGCCAGAACGATTTCCGCCATGCGCGTAAAACCGCCGGTGACGACAATAAACGGGACTTCGGCCTGACGGGCGGCATCCAGCAGGATAGCCAGGCCTGGGCGCAAGACGGTATCGCGCACGAAATCTTCCATTTCCGGCCAGCGCCGGGAGGGAATACCTTCCAGTATGCGGGGCAGGCCTTCCCGCAGATTCAAGCGCTGGGCATAAATTTCCGGCAGAATGGCGGCGGCGGACTCGGGCGCAAAATGGCGCATCAAGGCAACAAATATTTCTGTTTCCGTAATGGTACCGTCAAAGTCGCAAAAAATAGCCTTGGCGAACATCAGGCATTCCCCCATTTTTCGACGGCCGCGCGCAAGGGACCGGCAGGTAGGTCGGAAAGCTGGCAGGAAGCACCTTCCTGCCAGCGCTCCAGCCCTTCGTGGAAGGCCAACACACCACTGGCTGGCCCCATGGGATGATCCATGATGCCCGTTCCGGCATTGAGAATAACGTCCTTTCCGTAATCTTTGAGGATGGCTCCCAGCATACCGGGATGCACGCCCGCCGACGGTACCGGAGCCACGCCCCGGGCCCGCAAGGCCTGAACAATGCCCTGCTCATCGGCTTCCGGAAAAGGCAGGCTGCCATAATGGGCAGGATACAGCACCGCATCGGCACCCGCGTAGGCCATGACTGTGCCCAGCAGGGCGGGATAGGCAAAACCATGATCCGGGGCGGCGCACCAGGCACCCGCTAGGGCGGGGTGGGCAAAAATCGGGACGTTCACTTCCGGATCAGCGGCCAGCGCTTCCAGCATGGGAAATCCGTAGGCCAGCACATTCAGGAGCAGGGCATTGGCACCCCGTGTCACCAGTTGCCGGGCGAGTTCCTGCACCTGTCGGGCATCTCCGGAAAGATTCATGGCATACAGCAGGTCCCGTCCGGTTCGATCCCGGCGCGCTTCGATAATCGGTGCGCAGGCTTCCCAGCGGGCCAGGGTGGCTGCCGAGGGAAGATCGGGCAGAATTTCATCATCCTTGATGATATCCAGGCCCGCCATGGCCACTTCGGCAAGAATTTCAGCGTGGTCCTCGGCACTCAAACCCAGGGCAGGCTTAAAAATAGCCATGACCAGGGGACGTTCTGCCACATGGAGTTTTTTGCGGATACCCGCCAGACCAAAACGACAGGCCTGCCCATAATCCACAGGCAGGCGGATGGCCATGACCTTGGCCGGACCGGCCAGGGAATATTTGCCGAAAATCATGGTCAGGAGACTGCCCATGCGGCCATCGACGTTTTCTGCCGGGAAAGCGATGGTAGCGAGCTGCCGCCCGGTGGGTAAGCTGCGAATATCCCGCAGCTCAGCCAGATGCCCACGAAGTTGCGCTTCCCGGTGCTGAAAGCGGGCGTCCCAGCTTCCCGCCGTCTGCCCGATGGCGATGGCCTGGGCCTGACGGACGGCATCCACACCCGCAGGGAATTGGTAATCCACCTCAATAACGTGGCTCATGGGCGGGCGAAATCCTGCAGGGGGCGATCAGTGTACAGGGGTGTCCAGCCGCCCCGGGCGCTGAAATAGCGTACCGCCTTGATACGCTGCCGCTGATTGAGACGAAACCAGTGTTCCACATGGGCAGGCACATGAATGTAATCACCTGCCACCACGGTCAACTCTACCTGGGAGTCATCGGGCAATACGAAACCAAACACTCCCTCGCCATCGACAATATACCGGACCTCTTCATCATCATGGGTGTGGATACGATGAAAACGGGTATTGAGGGCCTCCAGCTGAGGATGCCCCGGGTAGAGCACAACCAGATCCCGTTCCTGATAGCCTTTTTCTGTCTGCAGGCGCTGGAAAACGTCATCCAGCCCTTCCAGCAGCCGAGCCTGTTCGGCGTCATCCAGTTCGGGTGCGGCCAGCAAGGCAAGGGTCTGCCCATCAGTCGGCACGGGCAGGGTTTCGAGTATGACCCCCAGCCCTGCCAATACTTCAGCGATGGTCGCCGGATCTGACACCAATGCCGGATCGCCGGCTCTGCGCAACGTCGCCATAATGATTCATTCCCTCCAGAGCAAAGATGCCATTCGTCCAGTTATGCCATCACGTCGGTACGAAAAAAAATCGCTGTCACTGAAAGTACACCGGTCCCCGCCATAAATGGCGGTAACCCCAACGCGCTGCAGACGCTGCCGGGCCAGCTGGTAAATATCGGCCCACCAGCGATCCCCCTGACCCGGCCGAAAGGCACTGTCGGAACCGGGGTCCTCCGCCAGAAAAGCGGCCCGCAATTCCGGGCCCACCTCAAAAGCCCCGGAGCCAATGGCTGGCCCCAAGTATATCAGAACTTCCTCACCGGGCACCCCCAGAGCGGCCACGCCTTTTTCCAGAATCCCGGCCAGCAATCCCCGCCAACCCGCATGGAAAGCCGCAAGATGCTGGCCATCACGACTGCAGGCCAGTACCGGCAGACAGTCAGCCGTGAGCACCGCCAGCACCGGTCCGGCAACATGAGTCACCGCCCCATCGGCCACAGCGGCAGAACTGACATGGGAATCAGCGGGTATCTGCAAGAGGTCCGTACCGTGCACCTGCCGCAACCACTGCGGCTCCTCCGGCAAGCTCAGCAACTCGACGAGATACTGCCGGTTTTTCGCCACCGACTCGGGATCATCCCCCACATGATCACCCAGGTTGAAGCTGTCATAAGGGCCATCGCTGTATCCACCGTGGCGCAGGGTAAAAGCACTGCGAACGCCTTTGGGCAGAGGCCAGTCAGGTATCTGGATGGAATCGGAGTCAGCGTGCACGGCGGACCTGCCGCAACAGATCCAACAGTTTTTCCATGTCCTCGGGAAGCGGGCTTTCCCAGCTCATGAGTTCTTCGCTTTCCGGATGATACAACTTCAGCCGCCAGGCATGCAGGGCCTGCCGCCGAAACTGCTGCCAATACGCCAAGCCCTCGGCATCCAGCCCCTGGGGCACGGTCATCCGCCCCCCATAAACGGGATCGCCGACCAGAGGATGACCAATATGGGCCATGTGTACGCGAATCTGGTGGGTCCGCCCGGTGGCCAGACGCAAGCGCAAATAACTATGGCGGGGAAAGCGTTCGACCAGGCGAAAGTCCGTCTGGGCAGGACGACCATCTGCCCGAACGGTCATCCGCAAGCGATCATGGGCATGCCGGCCGATGGGTTCATCCACCCGTCCACCGCCGGTCATCGGGCCATTGACCAAGGCCAGATATTCGCGGTGCATGGTATGGTCACCCAACTGATCAATGAGGGACTGCCGCGCCATCTCGGTTTTGGCAACCACCAGCAGCCCGGTAGTGTCTTTGTCGAGACGATGGACAATGCCACCACGGGGGAGATAGGCATTCTCCGGCAAATGCCCCAGCACACCGTTCACCAGCGTACCGTCCGCATGTCCCGCACCAGGATGGGTCAACTGCCCGGCCGGCTTGTGCAGGACCAGAATCTGCGCATCTTCAAACACAATATGCAGGGGAATATCCTGGGCCACCCAGACGCTGGGTTCATTTTCCGGCCAGTCAATATCTACCGCCTCGCCGCCCTGAATACGCAGGCTGGGTTTTTCCGCCGTGCCATTCACGCGAATATACCCGTCTTTCAGCAGGGCCTGGATCCGGCTACGGCTGACATCCGGAAGCAGGGCACTCAACACCGCATCCAGTCGTTCACCGGCTTGATCCACTGGCAAAATCATCGGAAGTCCCGTAGTATCATCGCTCATGGCTCGCCACTATAGACTATTGTCCTTCATGCGCAAACGCTTACTTATTAGTTGTTGTTTCACTGCCCTTCTGGCCGGTTGTGCCAGCAATCCCCACAAAGATGATCAGTCTGCACTGAATCATGAATCCGCCGCTGCCATGTACCAGCCGGCCAAACAAGCCATGGAACGCGGCGATTACAGCTCGGCCATTCGTCACTACGAAGAGCTGGAAACCCGCTATCCTTATGGCCCTTATGCCGAACAAGCGCAACTGAATACGGCGTACAGCTACTACAAGAGCGGAGATTCGGAGGCGGCTGCGGCAGCCGCCGAGCGCTTCATCAAATTGCATCCGGCCAATCCCCATGTGGATTATGCCTGGTACCTGAAAGGCATTGCCTATTATGAAGGCATTCAGGGTGCCGAATGGAACCCCAAACCGGCCGAAGAAGCTTTCAACGCGCTTGACACCCTGGCACGGCGCTGGCCAAACAGCCCTTATGCTGTCGATGCGCGCCTGCGCATGGCCAAAATCATCGATATTCTCGGCAAGCGCAATCTGGATATCTGCAAATTTTATTATGTGCGCCACGCCTATGTGGCCGCAGCCAATCGCTGCAACACTGTCGTGACCCGCTTCCAGCTCAGTCCGGCAAGGCAGGAGGCCCTGTATTATCTGGTCCGCTCCTACCGGCATCTGAACCTGCAGAATCAGGCCGAAACCGTGCGCAAGGTGCTGGCCTATAATTATCCCCAAAGCCGGTATCTAGGGGATCTCGGCAAAAACGGCTAGTACAAAATTTGCCGGGCTCCACTCACTGCGCCCGGCAGCGTTGTAACAGCCCGAATCAGACGGCTTCGGGGCCTTCCTCGCCGGTGCGAATGCGAATTACCCTTTCCACGGCACTCACAAAAATCTTGCCATCGCCAATTTTGCCGGTGCGCGCAGACTGTTCGATGGCTTCAATGGCGCGATCCGCCATCTCATCGCCCACCACTACCTCCAGCTTGAGCTTGGGCAAAAAGTCCACCACATATTCCGCACCCCGATATAGTTCCGTATGGCCTTTCTGGCGCCCGAAGCCTTTCACTTCCGTCACCGTCATTCCCGCCAGGCCGATTTCCTGCAAAGCTTCGCGCACATCATCGAGCTTGAAGGGCTTGATGATCGCCTCAATTTTCTTCATGGTGTTGCTCCTCGTTCAGCTTATGGTGGCCACCCCAGGAAGCGTAGCCGTTGGTAATAGGATAGCGCCGATCTTTCCCGAATGCGCGGGTACTGATACGGACACCGGGCGCGGCCTGCCTTCTTTTATATTCGGCACGATCAATCAAACGTAATACCCGCCGCACCGTGTCGGCGGCATAGCCGGCAGCAACCAGATCTTCGGCAGAGCGATCTTCTTCGACGTAGGCGGCAATGATGGCATCAAGCACTGCATAGTCCGGAAGACTGTCCTGATCACGCTGATCCGGGGCCAGCTCGGCCGATGGCGCCCGACTCAACACCCGCTCGGGAATGACTGCTGACAGGGCATTACGGTAACGGGCCAGGCGATACACCAGGGTTTTGGGAATATCCTTGATAATGGCGAAACCACCCGCCATATCGCCATATAAGGTGGCATAACCCACAGCAATTTCACTTTTGTTGCCGGTCGTGACCAGCAGGTGACCAAACTTGTTGGAATAGGCCATCAACAAACCGGCACGCACCCGCGCCTGGAGATTTTCTTCGGTAGTATCCGGCGCACGTCCAGTAAAAAGAGGCGACAGCTCTTGCAGATAAGCCTGAAAAACCGGTTCGATGGACAGCAGATCATGGGAGACACCGAGACTTTCCGCCTCGGCAACCGCATCTTCCACACTCATGGCAGCAGTATATCGGGAGGGCATGATCAGGGCATGAACCTGTTCCGGACCTAAGGCATCGACGGCAATAGCCAGGGTCAGGGCTGAATCGACCCCTCCCGAGAGACCCAGCACCACACCGGGAAAATGATTTTTACGGACATAATCGCGGATTCCCAGGGTCAGCACGGCATAGACTTCAGCCACCATATCTTCCGACTCAACGGGAGGCGCGTCACTTTTCACCTGCAGACCCTGGAAACCCCGCGCAAAATCCGTCAGCAGGAGAGCTGACTGGCACAGCGGTCCCCGGCTTTCCAGCCGACCTGAGGCGTCCAGCACAAAAGAACGCCCGTCAAAAACCAGCTCATCCTGACCACCCACCAGATTCACATAGCAAATGGGCAGATTTATCTGCATCGCCAGAGCGGCAAGGCGGGACTCCCGCTCCCCCTGCTTATGGCGATGGTAGGGGGACGCATTGAGCACCAGCAGCAACTCCGCACCCCGCTCAAGAGCAGCCTCGGCCACTGCCGAACCGCACCAAACATCCTCGCAGATCGCCACCCCGCAGGTAATACCTGCACAATCAAAAACCAGCGCTTGCGTACCCGGCGTAAAATAACGCAACTCATCAAAAACGGCATAATTGGGCAGACAATGCTTGTGATAAACCGCCGCTACCTGCCCATCCCGCAACAAGCTGGCGCTGTTGTAAAGTCGGGTATCAATCCGCTGGGGATGGCCCAGCAGCACGGGCAAAGGCACCTGCAGCGCGAGCATGTGCAGAGCCTCATCACAACTCTGCAGAAAATCTTCGCGCAAGAGCAAATCTTCGGGTGGATAACCGCATAAGGCCAACTCCGGGGTCACCAGCAAATCGGCACCAGCCGCCCTAGCCTCCTGGGCCGCCGCCAGAATCATGGCCACATTACGGTCTATATCACCGACCCAGGCATTACACTGCGCCAGAGCGACGCGCATCAGCCCTCCAGCAAGGCCGCAGCCCGCGCACCCAGCTCCGCCGGAGAATGCACACAATGTACACCGGCGGCTTCCAGAACCGCATATTTGGCCGCAGCTGTGCCGGCATTACCATCAATAATCGCCCCGGCGTGCCCCATACGCTTGCCCTTGGGCGCCGTGGACCCGGCAATAAAAGCGACCACCGGCTTGCGCACCTGGGACTGGATGAATTGGGCCGCTTCTTCCTCCATGCGCCCACCGATTTCCCCGACCATGATAATCAGTTCGGTTTGCGGGTCCGCTTCAAAAAGCGCCAATACTTCGACAAAACTCATGCCAATCAGGGGGTCACCGCCAATACCCACACAGGTACTCTGACCCAAACCCAGACGTGTGGTCTGCTCCACGGCTTCATAGGTCAGGGTTCCGGAACGGGAGACAATACCGACCTTGCCGCTGCGGTGGATGGAGCCGGGCATGATCCCGATTTTCGACTGCCCCGGAGTAATGATGCCCGGACAGTTGGGACCGATCAGACGCACGGACGAACCCGCCAGATAATGTTTGACCATGAGCATGTCATGCACGGGAATGCCCTCGGTAATGCAGACAATCAACTCGATGCCGGCAGCGGCCGCTTCGATGATGGCATCGGCGGCAAAGGGCGAAGGCACGTAAATGACACTGGCCTCGGCACCTGTTTCACGCACCGCATCTACCACCGTATCAAATACCGGCAAGTCCAGATGACGACTGCCGCCTTTGCCGGGAGTCACTCCACCGACCATCCGCGAACCATAAGCTATGGCCTGCTGGGAGTGAAAGGTTCCCTGTTTGCCAGTAAAGCCCTGGCAGATAATGGGGGTATCGCGAGACAGCAATATGCTCATATATGCACCAAAATCAGAATCAGCAGCAAAATTATCACGGCGTCACCCACTAACAGAAGCAGTATGTAGGGATTACGTCGCACTGGGGGATGGACTCGATTCAGGGCTGTCCGCAAATCCGCGAGGTCCTGCCGGAGACGCTCCAGGTCGTCCACCTGGGCCACGGTTTTCAGGCGCTCATCAAGAATCTGGTCGAGCAGCACGGCCATTTCCGCCATACGCTCTGCCGATTTTTGATCGGCCCCCCGTTTGACGTAGACATCAGCCAGACGAGTAATCAACGGACCGGAATTGCGCAATACCGGCCACAAGCGCTGCAACCAGAGAATATTGATGGACACCTTAGCCCTGAGCAGCCGCCACGGCCTTCACAGCAGCATCGGTCAGCCCATCGGCCGTTATCAATGAAAGACCGCTCTCCTGCAACAAAGCCATTCCTTCCTCCTTGCGGGTACCCTCCAGACGCACTACCACCGGCAGATGAATACCCACCTCGGCGGCCGCCTGAATAATGCCTTCCGCCAGCAAATCACAGCGGGTGATGCCGCCAAAAATATTCACCAGAATCGCTTTCACCCGGGTATCCGATAAAATCAGCTTGAAAGCCTGGGTCACCTTGTCGGCTGCCGCACCACCGCCCACATCAAGGAAATTGGCGGGTTCACCCCCATGCAGTTTGATCATGTCCATGGTCGCCATGGCCAGTCCGGCGCCATTCACCATGCAACCGATATTGCCGTCCAGGGAAATGTAGTTGAGTCCAAACTGTCGGGCGGTGATTTCCCGCCCATCCTGCTGGGTGGAATCAAACAGCTCGTCGGATTCCGGGTGCCGATACAAGGCATTGTCATCCATGACCAGCTTGGCATCCAGGGCCAGAAGACGACCATCACTGGTGACTACCAAGGGATTGATTTCTACCATCAGGGCATCCAGCTTCAGGGCCAGGCGATACATGCCCTGCATGATCCGGGTCAGTTGCTGCACCTGGCTGGCATCCAGACCAAACTGGAATCCCAGCTGCCGGGCCTGGAAGGGCAGAAATCCACTGCGCGGATCCACCACCAGCTTGATCAGGGCTTCGGGTCGCGTGGCGGCCAGTTCTTCAATGTCCACACCCCCTTCCCGGGTGGCGAGAAAGGTCATCCGCGCCTGACCGCGATCCACCAGCAGCGCCAGATAGAGTTCCCGGGCAATACTGCTGGGTTCTTCAATCAGCAAAGCCGCCACATGCTGCCCCTGGGAACCGGTCTGAGCCGTCACCAGTCGCTTGCCAAGCAACTCCTGGGCAGCCTTTTCCACAGCGGCAACACTGTGGACGACCCGCACTCCACCAGCCTTGCCCCGCCCTCCGGCATGGACCTGGGCTTTTACCACCCAGGCCGGACCACCCAATTCACGGGCCTGATTGACGGCCTCTTTCACAGAGAAGGCAGGTATGGCACGCGGAACCGGGACCCCTTCTTCAGCCAACAATCGCTTGGCCTGATACTCATGCAGATTCATGCCAATTCCTTCAAAAACGCCGGATCAGTGCTGCCGTAAATTCAGTGGTCGGCAATGCCGGCACATCCCCGCGCAAGGTCGCCAGATCGCCGGTCACTTCGCCCGCAGCTATGGCCCCGTTCATGGCCTCGACAATGGCCTTGGCGGCTTCTTTCCAGCCCAGATGTTCCAGCATCATGACCGCCGACAAAATCAGGGAGCTGGGGTTGGCCTTACCCTGACCGGCAATATCGGGGGCGGTTCCGTGGGTGGCCTCAAAAATGGCATGAGTGTCGGAAAGATTCGCGCCCGGCGCCATGCCGATGCCACCCACCTCAGCGGCGAGGGCATCGGAAACATAATCGCCATTGAGGTTCAGGGTGGCTACTACCGAGTAGTCTTCGGGGCGCAGCAGGATCTGCTGCAGAAAATTATCGGCAATGACATCCTTGATGATGAGTTTGCCGTCGGCTACTGCCCGGGCTTCTGCCTCTTGCGCAGCCGCCTTGCCTTCGGCCTTGCTGATGGCGGCCTTCTGCTTCCAGGTGAATACCTGTCCGGCAAATTCCCTTTCCGCCAGCGCGTACCCCCAGTCACGGAACCCCCCTTCGGTGAACTTCATGATATTGCCTTTATGCACCAGACTGACCGAGGGTTTGCCCTGCTCCAGGGCGTACTGGATGGCCCGCCGGATCAGTCGCTCCGAACCCTCCAGGGAAACCGGCTTGATACCGATGGCCGAACTGTCGGGAAAGCGGATTTTTTTGACGCCCATTTCTTCCCGAAGAAAACGGATGACTTTTTCAGCTTCGGGACTACCCGCCGGCCATTCGATACCTGCGTAAATATCCTCGGAGTTTTCCCGGAAAATGACCATATCCACTTTTTCGGGATGGCGCATGGGACTGGGCGTGCCCGCGAAGTAGCGCACCGGCCGCGAACAGACATACAAATCCAGATCCTGACGCAGAGCGACATTCAGGCTGCGAATGCCCCCACCCACCGGAGTTTCCAGAGGTCCTTTGATCGCCACCTTGTATTCCCGGATGGCAGCCATGGTTTCATCGGGCAGATACTGGCCTTCGCCATAAAGCTGCACGGCTTTTTGCCCGGCATACAACTCCATCCAGGCAATCTGCCGCTGGCCGCCATACACTTTCTGCACCGCTGCGTCGACGACACTGCGCATAGCCGGGGTTACGTCGCAACCAATACCATCCCCTTCTATAAAGGGAATGATGGGCTGGTCGGGCACCTGCAATACCCCGTCGCAGACGGTCAGGGGACTTCCATTTGAGGGCTTGTGGATATGCGTCGTCATGATACCTGCTCCAGTTGTTCACTCGCCCAGGACAAGGCACCACCCTTCAAAATCAGTTCGAGATCCCGATCGCTGGCCAGTTGCGGCATGACTTCAATATCCAGACCCTGGGTGTCATCGCGGAGCATCAGGGACTTTGCCAGAGCCAGTCCGGTCAGATCGAGACTGAGCTGATCACCCGCCTTGACCTTGGCGTAATCCTCGGCGTGCACAAAAGTGAGGGGCAAAATCCCGAAATTAATGAGATTGGCCAGATGAATCCGCGCAAATGACTGCACCAGCACCCCCCGCACCCCCAGATAGCGCGGCGCCAGGGCCGCATGTTCACGGCTGGAACCCTGACCATAATTATGCCCGGCCACAATAAAACCACCACCGGAAGCCTTGGCGCGACTCGGGAAGGTTTCGTCCACCATATGGAATACAAATTCGGAAATGGCGGGCAGGTTGGAACGCAGGGGGAGCACCTTGGCCCCCGCCGGCATGATGTGATCGGTGGTGATGTCGTCGTCGAGACGGATCAGCACCTCGCCTTCCAAGCGCGCCGGGGCCGCCTTCCCAGTCGGCAGCTTCGCAATATTCGGGCCACGGATGATTTCCACGTCACTGCCTTCAGGAGCCGGGGCGAGCACCATGCGATCATCTACCAGAAACTGTCCGGGCAGGGGCACATGAATGGGGGCCAGTCCCAAGTCGCGGGGATCGGTAATTTCGCCAGTCAAGGCACAGGCCGCACAGGTTTCCGGGCTGGCCAGATAGACTTCGGCGTTTTTGGTGCCGGAACGTCCGTAAAAGTTGCGGTTGAAGGAACGGACGGAAACCCCCTGGGTCGGCGGCGCAAAACCCATACCGATGCAGGGACCGCAGGCCGATTCGAGAATGCGCGAACCGGCGCCAATGAAGTCCAGCAAGCCGCCATCCTTGGTGACCATTTCCATGACCTGACGGGAACCCGGAGATACCCCCAGACTGACGCCATCGGCAACCACCTTGCCCTTGAGCATCTGTGCCACGGTCATCAGGTCGGTATAAGAAGAGTTGGTGCAGGAACCGATGGCCACCTGAGCGACCTTGGTACCTGCCACTTCCCGCACCTTTTTGACATTATCGGGGCTGTGGGGACAGGCAATCAAGGGTTCGAGGTTGTCCAGATCAATTTCCAGGACCTCGTCGTAATTGGCATCAGTATCAGCCACCCATTCGGACCAGGTCGTCTCCCGACCCTGTGCCGTCAGGTAGCTTTGGGTCACAGCGTCGCTGGGGAAAACGCTGGTAGTGGCCCCCAGTTCCGCGCCCATATTGGTAATGGTGGCGCGCTCGGGCACACTCAGATGGGCAACGCCCGGGCCGAAATATTCAAACACCTTGCCTACCCCGCCTTTCACGGTTTTGCGGCGCAATACTTCGAGAATAATATCTTTGGCGCTGACAAAGGGCTGCAATTTTCCGGTCAGTTTGACGCCCACTACTTCGGGCATATTCAGGTTGAAAGGTAAACCGCCCATGGCCAGGGCAATATCCAGCCCGCCCGCGCCAATGGCCAGCATCCCTGCCCCCCCAGAAGTCGGGGTATGGGAGTCAGAACCCAGCAAGGTGCCTCCCGGCTTCGAAAAGCGTTCCAGGTGAACCTGATGACAAATGCCATTTCCCGGACGGCTGAAATGCACCCCGTACTTGGCGGCAAAGCTCTGCAGGAAACGGTGATCATCGGCGTTTTCAAAGCCAGACTGCAGCATGTTGTGATCCACATAGGAGACTGACAGCTCGGTACGCACCCGGGGCAGACCCAGGGCCTCAAACTGAAGATACGCCATGGTCCCGGTAGCATCCTGGGTGAGGGTCTGATCAATACGAATTGCTATCGGACTACCCGCCTTGAGGGAACCACTCACCAGGTGGGCGGCAATAATTTTCTGGGTGACGTTCATAGCCATGAGCTGATCTCCTGAGCTGGAATTTGCGGTCGGGAACTGTGCTTGACTCCATCATCGCAAATGCAAAGGCCGACGCCAAGCATTAGTAATACCTTTATCTGCCCAAACGGCCCGTTTTTCGCACTGGCAAATCAGGAAGCTGGCTACATCCAGGTCATGGCATGGCGCAAGCGGGCCAGGGTTTGGTCCTTACCCAGGAGAGCCAGGGTCGTATCAATCGGCGGAGAAACCGCCCGACCTGCCACAGCCACCCGCAGCGGCTGGGCGATTTTCCCCATTTTTCCCTCCGCATAACTGACTGCCAACTCCTGAATAGCACTGTGAACGGCGGCTGCCGTCCAGACCGGCAAAGCCTCCAGGTGATGGATCAGACTGTCCAGTAAGACAGCCTGTCCTTGCAGATGTTTTTCCACATCCTTGCTGTCGCCAGATACGGGAGCCACATAAAACATGCTCGCGGCAACGGCCATTTCGACCAGCGTCTTGGCCCGCTCCTGCAACAAGGCAACCACCGCTGACAGCTCCGGCCCGCGAGTGAGGAGTGCTTCCGTAATACCCTGGGCATCCAGATATGGCCGCAGATGCTGCGCCAATCCTTCAGGGCTCAGGCGTTGCATATGCTGGGCATTGATCCATAACAATTTTTCCGGATTGAAAGCGGAAGCGGCCTTGTTGACCGCGTCAATCCGGAAAAAGGCGATCATCTCTTCGCGACTGAAGACCTCCTCGTCGCCATGGGACCAGCCCAGACGGATCAGGAAATTGAGCAGCGCATCGGGCAGAAAACCCTGTTCCCGATATTCCAGCACGCTGACAGCGCCATGACGTTTGGACAGCTTTTGCTTGTCCGGACCGAGAATCATGGGCACATGAGCGTAAACCGGCAACTCGGCGCCCAAAGCCTGCAAAATCTGCATTTGTCTCGGCGTATTATTGAGATGATCATCGCCACGAATCACATGGGTGATGCCCATATCCCAGTCATCCACCACCACGCAAAAATTGTAGGTGGGCGTGCCGTCGGAGCGGGCGATAATCAAATCATCCAGCTCGCTGTTCTGGAAGCTGACCCGGCCATGGATCAAGTCTTCGACCACCGTTTCCCCGGTATCCGGACTGCGAAAGCGAATCACCGGAGACACCCCCTCGCGCGCACTGCTCCGCGTCCGGCAGCGGCCGTCATAGCGCGGCTTTTCGCCCCGGGCACGCTGCTCTTCGCGCATCGCATCCACTTCTTCGCGACTGCAATAGCAGTAGTAGGCGCTGCCCTCTTTCAGCATCTGCGCCAGCACTTCCCGATAGCGGTCCATACGCTGGGTTTGGTAAAAGGGTCCTTCGTCCCAGTCCAGCCCCAACCAGGCCATACCCTCCAAAATAGCTGCCGTTGCTGCGGGCGTGGAACGCTCCAGATCCGTATCTTCAATGCGCAACACAAAACGCCCGCCTAAACGACGGGCATGTAACCACGAATAAAGGGCGGTACGCACTCCACCAATATGTAAATAACCGGTGGGGCTGGGTGCAAAACGGGTACGAACAGACATGGGCAATCTACCTGCAGCAATAAGCAAAGCCAAAGCATAACAGGCCAGCCCTGCATCCGGTATCCTTCAGCGCAGCGAACAAGGGATGGACTTCCGTCAAAAAGTCGTTTGACTCGAGACGCGGGTTTTGCTTACTATCCCTTAAGACAGCAAGCAAAGCCTATACCAAGCTGCTGTTTATGAATGATATCTGTGATGGGTAACGTCTGCGGGACGCCCGATTGTGGATTGCACCCGCCCTGGAAGGAGCAACATGAACAAGCGAATTATCGCTATCGCCACTGTAGTGGCGCTAGGGAGCATTCCTATGGCTTGGGCAAACAGTCAAATCATAGGCCTGCCACAAAGTGACTTGCAGAATTCAGCCCCGGTTGCTACAGCTGCCGTCAGCAATCCAGACACTTCTGGCGACAGCCTTGCTGCGACACTTCAGCAATTTGAAGCGGCAGGCGCATTTGGTGACCAGAGCGGCTCAGGTAACGTTTGGACGACCATTGACCAGGGCTTACGACTCAGCAATGTGTCCCGGGTTGAAGTAGATAAATGGCGTACCTGGTTTTTACAGCATCAAGGCAAACTCGAACAAATCCTCGGTAATTCCCGCCCCTTCCTTTACTATGTAGTCAATGCAGTTTCCCAGCGGGGCCTGCCCATGGAACTGGCTCTGTTGCCGGCCATT
>NZ_JABBOU010000069.1 GCF_018853465.1 Acidithiobacillus montserratensis
TCGGTGAGAGTTGGGACTTTCATGCGGCAAAAGCTACCGCATTCATCCTGAGAAGTCCAGAAAAACCCTTTGTACTACTTCATCAGCAGCTTAGATGGAAGGTTGACAGGGCCCTGCCCGGGAGTCGGCATCGATATTTTTGGTATGTTCTGCGAGGTTGGATATGAGAATCAGGGGATTACCTCGGTCATCCAGGACAAAAGGACTGACTGAAGCGAAGGGATAGCCTTCCAGTTTTTTGGAGAGGGTGCAGAGGGATCCATTATGATAGGCACGCACAAAGCGTCGTGCTTCGCTACCGATGGCTAGGGCTTGATCTTCAGGGGGCATGGAGGCATCCGGGCTTGTCGACATTGAAATCAATATCTGCAGTCTAAACAGTGGTACCGGGTCTGTCGATAAGCGTGTTTATGGTGATCCTCTTGGCGAAAAGGCCACTTCGTTTTATCTTTCCCTAAAAATTGACTGAGCGTAAAACCTATGGCTTCCACCCCTAACTTCATCCTGCGCGCTGTCATGTCGTGCGCCTGCCTGAGCATTCCGCTACAGGCTTCGGCAGAAGATTCCTTATGGCAACAGGTTGTACATTGGGGTGAGGAGCAGTGGTCCATGGCCACAGCCACGATGCCCCATTCACCGGTGACTGTTCCGGCGCAAGGGACGATAGAAGTGGCTTTTTCGCCGCCGGGCGGGGCAACAGCAGCCATCGTCGCAGCCCTTGGTGCAGCGCGCCAGAGGGTCTGGGTGCAGGCTTACAGTTTTACCAGTGCGCCCATTGCCAAGGCGGTGTTGCAGGCGGCGCGCCGGGGGCTGGATGTGCAGGTGCTGCTGGATAAAAGCCAGCGCACCCAGAAGTATTCTGTAGCGGATTTTTTTGCCAATCAGGGCGTGCCGGTATTTATTGATGACCAGCATGCCATTGCCCATAACAAGGTCATGGTCATCGACTCTGACACGCTGGTTACCGGCAGTTTCAATTTCAGTAAGGCGGCGGAGCAGGCCAATGCCGAAAATATGCTGATTTTCAGAGGAAATCCTGCGTTGCAGAAGTTATATGCCGAAAATTTTCGTTTTCATCTGAGTCATTCCACCCGATACGAGCCGCGTCATGGCCGGGATTGACCAGAATAGACCGGAAAGGCACTTGCAGGGCTCAGAAACTTAAACGAGCCCTTCCAGCAACTGCACATCCACGAGGCTCCCGGCCGGGGCGCCATCGGCCTCTGCGGCGAGGATGATCAGGCAGTCGGCATGGGCGAGACCGCTCATGATATGTGAGGCCTGCTGGCCAACTCCGGCGACTTCAAGACCATTTTCTCCAGAGACCAGCACCCCGCGCTGAAAGTCGGTTCTTCCCGGTTTTTTCTGGAGGGCATGAGCCAAAGGCAGCTTGAGGATGGGTGCTGTCCAGGGCCCATTGCTGCCCATACGCTTGAGGATGCAGGGCCGAACGAACTGGTAAAAGGTCACCATGGTGGATACCGGATTGCCGGGCAGGCCAAAAAAGGTCGCCTCTCCTAGCTGGCCAAAGGCCAGGGGTCGACCGGGTTTCATGTTCATTTTCCAGAAATGAATGCTGCCCATGCGACCCAGCAGTTCGGCGATGTAATCGGCGTCACCGACCGAAACGCCACCCGTGCTGATCACCAGATCAGCCATCCCGGCGGCTTGCTGCAAGGCCGCTTCCAGACGCTCAGGATCATCGGCAATCCGGCCCAGATCATAAATTTCACAGCCCAGACGCTGGAGCATGCCCTGTAGTGCATAGCGATTGCTATCATAAATCTGCCCGGCTGCGAGGGTGCTTCCGAGCGGCCGCAGTTCATCACCAGTGGAGAAAAAGGCGACCCGTAAGCGCCGCAACACCTTTACCTCTGCCATACCCAGGCTGGCCAGCAGGGCCAGATGGGCGGGACGCAGCAGGGTGCCGGCCTGGAGCGCCAGGGCACCGGCCTGCAAATCTTCGCCTGCCTGTCGAATATTGGCTCCCGCCCGGGGCGGTTGCTGGGGTACTACCTGCTCATCGTTGACCTCGGCGAGTTCCTGAATCAGCACGCTATCGGCCCCCTCGGGCACGACGGCACCGGTCATGATCCGCACGCACTCACCGGGTCCTATCGGGTCTGTGAAGGGGTGGCCGGCAAAACAATGACCGATCAGGCGCCGGGGCCCTGCGCCATCGGCGCTGCGCAGGGCGTATCCGTCCATGGCGGAATTGGGCCAGGCGGGCACCGCTTGCGCCGCTCGCAGGTCTTCCGCCAGCACGCGGCCCAGAGCATCGCCCAGGTGCAATATTTCCGTATCAACCAGGGCGGGGCTGGCCGCAAGAATGCTGGCCCTGGCCTCTTCCACGCTTTTCGCCAGGGGGTCATGTTCATTATCACTGCAGCAGTGCGCCATTCAGGGTTCCTCGTATATCCAGCTATAGATGAATTCGGCAATGTTTTCGGGGGCTTTGAGGTTCAGTACAGGACAATGTACGGACAAAGGAGCATCGCTAGCCACGGCGATGATCTGTGAATCTTCCAGAGCCAGCAAGGGTTTTTGCAGGGAAGGGCGATGCACCTCTATTTTGGGTATGGGTAATCCCTTGTTTCCTTCCAGAAGCAACAAATCCGCAGAGCTGGGCAGAGCGGCAGTCATACTTTCCAAGTCTACAGTTTCTGGTGCCCGACAGGTCGTAAACCAGCGTTGGGGGCCTTGTAAGAGAACGGCTTCGGCACCCGCCTCGCGAAGGCGGTAACTGTCTTTACCGGGGGTGTCCCAGTCCACCTCATGGTGCGTAGATTTGACCACGGCGATGCATAATCCTTTGGCGTGCAGTAGGGGTATCAATGCGCAGAGCAAGGTGGTTTTTCCGCTGCCGCTATATCCTACCACTCCTATCGTTTTCATAGCAGATCCTCGGGGCTGTTGCAGTTGCGCAGCAGGACTTCATCCAGATGTAGTGTCGCGTAATCCATATCCTGGAACCATTCCTGGGCCTTGCGACCACCTTGATCCAGATAGTGTTGCAGGTGCGGCAGCAGACGCCGATGACATAAGATGACTACGGCATGTAAGCCGGTATCGCTGTGGACCACCACCAGATCCTTGTCCATTTTGGCTTGCCACAGCTGGCGCAGCAGGTCAGGGGGAAGGAGCGGGCTATCCACCGGAATGCTGGCCACCCAGTCCTCGCGAGCGGCCGCAAGCCCGGCACTCAAGCCCATGAGGGGACCTTCAAAACCGTTGTTGGCATCGGTAATGACCCTGTG
The DNA here is from genome assembly GCF_018853465.1 of Acidithiobacillus montserratensis. GTDB lineage: Bacteria > Pseudomonadota > Gammaproteobacteria > Acidithiobacillales > Acidithiobacillaceae > Acidithiobacillus > Acidithiobacillus montserratensis. Next base: position 3,258 of record NZ_JABBOU010000069.1, read on the forward strand.
ACCCAAAGCCCGGTATTGATCCAGATGACGATTGGCACTGATCAGAATCTCTGTACTGTCCGTCTGTATTATGTGAATAGCCTGTTTAATCAATGTTCTGTCGCGCCAATGAACCCAGCCTTTATCGACTCCGCCCATCCGTCGGCCTGCTCCGCCCGCCAGAATCAGGCCAGTTACCGGTAAGGATGAGGAAATGCTTTGCTGCTTGCACATAAGATTTGGCGGCTGCCCTGTCATAAAAGCCTATGCTATCCTTCCACAATTATCTGACAAGTAAAACCCGGAGCAGTTATGTGGGATTGGTTGCGGGGCAGGTCGGGACCGAAGGTTCCTCCCCGTGGGGTGGTCGTGGATGCAGGTATTCCCAATCAGGACAGGGTCGCGGAATTACCGCTGCCCGAGGCCCTGTTTGTTCTGCATTATAATGGGTTTGCGCAACTCCCGGAAAATGCTGAATTGCGGCAATTGTTGCTGGATACCGCCCGGAATGGAGAGTTCCTGCGCGATCTTCCCCGGGTCAGTGCCCGGCGTCTGGAAGAAAGTCACGGACTGCAGTCCCGTTTTGGCGTAGAGCTGGAAAACGTCGTGCGCTTTTTCAAGGTGCTCCACAGTGAAATCACCCGGCGCATGTATATCGATGCGGCGCGCAAGCGCGAGGACGTAGCCGGAGTGCAATTTACTCTCCGCGATCCGGGCCAGGCCGATGTCGAGCAGCTGGCTATTGTCGAAGCGGATCCATCGGCTCTGGGCGCGGGTGTTTATCCCCTCAATCATATCCCCGAGAATCCGCATCCGGGAACCGAAAACCCCTTTATAATTCGTATTGTCTTGAAAAAGGATCTGGCATGAAAAAAATAGCGATTTTCCCGGGTGACGGGATTGGTCCCGAGATTGTGGATGCCGCGCGGCTGGTGCTGGATGCGGTGGATCAGGCTGCTGGCTTGCAACTGCAATGTACGGTTGGACTGGTCGGCGGTGCAGCTCTGGATGCCGCCGATGATCCCCTGCCGGAAGCCTCCCTGCAATTGGCCATGGCGGCTGATGCAGTCATTCTCGGTGCAGTGGGTGGTCCGCGTTGGGACAGCCTGCCCCCGGCCAAACGTCCCGAACAGGGACTGCTGCGTTTGCGCAAGCATCTGGATCTTTTCGCCAATTTACGGCCTGCGCAGATTTTTCCGCAATTGTTGAGTGCCTCGCCATTGCGCCCGGAACTGGTGCAGGACGTGGATATTCTGGTGGTGCGTGAACTCACCGGTGACATCTACTTTGGTCAGCCCCGGGGAGTAGAGATGGTCAATGGCAAGCGGCGCGGCCACAACACCATGGTCTATGACGAGGACGAAATCCGCCGGATTGCCCATGTCGCTTTCAAGGCCGCCCAGGGTCGTCGTAAACAGCTGTGTTCAGTGGACAAGGCGAATGTGCTGGAAACCACCCGTTTGTGGCGGGAAGTCGTGACGGAATTAGCCCCGGAATATCCCGATGTCAGCTTGAGTCATATGTATGTGGATAATGCGGCAATGCAACTGATCCGTGCCCCTGCCCAGTTTGATGTGCTGCTGACGGGGAACATGTTCGGTGACATTCTTTCGGATGAAGCCAGTCAACTGACCGGTTCCATCGGCATGCTGCCCTCGGCCTCGCTGGGTGAAGGACGGGGCATGTATGAACCCATTCATGGTTCCGCCCCGGACATTGCCGGCCAGGATAAAGCCAACCCGCTGGCGACCATTTTGTCTATCGCCATGATGCTGCGTCATTCTCTGGGCACCGAACAATGGGCTCAGCGGGTGGAGTTGGCAGTTCAGAAAGTCCTGGATGCCGGCTTGCGCACGGCGGATATTGCTGCACCGGGAGAAGCCGTGATCGGCACCCGCGCCATGGGCCAGGCGGTCGTTCAAGCCTTGCAACTCTGAGGAAGTCGCTTATGAAAAAATCCCATTACAACGTGGCAGTGCTGGGGGCAACCGGGGCCGTCGGTGAAGTCATGATGCAAATTCTGGAGCAGCGGAACTTCCCCGTCGATAATCTCTATCTGCTGGCCAGCAACCGCTCTGCGGGGGGGCTTTTGCCATTTCGCGGCAAGCAGATACTGGTCCGGGACGCCACAGATTTTGACTGGTCCCAGGTGGATATCGGCCTGTTTTCTGCGGGCGCCAAGGTCAGTGCCCAATTTGCGCCCAAGGCCGCTGAAGCAGGCTGTGTGGTCATCGACAATACCTCCCAGTATCGTTATGACGATGATATTCCCTTGGTAGTGCCGGAGGTGAATCCCCGGCGGATTGGGGATTATGTCAATCGCGGCATCATTGCCAATCCCAATTGTTCGACCATCCAGATGCTGCTGGCCTTGAAACCCATCGCCGATGCGGTAGGTATCGAGCGGGTGGTGGTCGCCACTTATCAGGCGGTCAGTGGCGCAGGCAAGCGCGCTATCGAAGAACTCGGCCAGCAGACCATGGCGCTGTTTCGTCACGAAGAGGCGGTTTGCGATGTATTCCCCAAGCGTATTGCCTTTAACTGCCTGCCGCAAATCGATGTGTTTCAGGATAATGGGTATACCAAGGAAGAAATGAAAATGCTGTGGGAAACCCGCAAAATTCTGGAGCTTCCCGACATCGCTCTGACCGCTACCTGTGTGCGGGTACCGGTATTTTATGGACACTCCGAAGCCGTCAATGTGGTGACCCGCGACCAAATTACTCCCGAGGCGCTACGTGCTCTGCTGGAAAAAGCCCCGGGGGTGACGGTGGTGGATAATCAGGAGAAGTCTTTATGGCCTTCGGCACTGGATGCGGCCGGGCAGGATACGACCTATGTCGGCCGTATCCGGGGCGATTGTTCGCACCAGAACGGCATTAATTTCTGGGTGGTTTCCGATAATATTCGCAAGGGTGCGGCCTTGAACAGCGTGCAGATTGCAGAGATATTGATTCGCGACTATTTATAGTGGCATCACGGGTCAAATCCGGCTCATAGCAGTACGCTTGCGCTACAGAAAAAGAGGAAAAAACAATGGAGAGAAAGAGTTGGTTATGGGCCATGGCCGGGATGGGGTTGCTGCTTCCGGGTATGGCCCAGGCGCTGGGCTTGGGATCTTTGCAGGTTCTCTCAGCCCCTGGAGAGCCCTTTCGTGCGGAAATAGCCATACAATCGGTTACTCCCCAGGCGGCCTCCAGTCTGCATGCCAGTCTGGCACCGGCCAGTGCTTTTGCCATGATCAATCTGCCCCAGGCTCAGTCTCTGGAACATTGGCAATTTACGGTGCGACGTGGTGACCAGCCGGCCATTCTGATTTCCAGTCCCTTGCCGGTGAGTCAGCCCAATCTGCACTTTCTGGTCCAGCTGGATTGGTCGGGCGGTCAGCTGGTGCGCGAGTACAGCGCCAGTAATGCGCTTGCCCCTACGCCTTCAGCCAGTTCTGCTGCCAGTATGCCAATGGCTGCACCGAGCATGCCAGTAAGCACGCCAGCCCCCCGGACATTTGTTCCAGACAGGCTCTATCACGGCTGGTCTCGCGTCAGTCAGTACGGCCCGGTCCCGATGAACAGCTCCTTGTATGATATCTCGCGATCCATTACCGATAGTAATGCGGTGACGCTGGATCAGGTCATGTCTGCAGTGGTCAAGGCTAATCCACAAGCATTCAAAAATGCCAATCCCACCTATTTGTATGCAGGAAGTATGCTGAACTTGCCGAGTCTGACGCAGGTGCAGGCAATGACACCTGCTCAGGCCACAGCATGGCTGGCTACCCAAAGTCGTGGTGGAAGTGTAACCCCGACAGCCGTCGGTAAAACTGTTCAGGCTGCCGCCCCTGCAGCCAATAAAAAGCTGCAGCCTGAGAAAATTACGACCAGCCCTACTGAAAGTGCTACCCATCTGGTCTTGTCCAGCGCGCCAGCCAGTGCCGCTTCGGTCAGTGCCTCTACCAGCTCTACCAGCACAGCGCCTCTGACAGCAGATACCCTGGCGCTGCAAACAGAAAACCAGAAACTCAAAACGGAGCTGAGTGGCCTTGGCCAGCGTTTGAGTGCCGAAGAACGTCTTCTGGAAAATCAGGGAGTACAACTGGCTACCCTTTCGCGCAACAGTGCGAATAACAGTCTGTTCAGCAATATTCCCCTGTTGCTTTCCCTGGGTGGAAATTTGCTGCTCCTGGTTCTGTTTATCTGGATGCTGCGGCGTCAGAAGGAATCCGAACGGCGTCAGCGCGAGGTGTCGCAGCGTCTGTCTACCTTGAATAACGCCAAACCCAAGCCGGTTGTCGAGCCCCAGGTGGTATCGCCTGCCGTAACGCCTGCACCCGCTGTGGCAGCAGTTGCGGCTCCCGTTGCGGCATTCAATACGGATCCTGAGCCAGCGGTCAGCACCCCTTCAGTCGTTTCTGCCCCGGCATCGGCTATCACTGCTGCTCCTGAAACGGCGGGAATACTTGCTGAAGATGCAGCGGTTGCCGAGCCGGCCTTCTCGTCCGCATTCACTGCAGATCATGACGACGCCATGGAAATTGATCCCATTGAACAAGCGGATCTTTATCTGACTTACGGCAAATCCGAACAGGCCATCGCCGTGATGAATGAGGCGCTGGACGAGAATCCTCGCCGCAAGGAGTTGTATGTCAAACTCCTGGATATGTATGCAACCTTGGATCGCCATGCAGATTATCTGGATCTGGCGGAACGCATGCGCGGTCGTTTTGGACCGCACAATGCAGCCTGGCAGGAAGTGGCTGCCCAGGGCGCACGGCTTTTCCCGGAAAATGCCTTGTTTGTCCCGGAGCCTGAAGCTGAAGTTACGGAAAGGGCCAGCCCTTCTGCGATGGAAGCCTCTGCGGCAGTAGTACAGGAAACGCCGGTTGCTGCCGAAGCGGATGCCGCAGACAAACTGGACTTTCATTTTTCTCGTGATGAGGCCGAAACGGCGCCTGTGTCCGGTAATGATGCCTTCCCTTCAGAAGAAAAAGATCGCCTGCTGCACGATATTGACGAGCAATTCCGGCTGATGGACGAAGAACATCTCCATACCGAACCGGCAGGTGTCGAAACGACGGCTGCGGCGCCTGAATCTGGCGCAGTATCTGCAGCCGAAAACGTGCACCCGGAAGATACCCTGCCATTTTCTTTCGGGTTGACTCCCTTTGAAGAGGAACATGCCCCCCCTGCCTCTGCCCCTGCCCCGTCTACAGTACACCTAGCCGAAGCCGAGCCCGATCTTGAGTCTGAAGTATTCCACGAAACACCCAGGCCCTTTGTCGCCGATGCGTCCAGTTTGGCTGGCAGCGATGACTGGGATGCCGTCGGCACCAAACTGGACCTGGCGAAGGCATATGTGGAAATGGGCGACAGCGAATCCGCGCGGGACCTGCTCGAAGAAGTCAGCAAGGAAGGCAGTAGCAGCCAGCGTGAAGAAGCCCAGAAAATGCTCGAAGATTTGTAGTTTTGATTGCAGACGTTTCGGTAGATGACCCAAGGCCCGGCAATCGCTGGGCCTTGGGCATTGAATATGATGGTAATGGCTTTTGTGGCTGGCAGCGCCAGTCCGGCCAGCCCAGTGTCCAGCAGTCACTGGAAGAAGCGCTCAGTCGGCTGGCGCAAACACCCGTTACGGTGACGGTGGCCGGACGGACGGATACGGGTGTGCATGCTCTTTGCCAGGTCGTGCATTTTGATGCCCCGGTACTGCGCTCAGCGGAATCCTGGGTACGTGCCACCAATACCTACCTGCCTGATGGTGTCGCTGTGCGCTGGGCGCAGCCGGTCCCCGCGCATTTTCATGCCCGTTTTTCGGCAACGGCCAGGCGCTATCGCTACGTCATCGTGAATCGCCGGGAAAAATCCGCTCTGTGGCGGCATCATACCGCCTGGGTATACAGTCACCTGGATATTGAACCGATGCAGGCGGCTGCAGATTTATTACTGGGCACCCATGATTTTTCGGCCTTCCGGGCCTCTTCCTGTCAGGCTAAAAATCCGGTACGCCATTTACAGCGACTGTCGCTCAGTCAGCGCGGTGAGTTGATTGCCATCGATGCAGAAGCCAATGGGTTTTTGCATCACATGGTGCGCAATCTGGCGGGAGTATTGATTGCCATTGGACGTGGCGATCAGCCACCGTCCTGGGCTGCCGCTGTTCTTGCCAGTCGGGACCGCTGTCAGGCCAGCATAACGGCTCCTCCCGGCGGATTGTATTTTGTTGCACCCCGATATCCCGATGCATTTGCCCTGCCGGTGGATGCGGTAGATGCCGGATTTTTGACGGGAGAATAAGCGAACGGCGCGAGCCAAAGTCGCAAAGAGCAGCCCACCTGTGCGCTGTTTTCAGACTCATGCTTTATCCCCATGGCGGTGTTAGAATGGGCCGATGGTCAGAGTCAAAATTTGTGGCTTAACGCAGGTAGACGATATCCGGGCAGCGGCACGGGTGGGTGCGGACGCCATTGGTCTGGTTTTTTATGAGAAAAGTCCCCGCGCAGTGAGCATTGACCAGGCCCGGAAGATGCTTCAGGCATTACCCCCTTTTGTCAGTTCCGTAGGACTTTTTGTGAATGCCGATTCGGCTCGGGTAGAACAGGTTCTTGAACGCTGCCCTCTGGATATCCTCCAGTTTCATGGCGATGAAACTCCGGAGTTCTGTCGTCGTTTTGGGCGTCCTTATCTGAAAGTGCTGCGGGTGTCCGGCGAAACTGATTTGCGCCGTCCATTGGATGATTATGGGGATGCCCAGGGCCTGCTGCTGGATTGCGCGGTGCCGGGGCAGTGGGGTGGTTCGGGACAGCGTTTCGCCTGGTGGAGATTGCCGGAGCTGGGCAAGCCGCTGATTCTGGCGGGAGGGTTACAGGCGGATAACATCCAAGAAGCGGTGCGGATAGCCCAGCCCTATGGGGTGGATGTCAGTAGTGGGGTGGAGCGGTCGCCGGGCAGCAAGGATCATGGCAAAATGGCTGAATTTATAGCCCGATTGCAAGGGCTTTGAGGAGAAAATATGGACAACTACACATTCCCGGATGCATCTGGACATTATGGCCCCTATGGTGGCCGTTTTGTGGCGGAAACCCTGATTCCGGCGCTGGATGAATTGAATCAGGCCTATCAGGAGGCTCAGTCCGATCCCGAATTCCGGGCTGAGTTACACAGCGAATTGCGCCAATTTGTCGGTCGCCCGAATCCTTTGTATCACGCTGAGCGCATCTCCCGCATGCTGGGTGGGGCCCAGATTTATCTGAAACGGGAGGATCTCAACCATACCGGTGCCCATAAAATCAATAATGCCGTAGGGCAGGCGCTCTTGGCTCGGCGCATGGGGAAAAAACGGATTATTGCCGAAACTGGCGCCGGTCAGCACGGGGTTGCCACAGCCACAGTGGCTACCCGCTACGGGATGGAATGTCTGGTCTATATGGGCGAAGAAGATATTCAGCGGCAGTCCAGCAATGTCTTCCGAATGCGTTTGCTGGGTGCCGAAGTGGCGGCTGTGACCAGTGGTACCCGCACGCTCAAAGATGCCTTGAATGAGGCGCTGCGGGACTGGGTTACGCATGTGGACAATACCTTTTATGTGATCGGTACCGTGGCAGGTCCCCATCCCTATCCGGCCATGGTCCGGGATTTTCATCGGGTGATTGGCGATGAGGCGCGGGCGCAATGTCTGGAACTGACCGGGCGTTTGCCGGATGTGTGTATTGCCTGTGTGGGTGGTGGCAGTAATGCCATCGGCTTGTTCTATCCATTCATCAACGACCAGTCCGTACGCCTGATAGGCGTGGAAGCAGGTGGGTTGGGGCTGAGTACGGGGCAGCATGCGGCCCCCCTGACTACGGGCCGACCGGGCGTATTACATGGTAATCGCACCTATCTGATGGAGGACGAAGATGGGCAGATCCTGCCGACCCATTCCATCTCTGCCGGTCTGGATTACCCCGGCGTGGGCCCGGAACATGCCTACCTGAAGGATATTGGCCGCGCTGAATACGTGGCCGCTACGGACCAGGAAGCCTTGCAGGCATTTCACCAGCTCTGCCGCACGGAAGGCATCATTCCGGCATTGGAAACCTCTCATGCCCTGGCCCATGCTTTTGCTTTGGCACCTACCATGCGTTCGGACCAGACTATCATCGTCAATTTATCGGGCCGGGGTGACAAGGATATTCATACGGTGGCAGCGTTGGAGGGGATCCATTTATGAGTCGTCTGGCAACCATGTTTGCGGATTTGCAGCAGGAAAATAAAGCGGCTCTTATTCCTTTTATTACCGCCGGGGACCCTTCCCTGACAGTTACCGTAGACTTGATGCATACGCTGGTGGCCTCCGGCGCCGATGCCATCGAATTGGGCATGCCTTTTTCCGATCCCATGGCTGATGGTCCCAGTATTCAGCGAGCCAGTGAACGCGCGCTTGCCCGTGGGGTGAAGCTGCGGATGGTGCTGGAATGGGTCCGCGAGTTTCGCCGCAGTAACCAGCATACTCCGGTAATTCTCATGGGATACCTGAATCCTCTGGAAGCCATGGGCATGGCGACTTTTGCGGAGTTGGCCGCAGAGGCTGGTGTGGATGCGGTCATCATTGTGGACCTCACTCCCGAAGAAGCACGCCATGAGTCGGCGCTGCTCAAAGCCCGGGGCATTGATCCGGTTTTCCTGTTGGCACCGACCAGTGGAGCAGCCCGGGTCCAGACCGTAAAAGCACTGGGTAGCGGCTTTGTATATTATGTCTCCCTGCGCGGTACCACGGGTGCGGCCCAGTCCAACTGGGAGGAAGTATTGGGGCGGGTGCGCGACCTGCGCCAGGAACTGGCCATGCCGGTCGCCATCGGTTTTGGTATCCGCGATGCCGAGACCGTCGCGCGAGTTGCTCAGGGTGCCGATGCGGTGGTGGTAGGGAGTGCTTTAGTGGAAATACTGGCAGACTGTACCGATGATCAGGCAGCTCTGCTGGCGGCCAGCAACTTTCTACAAGATCTCGCCGCTGCCACGGTCAAAAATCGGAGTGCCTCATGAGTTGGTTTGACCGGGTATTACCACCCAAAATCAAGAAAAATCCTACCCCGGAACCCCAATCCAGCGAAAATAAACGTACGGTTCCCGAAGGACTGTGGTCCAAGTGCCCGACCTGTCAGACGGTTTTGTATCGCACTGAATTGGAAGAAAATCTGTTTGTCTGTCCGAATTGCGGACATCATCAGCGCATTACCGCGCGGCAACGGCTGGATTTTTTTCTGGACGCCGAACCGCGTCTGGAAATTGCCAAGGAGTTTGTGCCTGTCGATCCTCTGCGTTTCAAAGATCAGAAGCGCTACAAGGAGCGTTTACAGGAAGCACAGAGCAAGACCGGTGAAAAAGATGCTTTGGTGGTGATGCGTGGCCAGTTGCAAGGTCAACCGGTGGTTGCCGCCGCTTTTGCTTTTGAATTCATGGGCGGGAGCATGGGGTCGGTAGTGGGTGCCCGTTTTGCCCGGGCTGCGGAAACGGCTCTGGTGGAACGCTGCCCCCTGGTCTGCTTCTCGGCCAGCGGCGGGGCGCGAATGCAGGAAGGTTTGCTGTCACTAATGCAGATGGCCAAGACTTCGGCTGCCGTCGAGCGCCTGGCTAAGGCGGGGCTGCCCTTTATATCGGTGCTCACCGATCCGACCATGGGCGGAGTTTCGGCGAGTCTCGCGACCCTCGGTGATGTGCTCATCGCCGAGCCCAAGGCCCTCATTGGTTTTGCCGGGCCAAGAGTCATTGAACAGACCATTCGCGAGAAACTGCCGGTGGGTTTTCAGCGCTCCGAATATTTGCTGGAACATGGGGCTATTGACCAGATTGTGGATCGTCGCCAGATGCGGACGGTCATCGGTGAAATTCTTGGTATGCTGACCCAGTCCAGTAGCCATGCCTGAGCTTTGAGCCGTTCAGGCAGCAGGATAGTGCTTTGACAGATATCCTCAGTGAGCGGGTGATCCGCATGGCCGGGCCCCCGGAGCATATGGTCCTGGGTCTGGAGCGCATGCGTGCCGCCATGCTACTGCTGAATATTCCTGAACGTTTGCCCATGCCGGTGATCACGGTGGGCGGGACGAACGGCAAAGGCTCCACGGTCGCCTGTCTGGAGAGCTTTTATCGGCAGGCAGGTTATCGGGTTGCCGCCTATACCAGTCCTCATATCTGGACTTTCAACGAACGCCTGCGGCTGAATGGCCTTGTTGCTCCCAACAGGGTCTGGGCAGAGGCACTGGATGAAATCGCTGCCTTGGCAGGCAGCGTTGCCCTCACTTTTTTTGAAATAACTACGCTGGCGGCAGTGAAAATATTATGCGCAGCCCGGGTCGATCTGGCGATTCTCGAAGTGGGGCTGGGAGGGCGTCTGGATGCGGTCAATGCTTTTACCCCCGACTGCAGTATCATCACCACCGTGGATATGGATCATCAGGATTGGCTGGGGCCGGATCGCCTATCCATTGGCCGGGAAAAGGCCGGCATATTTCGACCTGAAGTGCCCGCTCTCTACGGCGATGGAGAAAACCCCTGTGCCACGGTGCTGGAAAGCGCCGCACAGCAGCATGTCCCACTGTATCTCCTCGGGCGTGATTTTGATTTTTCGGTGCAACAGCGCCGCTGGCAAGGTTTCGGGCAGATCTTGCCCATGCCTGAGCCAGTCTGGGCGGGCGCTGGTCAGTGGCAGAATCTGGCGCTGGCCCTGGCCGCCGTTACTGTTTTGCAGCCAAAGTTAGCGGTGCCCGCGAGTGCCTTGAGTGACTGGCAGCTCCGTCCTGTTTTGTCAGGCAGGGCCCAGGAGCTGCGGCCCTGGGGGGCGGATGGACCCCGCCTGATTGTAGATGTCGCCCATAATCCCCAGGCTGTAGCACAACTGGCCGGGCTGCTGGCCGGGCGGCGGGAAAGCTCCGAAGGCCGCTGCCTCGCCATAGTCGCCATGCTGGCAGACAAGGATATTTGCGGTACGTTGAAATACTTGATCGAGACTGTGGAAGTCTGGCATGTTCTGGAAATTACCGACACCCCCCGCGCCGCCCGCGCCGAGCATCTGGCCGATTGCTTGCGGGAACTGGGGGCGAAGCAGGTGGAGCTTGGACACAATATGCAAAAACTGCTGCCGGCGCTGGGTAACCAGTTGTCGGAAGAGGATATCATCGTCTGTTTCGGATCATTTCATCTGGTCAATCAGTTGCCCCGCCACTGGCTGGAAGATTCTGCACCATGAGTTACTGGCTGGATATTGTGGTCGTTGGTCTGGTGGTGCTCTCTGCGCTCTGGGGGCTGTTTCGCGGTATGGTGCGCGAATTTTTTTCTCTGGCAGCCTGGATAGGGGGCTTTTATGTGGCCTGGACCTGGGGCGGGAGCTGGCTGGCTCCGCAGTTGTCTCATGATATCCCTGCAGGATGGCGGACGCCTTTGGCTTCCTTTATTTTGTTTTTTGCGTGTTTGGTGGTCGGTACCCTGTGCGCTTTTGTCGTTCGTAAGTTATTATACGGCATTGGCTTTGGAGCAACCGACCGGTTTCTGGGAGCCTTTTTCGGGTTTTTGCGGGGTTTGGTGCTGATCGCTATTCTGGTCACCTTGGTACAATCTTCCGATTTATCCCGTGAGTCCTGGTGGAAAAACTCCTGGCTGGCGCAGGAGCCCATAAAACACTGGTCACAATCATTGACGGCGCCAGCCGTGTCCTATTTGGAGTCGCAGAAAATTGCACACTGAACGTTGGGAAGAACAATGCATAGAAGATGATCATTTCCATGATGAATGTGGAGTGATTGGCGTTTTTGGGCATCCGGAAGCCGCGAATCTGACTTATCTTGGCCTTTATGCCCTGCAGCATCGCGGTCAGGAGTCTGCCGGGATCGTCTCGGAAGATCAGGGCAAACTTTTCGTCCAGCGCGGCATGGGGCGGGTGGCGGATGTGTTCGGACTGGAGCAGATCAGTAAACTGCCCGGTGAGCAGGCCATCGGGCATGTGCGTTACTCCACGGCGGGTGGTTCGGTACTGCGCAATACTCAACCAATTTTCATTAATTACCGGCACGGCGCTTTTGCGGTCGGGCATAATGGGAATCTGGTGAATGCCGACGAGTTGCGCGTTCGTCTGGAGCAGGAAGGGGCGATTTTCCATACGGATATGGACACCGAAGTGATCGTCCATCTGCTCGCCCGGGTGCCCGGAGAAGACCCGGGTACCCGCTTGGCGGCAGCTCTGAAACAGGTATCGGGAGCCTATTCGCTGGTCTGCCTCACCGAAACCCGTTTGATAGGGGTGCGCGATCCTATGGGTTTCCGCCCCTTGGTGCTTGGGCGGCTGATTGATTCCGGTGGTTTTGTGCTCGCATCGGAAACCTGCGCGCTGGACTTGATGGGTGCCGAATTTGTGCGGGATATCGAGCCGGGTGAACTCATCATCATTTCCCGGGAAGGGATTGAAAGTCGCAAGCCTTTTGCCGTTACCGAACGCAGAATGTGTGTTTTTGAATATATTTATTTCGCCCGCCCCGATAGCGTTCTGGATGGTACCCATGTGTATTCCGCCCGTAAACGTATTGGTCAGGCTCTGGCTCGTCTGCATCCCCGGGAAGCCGACGTGGTGGTGCCGGTACCGGATTCCGGGGTGGCCGCAGCCATGGGTTATGCGGAAGCTTCAGGGCTGCCTTTTGAGCTGGGCCTGATCCGCAATCATTATGTAGGTCGAACCTTTATCCAACCCGCCCAGCGCGGCCGGGATTTTGGCGTCAAGGTCAAACTCAATGCCCAACCCAATATTCTGCATGGCAAGCGGGTGATTCTGGTGGACGATTCCATTGTTCGCGGTACGACCAGTGCCAAAATCGTCAATCTGGTGCGTGCAGCAGGCGCCCGGGAAGTGCATTTTCTGGTCAGCTCCCCACCGACCACCGGACCTTGCTATTACGGTATTGATACACCGGATCGTTCCCAATTGATTGCTGCCCAGCATAGTATTGAGGAAGTACGCAAAATCATCGGTGCCGATACCTTGGGATATATCAGCCTGGAGGCGCTCTACGCGGCCGTGGGTTCCCGGGAAAAGGGCTTTTGCGATGCCTGTTTCAGCGATGATTATCCTTTACCGACTCCTGAAGGACACGGCTCCCGTCAGTTGCACTTGCTCAAGGAGGTGAAATGAGTTCTGAACCTACAGATTGGAGCGCAGCACTGCGCCCGGAAACCCTGGCCATTCGTTCCGGTATTCACCGGACCCAGGAACAGGAGCACAGTGAGGCGATTTTTCCGACCTCCAGTTTTGTGTTCGCGTCTGCCGAGGAAGCAGCAGAACGTTTTGCCGGTCGAGTGCCGGGCAATATCTACGCGCGCTTCACCAATCCGACGGTACGCACTTTCGAAGAACGTCTGGCCGCTCTGGAAGGCGCCGAGGCCTGTGTGGCTACGGCATCGGGGATGGCCGCCTGCATGACCGCATTCATGGGCCTGTTGAAAGCAGGCGATCATATCGTTGCCTCGCGGTCCATTTTCGGGACGACGGTTCAATTCCTCAGCACCATTCTCGGCCGTTTTGGCGTCGAGACCACCTATGTGCCCCTGGCAGACCTGGATGCCTGGAAGGCTGCCATTCGTCCCGAAACCCGGCTGTTGTTTCTGGAAACGCCGTCCAATCCCCTGACGGAAATTGGTGATTTGACGGCCTTGGCGGATCTGGCCCATGCGCACGACGCCTGGCTGGTGGTGGATAACTGTTTCTGTACCCCGGCTTTGCAGCAACCCCTGAAATTCGGCGCTGATTTGGTGCTGCATTCTGCCACCAAATATCTGGACGGACAGGGGAGAACCCTGGGGGGGGCTGTTTGTGGCAGCAATGCCCTGTTGAACAATGGCCCGCGCAATTTTGTTCGCACCGCCGGACCGAGTTTGAGTCCCTTTAATGCCTGGGTCCAGCTCAAGGGCCTGGAAACCCTGGCCTTGCGCATGGAAAAGCACTGCCAGAATGCCCAACAGATAGCCGAATGGCTGGCTGCCCGCCCGGAAGTGGAAAAGGTCTATTTCCCTGGCTTGAAAAGTCATCCCCAACAGGCGCTGGCGGCGCAGCAACAAAGTCGTCCCGGCGCCATCCTGTCCTTCGATCTGAAAGGCGGGCAGGAAACAGCCTGGCGCTTCGTCAATGGTCTGCGTCTGCTGTCTCTGACGGCAAACCTGGGAGACGCCAAAACCACCATTACCCATCCCGCCAGTACCACACACAGCCGGGTCAGCCCCGAAGCCCGGGCCGCAGCCGGTATTGGTGATGGCCTGCTGCGCATCAGTGTCGGGCTGGAGCATGTGGATGATCTTCAGGATGATCTGCGCCGGGGTTTTGCCGCCGCAACGGCTGCGAGCTGATTTGCGCTATGCTGAGTGAATAGTAAGCTGTTTCCTTTTACTTTACTGACGGAGAAAAAGAGATGACAAGATTCCGTGCCTTACAACGTCATGGCCTCCAGCCCGACACCCGTGTTTGTTTGTTTGATAATGGCCTGCCCCTGAGCCTTACGCCGGAAGACTCCGCGCTGAAAAGCATGACCGACCTGCGACGAGTTCCGGCGGCATCCATCAAACCTGAAGCCAGCATTGATCAGGCCATGCAACGCATGATTCATATGGGCGTGCGCCTGCTGCTGGTGCTCGATGAACTGGGAGTACTGGTGGGGCTGATTACCGCCCGGGACATTATGGGTGAAAAGCCGGTGCGTCTGGCTGCCGAAGAACATATCCCGCGCGAGAATATCCAGGTTCAGAGTATCATGGTGCCGCTCGGCCAGATTGATGTGCTGGACCTGCCGGAAGTAGAGCGCTCCACCGTAGGGGATATTGTTCTCACCTTGCGCAAGGCCAGTCGTCAGCATGCGCTGGTTCGCGAAGAAACACCCCGGGGCATTGAAATTCGCGGCATTTTTTCCGTCAGCCAGATTGCCCGGCAATTGGGGGTCACCCTGCCCAGCAATGATGTGGTGCAGAGTTTTGCCGGTCTGGAGCAGCTCATTGCCAGCGATGACTGAAGCCATCCGGAGTACGCTGCTGCAGATGGGGGCCGGCGCCGGTGACTGAAGCCAATGGGCTGCTGCTGGCAGCCCTCTTGATTTTACTGAATGGTTTTTTTGTGGCGGCAGAGTTTGCCCTGGTCCGCCTGCGCAGTACCCATGCCCGTACCCTGGCCCAGGAACACGGTCTGCGTGGCCGCATTCTGGTGCGTATGCATGGCCGTCTGGATGCCTATCTGTCGGCCACCCAGCTGGGTATTACTTTCGCCTCCCTGGGCATCGGCTGGATTGGCGAACCGGCCATGGCCCGCTTGCTGGAGCCCGTACTGGTTTTTTTTGGGGTACGCAATCCAGCTATCCTGCAGTCCGTTGCCCTGGCCCTGGGCTTTGCCCTGGTGTCCTTTGTGGTCATTGTCATTGGCGAACTGGTACCCAAATCCCTGGCCATCCGCAAAGTCGAAGCGGTATCCCTGTGGACGGGGGCACCGCTCTATGCTTTTTACTGGCTGATGTATCCAGCCATTTGGGTGCTCAACGGGGCAACGCGCATTGTCCTCCGATTGTTCGCCTTGCGCCTCGATCAACATGCCGGAGATGCGCCCCATTCCCGGGATGAGCTGGCCATGATTCTGGCCCTCAGCCAGGCCCAGGGCACCCTGGGTCAGCGTACCGGGGATATTCTTGATCGCACCCTGGACTTCACGGAACTGACGGCCGGCGATTTGATGCGTCCCGCTGCCGACATGATCTGTCTGATGCGCGAAGACAGCACCGCAGAAACCCGGACGCTGATGTTGCGCCATCGCTTTACCCGCTACCCGGTCTGCGAGGGCGACCGCCAGCACGTCATCGGCCTGCTGCATGTCAAGGATGCTTTTGCCCGACTGGCGCGTCATGGGGATCTGGGCGATCTCAAAAATCTCTTACGCCCCCTGCCTTCGGTCAACAAGGCGCTGCCTGCCATGGATTTGCTCAGTCATTTTCGTTCCGGTCACCCCCATTTTGCCCTGGTGGTGGACGATCTCGGCACTATCACCGGATTTGTGACCCTGGATCACGTCCTGGAGAGTCTTCTCGGTGTCATTCCCGATGAATTCCGACACCAGCGCAAGGAATGGCAGCGGCGCCTGGATGGCAGTTGGGTGGGATCGGGCAGTCTTTCCCTCTATTCTCTGGAGCGCTGTCTGGATCGGGATATTGACGAGGATGCGGCAGATACCATCGGTGGACTGGTGATGCGGCAACTGGATAGAGTCCCGGAGGAGGGCGAGCGGGTGCATTTTCCGGACTTTGATGTGCTGGTATTGCGCAAGAAAGGCCCGCGCATTACCCAGGTGCAAGTGATTCCCCATCCGCCAGAAGATGAAACGGACTGGTTTTCCTGAATAGAGACAATATGCTGAAAAGTGATTTTTCCTATGACTTGCCCCCGGAGCTGATTGCCCAGGAACCCCTCGCCGAGCGCAGCGCCTCACGGATGCTGGTGGTCGATGGTCAGAGCGGCCAGTGGCAGGATAGCGAGATTCGCCAGTTGCCCGCATGGCTGCATCCCGGCGACCTGCTGATTCTCAATGACACCCGGGTACTTCCCGCCCGACTCCACGCTCACAAGGAAACGGGTGGGGCGGTGGAATTATTGCTGGATCGGTTACTGGGTGAACAGGACGGCTGGTTTCTGGCCAAGTCTTCCAAAGCCTTGCGGCCCGGTATGCACTTGCGTCTGGCCCATGGCGATGAAGCTGAAGTTCTGGAAAAAGAAGGTATGGATGTACGCCTGCATCTCCTGCAGGGCTCCTGGTTGGATATCCTCGAATCCGAGGGGAGCATGCCGCTTCCGCCCTACATTCACCGCGCTCCCGAAGCCTCTGACCGGGAGCGTTACCAGACGGTTTATGCCGATAAGCCGGGAGCAGTCGCTGCCCCCACGGCAGGTCTGCATTTTGATCAGATCCTGCTGGATGCTCTGGAGGCACGCGGAGTCGAGCGGCGTTTTGTCACCCTTCACGTCGGTGCCGGGACGTTTCTACCGGTGCGCAGCGATGACGTGCTGGAACATGTCATGCACGCGGAAACCCTGATAGTGTCGCAGGAAACCGTGGATGCCATAGCTGCAACCAAGGCGCGGGGCGGCCGGGTGATAGCGGTGGGTACCACCGCCTGTCGGGCGCTGGAAACCGCCGGACAAGACGGAAACCTCCGTCCTTATGTCGGGGAAACCCGGCTGTTTTTGTACCCGGGTAAAAAATTTCAGGTCATCGATGCCTTGCTGACCAATTTTCATCTGCCCGAATCGACTTTACTGATGCTGGTCTGTGCTTTTGCGGGCACGGAATGTATGCTTGCCGCCTACCGCCATGCTGTGGCCGCCCGCTATCGTTTTTTCAGCTATGGAGATGCCATGTTCATTACCCCCGCCGTGCCCGGAACCCGTGTGATCTGATGGGGATATACGAAGTTTTGGGTGAGGACGGTGCCGCCCGGCGCGGAATCGTCCATTTGCCACGCGGTGATATCCAAACCCCGGCCTTCATGCCGGTGGGTACCTATGGCACCGTCAAGGCCATGGCGCCTGAAGAGCTCAAGGCCCTTGGTGCAGACATCATTCTCGGTAACACCTTTCATCTGTTTCTGCGTCCGGGTCTGGAGGTGATCAGTGCTCTGGGAGGGCTGCACCGGATGATGCACTGGGATCGCCCCATTCTCACGGACTCCGGGGGCTTTCAAGTGTTCAGTCTCGGAGCCTTGCGCAAGCTGCGCGAGGCCGGGGTGGAATTCCGCGCCCCCACCGATGGTCACAAGGTCTTTCTGGGGCCGGAAGAGTCCATGCAGATTCAGGCGGTACTGGGTTCGGATATTGCCATGGTTTTTGATGAATGTACGCCCCATCCGGCGACTTACGCCGAAGCACGGACGAGCATGGAGCTTTCCCTGCGCTGGGCAGCCCGTTCGCGCCTGGCCTATCAGGGGCCAGGGCAGCTATTTGGCATTGTCCAGGGCGGGATGTACGCCGATTTACGGCGACGCTCACTGGAAGGCTTGCAAAACCTCGACTTTCCGGGTCTTGCCGTGGGTGGCCTTTCGGTAGGCGAAAGCAAGACCGAGATGATGCAGGTTCTCGAAGACCTGATGCCCAGGATGCCCAAGGATCGGCCGCGCTACTTGATGGGGGTAGGGACGCCGGAAGACCTGGTCGAAGGCGTCTTTCGCGGTGTGGATATGTTCGATTGCGTCATGCCTACCCGAAACGCCCGCAACGGATGGTTATTTACCCGGGACGGCATCCTCAAACTGCGAAACGCCCGCTATGAAAAAGACGCTCTGCCTCCCGATCCGGAATGTGGCTGTTATACCTGCCGGAATTACAGTCGTGCCTACTTGCGGCATCTGCAGCGCAGCCAGGAGATATTGGGCGCCCGGTTGAATACCCAGCACAATCTCCATTATTACCAGGACCTCATGGCCGGTCTGCGCGAGGCCATCATGCAGCAGCGTCTGGAAGCCTTCCGGAAAGAATTTTATCAGCGGCGCGGGACAAGTTCCCTCATTGACGCCTAAAGGCTACAATGGGCGCCCTCTAACCTGATCAGGAGTGGATAATGAGTTTTTCACCGATTGCCAATGCCTATGCCGGAACTGCAGCCGGTGGGGGTTCAGACTCCGGACTGATCATGATTGTGTATATTCTGGTTTTTGGCGCCATCATCTATTTCATGATGATTCGTCCGCAGATGAAAAAATCCAAAGAGCAGCGCCAACTCATGGCATCCATTTCCAAGGGGGACGAGGTCGTCACCCTGGGTGGACTCGCCGGCCGCGTCATGCAACTCGGCGACGAATATCTGCATATTGAAGTCGCTGAAGGCGTTACAGTGAAAGTCCAGAAAGCGGCGGTCACTTTGTTGCTTCCCAAAGGGACTCTGAAAAAACTTTAAGGCCTGTTCATGACCCGTTATCCGTGGTGGAAGTACCTGATTATTCTCCTGGTGGTGATCCCGGCATTGTTATATGCACTGCCCAATTTTTATGGCTGGCATGCCGCTGTAGAAGTACGCGCACCCATCGGCACCATCATTCCACCCGTAGCAACGCTGCAAGGCTGGCTGAAGGATGCCAAAATTCCAGTGACCCGGGTCAGCAGCGATGCCCAGGGCAGCACTTTTTTCTTCCCCGATGATAATGCCCAGGGTCTAGCGGAAACCTTGCTGCAGAACAAACTGCCGGCTAATGCCCAGGTGATCCTGTCGCAAATGTCTGCCGAACCTGACTGGCTGAAATCCCTGGGTGGCAAGCCGGTCAACCTGGGTCTGGATTTGCGGGGCGGGGTGTATTTGCTGCTGCGGGTCGATACGGATGCCGTTATCAAACACGCCCTGGAACAGGATAGCGGTAGCTTGCGAACCTTCCTGCGTCACAAGGATCTCCAGTATCTCGCCGTGAACAATACGAGCCCCATTTCTCTGGATATTGAAATGGCCAGCCCGGCCCTGGCCCAGCAGGCACAAAAAGCCATTGCCCAGCAGTACCCCGATTATGCGGTCACTGTTCAGCCCAAAGGCATTATCGAGGTGACCATCACTCCGGATGCCGCCAAAAAAATGAAAGATGATGCCCTCCAGCAGGCCATCGTGGTGATCCGCAATCGTATTGATGAACTGGGGGTTTCGGAACCGGTCATTCAGCGTCAGGGGATGGAGCATATTGCGGTACAGTTGCCGGGTGTGCAGGATACCCAGCGCGCCAAGTCCATTATTGGTTCCACCGCGCAATTGGAGTTCAAGATGGTGGATGATCAGGCTAATATGGCCGATGCCCTGAAGGGCCAGCTTCCACCTGGAACTGCCCTTTATTACGGTCTGCATGGTTCACCTTATGTACTGTATACCGATACGGTACTAACCGGCCGTTATTTGAGCAATGCCAGTGCCGGAGTGGATAACAATAATGGCGAATCCATCATTAACGTCAGTTTTAATAATGCCGGTACCCGCATTTTTGGTGATCTGACCAGCAAAAATGTGGGCAAGCGCATGGCGATTCTGCTCGATAACAAAGTGGTGACGGCCCCCGTCATTCGTGAAGCCATCACCGGTGGCAGAGCCCAGATTACCGGCTTTGCCAACCTCAAGGCGGCCAGCAATGCCGCCATTGAACTGCGGGCAGGGGCGTTGCCGGCGCCCGTCCATATTTCCGAGGAACGCACCGTAGGTCCCACCCTGGGCCAGGATTCCATTCATGACGGCGTCATGGCCGTGCTGTTTGGGATGGTTTTTGTGGTCGCATTCATGACCATTTACTATCGGGCCTTTGGGCTGATTGCGGATCTGGCTATTCTGGTCAATATTCTCGCCATTCTGGCGGTACTTTCCTTGATGGGAGGGACCCTGACCCTGCCGGGTATTGCCGGTATTGTGCTGAAAATCGGCTTGGCGGTGGATGCCAACGTACTGGTTTTTGAACGCATCCGTGAGGAATTACGCCATGGCATGAGTGTGCGGGCAGCCATTGACGCTGGATTCAAAAAAGCCTTTGCGACCATTGTGGATTCCAATATTACGGTGTTGATTGCCGCACTGGTGCTCTTCCAGTTTGGTACCGGAGCCATCAAGGGATTTGCGCTGGTGCTGACTATCGGGGTAATCACCTCCATGTTTACCGCAACCATGATGAGTCGCGGGATTATCGAACGTGTCCTCGGTAAGCGACGCGTCCAGAAACTCTATATTTGAGGCGAGGTCATGGAATTATTTAAGGCACGTACCCATGTGGATTTCATGTCGAGGCGCTGGATATTTCTCGTCATATCTGCGCTGCTGATTGTGGCCTCCGTGGCGGTTTTTCTGGTGCGTGGGCTGAATTACAGTATTGATTTTACCGGCGGCACCTTGGTGGAGCTGGCTTTCAGCAAAACTCCGGATCTAGGTGCGGTACGAGGGACACTGACGGCGGCAGGATTTCACAATGTGGTGGTGCAAACCTTCGGCGGAGATCGCGACCTGTTGATTCGTCTGCGCACGCAGCCGGGGGAGAGCAGCGCCATAGGCACCCGCATTTTGCAGGTCTTTCAGAAAAATCAGGCAGCCTATCCTGATGTACAGCTCCGGCGCACTGAGTATGTGGGCCCGGAAGTTGGCAAAGAGCTCCGCAACAAGGGCATCATGGCCTTGATTATTGTGACGCTGGGGATTCTGATTTACGTGGGGTTCCGCTTTGAATGGCGCTTTGCAGTGGGTGGGGTGCTGGCCATGCTCCATGATCCTATTCTGGTGGTGGGCTTTTTTGCCATCAGTCAGGAAGAGTTTTCCTTGACGGTCATCGCTGCCTTGTTGGTGATCATGGGTTATTCCCTGAACGACACCGTGGTGGTGTTTGACCGCATGCGTGAAGACCTTCGCGCCTCGCGCAGCGGGGATGTGGCGGGAATTTTCAATGTAGCCATCAATGAAACCCTGTCCAGAACCGTCATCACCAGCTTTATCACCTTCATGGTGGCGCTCTCCCTGTTTTTGTTTGGCGGACCGGTCATTCATGGTTTTGCCACAGCCCTGGTAATTGGCGTGGTGGTCGGCACCTACTCTTCCATATTTGTCGCCAGCCCTATTGCCCTGTGGCTGGGGTTGAAGCGGGAGCATGTGCTCAAACGCCAGTTCATCAGCTCCAAGGATCGTAACGATGGCGCCCGTTTGTAAGGTGTGTTACTGGCAGCAGAATTGATACTATCCGAACGCTCGGGTTTTGAAGTTTAGAGGGCTTGCCGAAGCCCTCATGAAAGCTTAATGTATGCCTCCACGGAGAGGTACCGAAGTGGCCATAACGGCGCCGACTCGAAATCGGATGGGGGTTAATAGCCCCACGTGGGTTCGAATCCCACCCTCTCCGCCATTTTTTCAAAAGGGGATCGTAAAGTTGGCCCCTACATAACTCCGGTGATAACCTGATCCTCCTCCATACGCGCTAGCTATCTCGGTATAACCTCCAGTAAGACTGATTTGTAAATAATGTGAAACAATATCGGTGATGGTACCGTAAAAATCAGCTACTGGTGTCGTTACGTCATCTACGGTCTGACTACCGTAGCCCGCATAAAGACGCATCACAGAATAAGGCGAAAATTTCTGCACATATATGACGTACCCCAATGCTTCCAGATAGTGATGAGGGTTGAAATAGCCACCATTAACGATACCCACGCTGCTGGTATATGTTCGGAAATATCCCTGAACCCCGAGGCTGATGGGTAGGCTACTGAAACTGTAGAATTCCGGAGTAACACGGGCTACAACGCCGTCACGTTGAATAGCATCACTAAAGGCTTGATGGAAATATGCTACACCCAATGTGCCAATATTCCTGAGACGACCGAAACCACCTATGCTGACGGTGTTTACCAGAATTCTATTTTCCACAGCGGTGACTGTGCGAATGGGACCACGGTCATAACTGAGATTGAGTCCCCAAGAATCAGTGGGTTGGTAATTGATTTGAGCATTTACATCACCAAAAGTCCACCTTCTTGCAGTGCTGATCCCCCCGATGATACTGTACTGCCAGTTAGTATTCAAAGGAGCTGACCATCCACCGTCTAGCGACGAAAAGCCGATCTGACCATTGCTATCGTTGATCTGGGTTTGGCGAAAACCTGCATACCACATGGTTGGACTAAGAGTATTATCCCCTAGGCCATAGCCTGGAATGGTGACGCCAGCCTGATATATTTGATTAATGTTGTGGTCGCTATCACTGCTGTAATGGTAGCCCAAATTAATTCGATCGTGTAGAGGATAGTATACATAATCCGAAGTTTGCCTAAAAAGCTGTGCTTGCCATTGGGGTCCAGGGTAAACCTCATGGGGTGCGGAGAGATCCAGATGTTTTTGGGCAACGGTATCCCAATTTAGTAAAGAGCTGGCAATGGCAGATTGTAATTGTGGGTCCGCACCCATACTGCGAACTGGTTTTAAAGTGTCATAGGCTTCTCTTGGACGTCCTAAATTGATAAGTGCCCTAGCAAGTCCTACTCGCATGGTTTTCTGGTCTTCAGAACTGCGGGCGATGGATATGCCTTCAATGTAGGCACGTTCTGCTTCATGAGAATTGCCGACCCATAGTGCGGCATAACCCAGGCCGGCCAAGGCAGCAAGTCGATCCGCCTGATATTTTTCAAGATTGAGATTGATTTCGTTACGCGCTTTACGAAAATATGATAAGGCCAATTGAGGATGTTCTTGTGTTAAAGACTCGCGCCCCAGCCGGATGTTTTGGCTTGGGTCGGCGGCGGCAATGGTGGCACCAGACAACAAAAACAGTCCACCAATGGCAACCATTATTAGAATAGAGCAATTTTTCACTTGGTACCCCATTTTTTTCTAAGGCTCAACAATTCAGAACCATATCCGGCTAAAGAGGCTGGTGACATGAGTAGTTGAGAAAGGAAAACATAAAGAAACATGCCGCGAAGATTTTTGCGAATATGTATCCCTCGTTCTTTAAACATGGTGCTTTGCACAGAAAAAATTACCACGTTATTAATTGCTGCTAAAGGTAATAGTAAGAGAGTTATTGGTCCGGCAAGCAGGAAAAACCCGAAGCAAGCGGCAATTATTCCTGGGATAAAAAATAAAAGGTAACTAATATCCAGCCAGGGAAATAACATATTTATAAAAACAAACTGCAGAGTTATTCTCCTTTTTAGGAAAATTCCGGGATGAGCTCGTATTGCTTCAAACATGCCGCGCGCCCAACGTCGGCGTTGTTGAAAAAGCTGTTTATAGGTTTCTGGTACGTTGGTAAATACAATAGCATTTTCCGCATAACCAATCCGATATCCTTGCTTTAGCAATCCCCAGGAAAGGACAATATCTTCACCAACACAGGGGGCCCATCCTCCCATCTCCATAACCAGGTCACGCTTATACAGGGAGAACGCACCCTGGGCAACCAGGGTGCCCTGATAAAGACTTTGAACTCTTTTGACAACTGCAATACCATGAAAATAATCCCATTCCTGTATCCTGGTAATCCATGATTTTCTTGAGTTGCGTACAGCGATAGCTCCAGCAACTGCGGCAGTACCCTCTGGATCGCCAAGATAACGACCCACAATATATTTTAAGGCATCTTTGTACAGAAATGTATCGGCATCGACGGTAATGATGAGGCCATGCGAAGCTGCAGCCAATCCTGCATTAAGCGCACTGGCTTTCCCTTGATTTTTCTTTTGCTGAATAATTTTTATTCTTGGATCAGTTACTGTCTCGACAATATCTATCGTTTTATCGGTAGATCCATCGTCAATAACAATGATTTCTATGATTCCGGAGTAAAATTGATTGAGAATGGATTTTAGTGTGTCTTCAATGGCATTCTCCTCATTGTATGCAGCAATTAATATGCTTACTGCTGGCAGTTCATCCGGTGTGCTTATGGGTGGTCTACGATCCAGCAAAATACTGAAAATAATAATGCCAGAAATATAACCAGGAACGATAGCTATGCCACCAATTGCGAAAATGGTCAGCACCCATCCAAATGATTTGGCAAGGCTATCCATCCAGGGTAAAGCAACCCAGATGCTGAATAGCACCCACAAAATTGCTCCGAATTGTGCAATGAGAAATTTGCTATAAACAGGAATATAAACTTTCTTTGCATTTTGGTTGTTCGCTTCTGAGTTTTCTTTAGTTGCAGCGTTTGTGTTGATAAGTGTTGCACACTTTCGTGTAGGCAATGTGGCAGCCACATTTTTATTTAGATCTTTCTCGGTTTGTGTTTCTAGCATGTTTATCCCAACCCGTTGGTTTTGTTCTAGAAGGAAAAGCAAATAATATGCCAATTAAAAAACTAATATTTTCAGTATGATACAATTTTTAGGTAACATTGACCGTGAAGATAATAACAAAAATAAAACAGTAATGCATGAATGCGGCCCATTAATTCAATTTTTTCAAGTGGTTACAAATTTATTTTTAGTGTTGCATCCACGTTACAGTATTTTTTTAATTTTTTGCTTATCAATCATGCAGTACAGATGGGTAGTGCAAACGGGTTGTCTGGTGTTGATTCTCCGGGTATCCAAAAAATTCTGTTTGGGGTATCATTTTGATCAAAGAATGAGATTGGCAGAAAGTGTACCACATTAGATCTATGGCTCTAGAAACAGAAATATTAGGAGTGTCTTAAGTATGCGAAATCGATTTGTTCTTGGTCTTGTTCTCACAGTGTTGAGTGGATTGACCTCAGAAGCTAGTGCGGCTGACCAAACTCTGAAAGCCCCGCCCGAGTCCGCCAGCAAAAAAGCGATTTTGCAACAAAATTCAGATTTCTTTTATCCGCAATTAACGCTGCAATCCAGTGTTTCTTATGCTTACTCTGATCAAAACACGTTGAATCTCAATGGCTTTCTTGCTCTGGGTGCCATTTTTCTTGGAAATATAAATATTTCAAAAGTCAATTCAAGTATTTATACATTCACTGAATCAGCCTACTATCCCATAACTAATCGTTTGCAGTTAGTGCTGAACGTGCCGATTGTCTATCGCCAGAGTGTTTATCAAATTGGTGGTGCACAGGATGCATCCAAAAGCTACAGCCAAGCGACCGTTTCCTCGCATGGTCCTCGCCTTGGCGATATCAGTTTTGGTGGTTACTACCAGATTTTCAAAGAAAGCAAAAGGTTACCAAGTTTAACAGCTAGTCTTTTGGTTACTGCACCTACTGGCATAAATCCCTATGGAATAAAGGTCTATCAACCTGATGCCGGCAACTCAAATCTCATCGTCCCGACTAATTTGCCTACTGGTAATGGCGTTTGGACCTTGACCCCGGGGCTCTCTTTTGTAGCCACCTCTGATCCAGCGATTTTTTTTGGAAGTGTGAGTTACTATTATAATTTCAATAAAAATTTTCCTGATATCAGTACGACAATGGATCAGGTCCAGCCCGGCGAAGTTGCACTAGGAAATGCATTTCAATACAGCCTGGGAGTTGCTTTTGCCTTGAATGATCGACTAAGTTTGAGTACTTCATTTGCGGATCGTATTCAGTCCGACACGCAAATTCGCACACCAGGTGGTCCATGGACGACACTGGTTGGAAGTGGGGCTAATGTGGCTATTGCCAATGTAGGAATGACCTATGCTTTCAACTCGAAAACCTCATTGATTATGAATCTCGGTGCCGGAATTACAAGCAGTGCGCCAAGTTTTCAGCTTACGGCCACTATTCCTTATAATTTCTGATGTTAACCAATATTATACAATATCAGGAGAGATAACTAACACTATTTATCTCTCCTTTTTTAATTCACAAAATTTATTGTGTTCCAGCTAATCCATGCATGGCGCCCAAAATTGACTGCAATTGCGCAAGGTTCTGAACGTTCTCTTTGTTTTGATTGACACCCAAGGTAAGTTTCATTTGATTTTGTATGATGTTTAAATTCGTACCAACCTGAGCTATTTGGAACAGTCCATTGGTTCCTATTCCTTGACGAACAGATGAACCCCCATCATTGATTAACATGGATAACTGTCCATTTTGTACAGTCATGGTAGTTGTGTTGTTTATATTGTGTGTTCCTTCCGCCAGGGCTGTGCCTGAAATGGGTGTGTTCGGTGTACCTTTAATCACATTCAATGACATTCCGTTCTGAATTGAATTGCTATTACCCGCAATTTGAATGGCTTGCGTTACTCCCTTGGTGTTATTAAGTCCGCTACCATCAACTTGATTATTGATACTCTGGGTAGCTTGAGGAAGGGTACCATTTACTGAATAGGTAATAGTGGGCAAGAAAATATTCCCAGAACTGTTTAGTGCGACATTCATGGTGCTGCGCATGGGTGTTTGGTTCTTTCCGGATGTCCAGTTGGTTTGCATTTCAACGCCAAAGTAAACGATGGAGCCACCAATGACGCCGCGACCTACTATTTTGGATAAGGATTGATCAGAAACTGGTTTGAAACTGACGGGTAGTACCTGTGTGAAAGGGAGTGCAAAAGCTACGGTACTAAGAAGCAGTGACGAAACAACCACACAACAACCTGCCACTGCAGCAGTTTTATGGTATAGGTATTCGTTCATGATAAGCCTCTCTCAAGTATATTTATGATTAAAAATAATTAGCCTGATCAAAACCAAAGTGCGCCGGAGATATTTTTGTGCTTGGTAAAATACCATGCAGAAGTTTAAGTGCGCTTGGTGGTTCTGGCGGGGTAAGAAGTACCGAGTTGGGTTCAAAGCTTTTCCCAAATACAGCAAAAACAATCTTGTTCCAATCCTTGAGAAATTGTTCTTTAGGCATGATGCGATTCCCGAGTGCCGGATCCGCCAGATAAACATGTTTTGATCCCGTTTTTTCAAGAACAACAAAGTGTTTGTAACCGCCAAGATCCAGAAGCACTATGACCGGAATATGAATTTTTTCGAGCTCCGCGGGTGTGACGACGTATCCCTCGCCATTTAGCCCGATCTTGTCTACATACTTTTTAAGATCCAGCATGGAAAATCCGACTTTTTTAACTTCTGCTGGATTGCTCACGGTGAACAGGCCTTTTATGACCTCTTCTTCGTCAACATTCTGGCCGAATGCGTATTTGAGGATAGTTGCTAATGAAGCGGCTCCACAAGAAAAATCCGTGCGTTGCCGAACTACATGAATAAAATGCATCCCTATCATGTTGGTGACAGGTAGATGAATGACGCCCGCTCCGGGAATTATACCGCCAAAGGCTGCTCCCTTTGCATCATTGCTTTGGATGGTAGTAAATACCGCTGCCATGATTAGGCTGGAAAAGATAAAAGGACGAATTGCCTTGGAATTAAACATGATGATGGCCTCATGATGAGTTTGGTAAAGCTGCCACCCCGTTGGGGGTGGCGAGGTTTCATCTAGTGCTTACTGAGCGCTGGCAATCGCCATGGTATTGGACTGCTGGTTGCCGTTGCCGGCAGCGACATTCAGTCCGATGTTTCCGGATGCGTTCTGCAAGGCATTGCCACTGACGCTGCTGGTATAGGTTGAGGCCACGGTTCCACCAAGATTGGCGTAAGCCACTTGGCTCACTGGTGCGCTCGCGGTAGCCATGGCGTGGGTAGAAGCCACTGAAACCAGAGCTAGCCCGTTCTGCTGCTGGTTTTGAACCCCAGTAGCCACGTTTATGCCGATATTGCCGCTGGCATTTTTTGCTGCATTGCCGTTGATAAAGCTGGAATCAGTGGTGTTGGTATCAGAGGCAATGTTGCTGACGGAAAGCTGATTGGCAGCAGCTGTGGCGGAGGCCCAAGAATGACCCTTTCCTTTGCTGACATAGCTTAGAGCAGTAGAGTTACCCTGTTGGTTATTGGCGCCAGAAGCCAGATTCACGCCGATGTTGCCAGCGGCATCTTTCAGAGCGTTGCTGCCGACCCCAGCAGCATTATTCTGGTAGGACAGATACCAAGCCAAGGGGCCAAAAATCACAGGGACGCCCTGTGAACTGAGGATTCCACCCATAGACTGGCTGGTACCCGCAGTGGCGGTGGCACCGTTGCTTTTGTTGCCGGTGGCAATGGCCAGAGAGTTGCTCTGCTGATTGCTGATACCGGCAGCCTGATTGAGACCGATGTTGCCAGCAGCGTTGCTCAGTACATTCCCATAAAGACCAGTTTCATTGCTGCCACCAACCATGTGGCCATAGTTCAGGGTGCTGAGGTTGGCCTCATTGCCCATGTTCTGGTTGGTATAGCTCGCAGAGTTGACCATGCTGGCTTTCTTGGCAGCGCTGGCGATGGAGGTGCTGTTCTGCTGCTGATTGAAACTACCAGAAGCCATGTTTACTCCGATGTTGCCTGCGGCTCCCCGTAAGGCGTTGGCTGTCAGGTCTACAGCGTTGGCACCACCCACCACTTGTATAGCGAGGTTTTGCCCCTGATTCTGCGCGGTATTGGTGGAAGCGTCGGAATTTGACGTTTTCTTGCTGACTGAGGCCAATGCCATGGAGTTGCTCTGTTGGTTGCTGATACCAGCAGCCTGGTTGACACCAATGTTGCCAGAAGCGTTGCTCAAAGCGCTTCCGCCGATTTGGGTATTGTTGGCATTTCCCTGGCTGCCGTAGTTGTAGACGCTGGCGCTTAAATTCTGACCAAGATTCTGGCTGGTGCTGGTAGCTGCAGAGGAATTTCCAGCTTTCTTGGCAGAGGATACTGCCAGATTGTTCTGCTGTTGGTTGAAGATGCCAGAGGTCATGTTGGCACCAATATTGCCTGAGGCGCCAGAGAGAGCATGATCGCTCATGTTGACATTGTTGCTGCCGTTAATCATCTGGATAGCAAGATTGCTGCCCTGATTTTGGGTGGCAGAGACAGCAGCGGTTGATGTAGCATGGGTCTTACCGTTGGCGGCCAGAGAACCGGCGTTGGACTGCTGGTTTTGGTTGCCAGTGGCGATGTTGACACCAACGTTACCAATGCTTCCATCGCCAGCATTACCAAGCATATTGGCATTGTTAGTAGAGTTCAGAACGGAAATTTGAGTGTTGCTTTGGCTCATCTGCCCGTTGTTGACACTGGCACCGGCGGCGAAAGCCATGGGAGCGGCCACGAGGGCAGCGATGGCAATGGCAACTGGACTTAACTTGATATAACTTTTCATGCTATTCTCCTCAATTGGTTGAAAGATTAAAGTTGGTACTACCTACTGAATTACCCCGGGCGCTATCCCAAGGGTGAAGCTGTTTGCTGATGTGTTGCCTGAACCTGCTACTTGGTTGATTTGGGCAATACCTTCAGCTCCTTTGAAAGCTGTGGGACTGATGACCACATTATTCAAACTGTTGGGTGTTGACGATGGAACCTTCTTTGCTGTATTAGTAATATTTTGCGATAAAGTGCTATTTGATACAGGTCTGATAGCACCAATAACCATTTGGATGCTGTTGGCTTGAGCATTACCTACGCCTGCAACTTCATTAATAGCCATTACACCTGTACCGTTTACAAACGCATTACCTTCAATAACGCTGCTTGATTGATTTACGGGTGCAATCTGAGGGGCGGCTGCAGCATTCATGGAAAACCCGGTAAATATCAGGGTCAATCCTAAAAGAAATTCTGGCTTCATTGCTCTCGACTCCCCTCGTCTAAAAATTTATTAGCGATTTGTGGACATGCTGATGCTTTGCAAATTGTTTCCACCGCCCAATTCAATAGAGCTTTTACCGCCGCCAGAGCGATTCTGCATTTCATCCCAGAGAACAACGCTATTACTGTTGCGTGTAACAGAGGGTAAATTGACTGGAACACCCTTGCCAGCAATTTCACCAAGCATTTTGTCGGACAGAGAGTTGTCGCGCCCGATGAATGGATCTGACTGGATGGCTTCTGAAGAAGTTTTACTAAAGGTTTTTTGTTGAATGATTGTGCCCGTTATTTTTAAATGGTCTATTTGCTTCACGGCAGTTCCTGCATGGGCAAAACCTATGCACAGCGTCCCGCACACAAGACCCACCAAAAATGATGAACGTTTATGTATGAACTGATATTTTTTAGCATCCATTTCGTATGCACCAATAAGTAGTGGTTACGGGATACCCAAAGCAGCTATCGTGCCAGCCATTAAAACATATATATATCAATATGTTGTATATTCTTGTGGTTCAGACCCTCTGATACTTTTTGTAATGCAGGAGTAACACGATCATATGTCCATCCGTGCGATGCTTTTCTGCTCAGAAAAAATAAATCATATTTATCAATGTGCTATTATTTATTTTGAGGGTATGCAAAAGGTGTGTTGAAAGTGTAAGTTCTTTAGTACAGCCAATCTGCTTGGACGGTCTGAGGTTGTCTTTTGAGCCTGATCGTCAGTTTCTATAAAAATCTCATCTTGGGAATGCAGATATGGACAGAGTTTTTTTGTGCCATGACAATAAAAACCGGCCCCCAAAAGGAGGCCGGTTCTCTGACAGTACCGACGTCTGGATGAAAAGGCTTAGAAGCCGCCCATGCCACCCATGCCGCCCATACCACCCATGTCACCACCCATATCGCCGCCTGCCTTGTCGTCCTTCTTGGGCAGTTCGGTAACCATGGCTTCCGTGGTGATCATCAGGCCGGCAATGCTGGAGGCCTTCTGCAACGCGGTGCGGGTGACCTTGGTCGGGTCAATGACGCCCATTTCGAACATGTCACCATATTCGTCGGTGGCGGCGTTGTATCCATAGCCTGCCTTGCCATCCACTACCTTGTTGAGGATCACGCTGCCTTCGCCACCGGCGTTGGCGACGATCTGCCGCAAGGGTTCTTCAATGGCGCGACGGATGATGGCTACACCCATATCCTGGTCATGGTTGTCGGTCTTGAATTTCTCCAGGGCGTGACGGGCGCGTACCAGAGCCACACCGCCGCCGGGGACGATGCCTTCTTCAACGGCCGCACGGGTAGCGTGCAGGGCGTCTTCGACACGGGCCTTCTTCTCCTTCATTTCCATTTCGGAGCCGGCACCGACCTTGATGACTGCAACGCCGCCCGCCAGTTTGGCGACGCGTTCCTGCAGTTTTTCACGGTCATAGTCGGAGCTGGCGTCTTCCATCTGGCGACGGATCTGCTCGACACGGGCCTTGATTTCGTTCTGCTGGCCGGCGCCATCAATAATGGTGGTGTTTTCCTTGTCGATGACGACTTTCTTGGCCTGGCCGAGGTCGGCGAGGGTGGTGCTTTCCAGTTTCATACCGATTTCTTCGGAAACCACGCGGCCGCCGGTGAGGATGGCCATGTCTTCGAGCATCGCTTTGCGACGATCACCAAAGCCCGGGGCCTTGACGGCGGCGACCTTGATGATGCCGCGCATGGTGTTGACCACCAGGGTAGCCAGGGCTTCGCCTTCCACGTCTTCGGCGATGATCAGCAGAGGACGACTGGACTTGGCCACCTGTTCCAGGACGGGCAGCATGTCACGAATGGAAGAAATCTTTTTGTCGTGGAGAAGAATGTAAGGGTTCTCCAGATCGGCCACCATCTTGTCCTGGTTGTTGACGAAGTAGGGGGACAGATAACCGCGATCAAACTGCATACCTTCGACGACATCCAGTTCATTGTCGAGGCCGGAACCTTCTTCAACAGTGATGACGCCTTCGTTACCGACCTTTTCCATGGCTTCGGCAATGATTTTGCCGATGGAGTCGTCAGAGTTAGCAGAAATGGTGCCGACCTGGGCGACTTCTTTCTGGGTCTTGCAGGGCTTGGACTGTTTTTTCAGTTCTTCGACAATGACCGTGACGGATTTGTCGATACCGCGCTTGAGGTCCATGGGGTTCATGCCGGCGATGACGGCCTTGAGGCCTTCGCGGATGATGGCCTGGGCCAGAACTGTGGCGGTGGTGGTGCCGTCACCGGCTTCGTCGGAAGCCTGGGAGGCCACTTCTTTCACCATCTGGGCGCCCATGTTTTCAAACTTGTCGGCCAGTTCGATTTCCTTGGCGACAGAAACACCGTCCTTGGTGATGGTGGGGGCACCGAATGACTTGTCGAGGACCACGTTACGGCCTTTGGGGCCCAGGGTAACCTTGACGGCATCGGCAAGTACGTTGACGCCGCGCAGCATTTTTTCACGGGCGTGTTCAGCAAAGGCAACTTGTTTAGCTGGCATAAATACTCCTCAAAATAGATGAATGTGGGTGACTATTCAGCAATGATTACTTTTCGATAACCGCCATGATGTCGTCTTCACGCATCACCAGCAGCTCTTCACCTTCCACCTTGATTTCGGTGCCGGCATATTTGGCAAACAGTACCTGGTCGCCTTTTTTGACATCCAGGGCGCGGACTTTGCCATCTTCCAGAATCTTGCCGTGACCGGCAGCGACGATTTCGCCACGGACCGGTTTTTCCTTGGCGGTGTCGGGGATGATGATCCCGCCAGCAGTTTTCTGCTCTTCTTCCAGACGACGAATTACGACGCGATCATGTAAAGGACGCAGTTTCATTGATCATTTCCTCGTGTTTACCAGTGAATGGATGACTTCATCCTGGGTGTTGTTAGCAGTCACACCCATCGAGTGCTAATCATAGGCGCTGAGATTTCGCTGTCAAGGGGGACGGGCTGTTGGCTGGCCTTATTCCGCTGGCCAGAGGCGCTGCAGGCTATGGAGCAAGACCCGGTCGGCACCCTGCAGGCGGTGATGGATACCGGGCAGCGGGCGCAAGACCAGTTGCTCACAGCGGGTGCAAGCCGCGAACTGATAGCTGAGCGACAAAGGTACCGCTTCGTCCTCGGTACCATGGAGGATTTCAACGGGGCAGTGCAGGTACGCCGGAAAGCGCAGCAGATCATACTGCCAACTGTCGGCCACCAGATCGAAGTGCATGCGCAATTCTCCGAGTCCATAATGATCCTGCCAGCAGCGGAGATTGTTATCCTGCCAGTGCTGCTGATCTTCCGGAGAAAGAGTCTGAAACAGGGTTTGAATGAAGTTGAAGGCGGGTGCGATGAGGAGGAGAGCGCGCACCCGTTCGGGCCAGCGTGTGGCAGCAATCGTGGCCAGCCATCCGCCCATGCTGGAACCGACCAGAATGACGGGCCGGTTTTCCAGCATCTGCAGAACCAGGTGAAGATCTTCCAGGTAGCGACTCAGGGTCAGTTTCTCAAAAACGCCGTCAGAACGACCAACCCCACGTGGATCAAAGCGTACCCAGGACCAATCTTGCTGCCGGGCATAGGCCGCGAGCATCCGGGATTTGGAACCCTGCATATTGGAGGCAAAGCCGGGCAGAAAAATACCCACCGGATCCTGGTGATTTTCATGGATAAGGCCGGAGAGCCGCTCACCGCTGGCATGTACGAGGGTAAAGGAGCGTTCGGCAGAAGTGGTCATGGCTGTGTCTCCATGTAAAAAAGGGCGACCCTATAGTCGCCCTAAAACCACAAAGGAGGAAAGAAACATGCGCTCGCAATCCAAAACTACGGAAGCAGATTGCCAGATTATATTAGCAAATGCTGTGGCTTTGTGCAAATAACATCCCGACCGGTCGGAAAAAAGAAGGGCGAAATCCGAAGATTCGCCCTAAAACCACCAAAGGAGGAAGAAACATGCGCTCGCAACCTATCACAGCCGCTTGCAAAAGATTGGAACATGGGTATTCCAAAAAGTTCCAGTAGCGTTCTCAAACGATCCAAAAACTTTAGTACGGCCCGTCTAATATTAAGATGGCCTGCTTGTTGCTACTTTCAGAGACGAGTAGGCTGCCATAATTTCCCCTCCGGGGGCGAATCTACAAGCTGCGGGGGTAAAATCAGCATGGTTGTTCGGCAAACACATAGGACTCTTTGGGCCAGATTCATGGTTTTCTGTAGTGCCCTTCTGTTATGGGGCTTGATGAGTCCCCTGTCATCTGCCGAACATTTTCTCAGCCCGGATCAGGCATTCCATTTTTCCGCAACGCTGGCCAGCCCCAATCACCTGCAGTTGCATTGGGATGTCGCCCCCGGATATCACCTTTACCGGGATCGCATTAAAATCGCCTTGCTTCCTGACAACATCGTGCCGGGAAAATATACGCTTCCTCGTGGAGTGATGCTGAATGACCCCGCATTCGGCAAAATGCGGGTGCTGGAAGGCGAAAATACGGTGACGGTGCCTTTTGCAGTGAAAGGCACCGAACCCCATTCGCTGGTAGTCAAGGCGACTTATCAGGGCTGTGCCAATGCCGGAGTCTGTTATCCCGAACAGAGCAAGACGGTGCAGGTACCTCTGCAGGCAGCCCCTTCCTCTGCGCCGCCTGCAGAACCCACTCCGCAGCCCCATCCTGCGGAATTGCATCCTTCCAGTAATGCCGGAGCCTTGGCGGGCGCCCTGCAGGACAGCTTCTGGTTGACCCTGGGATTGTTTTTCCTTTCCGGTCTGGGCTTGGCCTTTACGCCCTGCATTTTTCCGATGATTCCCATTTTATCCGCGTTGATTGTCGGTCAGGAGGCAAAACGTGGAGGACAAAAGTCCCGGGCTTTTGCTCTGTCTTTAGCTTATGTGCTGGGCATGGCCTTGACCTATACCATCGCCGGTGTGCTGGCCGCGATCACCGGCGCCTACCTGCAGGCGGCTTTCCAGAACCCCTGGGTGCTGGGGGCTTTTGCCCTGATTTTTGTGCTGTTATCCCTGTCCATGTTTGGATTTTACGAGTTGCAAATGCCGAGCAGTCTGCAAACCCGTCTTTCCCGGATGGGGAGGGGGGGGCATCTGTTCAGCAGCTTTATCATGGGGGCCTTGTCGGCGTTGATTGTGGGGCCTTGTGTGGCGGCCCCCCTGGCTGGGGCTTTATTGTTCATTTCCCAGACGGGTAATGTGTTTCTAGGGGGGCTGTCTCTGTTCGTTCTGAGTCTGGGGATGGGGGTACCCCTGCTGATTATCGGTACCTCGGCGGGGCGCCTGCTGCCCCGGGCTGGAGCCTGGATGGATGCGGTCAAGGCCATTTTTGGCGTACTGATGCTGGGAGTCGCCATCTGGCTGCTGGCCCGGGTGCTGCCGGGACCGGTCAGTCTCGCGCTCTGGGCTGCTTTGGCCATCATTTCTTCCATCTATCTGGGGGCACTGGATTCCTTGACGGCAGAAGTTGCAGGGTGGCGGCGCTTCTGGAAAGGGATTGGCATTGTTCTGCTGGCTTATGGTCTGGTCATGGGGGTGGGTGCACTGAGTGGCGCCAGTGATCCGCTGCAGCCTCTGGCGCGTTTCCTGCAGGTTACCAAGGGTCCGCAAGCAGCACAGTCGTCATCGGCGGCGCTGCATTTTACGGTGGTCAAAAGTCCGGCAGCTCTGGATACTGCCTTGCAGCAGGCCAAGGGTAAGCCGGTGCTGATAGATTACTGGGCCAGTTGGTGTGTGGAGTGTGCGCGGATGGACCGGGTTACCTTTGCGACACCAGCAGTGGAAAAAGCCCTGGGAAACCGGGTGCTGATCCGCGTCGATGTCACTCAGGATGATGCCAGTAGTCGGGCATTATTGAAACGCTATAACTTGGTGGGTCCACCGGCCTTTATGGCCATAGGTAGCAACGGGCAGGTACAGGCACAGCAGGAGGGCTATCTAGGCCCCCAGGCATTTCTGCACTGGTTGCCTCATTAGCCCCCTGCCAGGGCCTTCTGCACGCTGTGGCAGTGCGCAGGTGCGGCGCCCAAGTGGTCTAATCCTGCAATCTGCATCCGTGCTGTCTGCAAATGTCTGCCGTGACTCGGGCTTAATGCCCCGCCGCTTTTTTTAACGGTCCACCCTTCAGTACATAAAGGGTGCCACAATAGGGGCAGCGGGCCTCGCCGCTTTCCTCAATTTTGAGAAACACCCGGGGGTGACCATTCCAGCGGCTCATCCCCGGTTGTGGGCAGTATAGAGGCAACTGCCGGGGTTCCACCTCCGTAAAACCCCGGTTGCAACAGTGAACAGTCTCTTTCATGGTTCAGCCTGCCAGATGCAGCCATTCCGGATGATCATCCCGACGCCCGGCCACCGTGTCAAAATAACGGCTTTGTAGTTGCGTGGTGATGGGTCCCCGGCTGCCGCTGCCGATGATTCTGCCATCGATTTCGCGAATGGGCGTCACTTCGGCGGCGGTTCCGGTAAAGAAGGCTTCGTCGGCAATGTAAAACTCGTCACGGGTAAGCTGCTTTTCGACAATAGGAATGCCGGCATCCCGGGCAAAGCGCATAATGGTGTCGCGGGTAATGCCTTCCAGGGCGCTGGTCAGGGTGGGGGTATATAAAGTGCCGTCCCGCACCATGAACACATTTTCACCGGAACCTTCAGCCACATAACCCTCACGGTCCAGCAACAGGGCTTCATCATATCCGCAGGACGAGGCCTCGCGCTGGGCCAGCATGGAATTCATGTAGTTGCCGGTCGCCTTGGCTTTGCACAGGTGAATATTTACCTGATGACGATTGAAAGAGCTGACCTTGACGCGAATACCCTTTTCCAGAGCCTCCTGTCCCAGATAGCTGCCCCAACTCCAGGCTGCAATCAGGACATGCACTTTCAGCCCCTTGGCAGACAGTCCCATGCCTTCAGCACCATAAAAAAGCAGTGGGCGGATATAGGCGGATTCCAGTTGGTTGACGCGAATGACTTCTTTGGTGGCGGCGTTGATTTCCGCTTCGCTGAAGGGGACTTCCATCTGCAGGATTTTGGCGCTGTTGAAAAGCCGTTTGGTGTGTTCCGGCAAGCGGAAAATGGCCGCACCCTGAGGAGTGGCATAAGCCCGTTCACCTTCGAAGCAGCCCATGCCATAGTGGAGGCTGTGGGTCAGTCCATGGACTGTAGCTTCTCTCCAGGGCACCATTTTGCCATCAAACCAGATAAAACCGTCGCGATCTTCCATGGACATCCTGACTTCTCCTTAATCCGTATAACTGCCAATCCATTCCTGCCAGACGTGTCGCACTTGTTGAGAGGCCTCCTGCAAAGCGTCCCAATGCGTGCTGTCATCGGCATGTACGTTATTTTCCTGCAAATTCAGCCAGCGTTCATTTTCTACTTGCCGGTAGAGCTGCCAGGCGTGAAGCAATGCTGCACCTCGCTGCAGATCCCATAAACCGGATTTCATCAAGGCACGGATGGCTGCAGCGGTACCGGTATTCTGACACAATTCAGGCTGCTGCGGGCAAGCACTTAGCATAGCAAATTGTACCAGAAACTCGATATCTGTCAGTGCGCCCGGACTGAGCTTCAGATGAAATGCCCCCGACGCTATGTTTTTGTTGTCAAAAATGCGCTTGCGCATGTCCCGCACGGCGCTTTGCAAGGTAGTGGAGTCACGGGGATTGCACAGGATTTCCCGGCGGAGTGCCTCAAAATGGACTCCCAGTTGTCGATCTCCGGCGACCCAGCGGGCCCGGGTCAGGGCTTGATGCTCCCAGATCCAGGCCGATTGCTGCTGATAATGGCGGAAGGCTTCCAGACTGCTGACCAAAGGCCCTGACTGACCGCTGGGGCGCAGGCGCATGTCAATCTCATACAGCACGCCCGCGCGGGTCAAGGTGCTGAGGAGGTGGATGAGCCGTTGCCCGAGGCGTGCAAACCAGGTGGACGCGAGGAGAGGGGCCGGTCCGTCGCTTTCGGCATCGGGCGGGGCGTCATAGATATAAATCAGATCGAGGTCCGAGGCGAAGCCCATCTCCTGCCCTCCCAACTTGCCCAGGGCGATGACCGCGAAAGCTGCTGGCTGACCATCACCGGCGCAGATGCAACCATGGCGCCGCTCCATCTCTTCCTGAGCCCAGCCCAATGCCGTCTGTAAGGATAATTGCGCCAGGGTACTGAGTTGACCTAGCAGATCTTCCACGGGTAATTGCCGGGTCCAGAAGCTGGCGGCAAGTCGCACCTGTTCACCATTTTTGAAGCGTCGCAGGGTATCCATGCGTTCTTCCTGGTCTTCCGCATTGGCTAACTGGGCCTGGAGAATGCTTGACCATTCTCCGGACGGATGCTGCGGGCTGAACATGTCATCCAGCAGCAGAGGGAAACGCGCCAATTGTTGGGCCAGCCAGGGACTGTGCAGCAAGGCACTGCAATGCGCAAGGTAACGGGGATTTTCGGCCAGGAGCGCGAGGTAATTGGCTTTGCTGAGAATGGCTTCGAGCAGGTTCAGAAAATGCTGGAGGAGGGCGTCAGCGTTTTCTTCCTGACCGCATATTTCCAGAATCTGTGGCAACAGTTGATCCACGCGCTGACGTCCCAGCGTGGAAAGACGCAGCGAAACATCCCGGCTATGGGCAAAGCGCCAGAGCCGCGCCCAGCTTTCGGAGGGGCAGGAAAAATGCAGGCTCTGCAGCAGTTCCTCAGGAAGCAGGTCCAGCGCATGATTCTGGGCGTACTGCCAGAGTTGCTGCCCTTGTTCGACGGCGTTGCTGGAGAGCCCATCTTGCGGAGCCAGGGTCTGCACAAAAATCTGATGGACCTGCTGACGCAACTGGTCCAGGTCGGCACGAAAGCTGTTCACCTCCGGGTAGTGCATGGCACAAGCCAGACGCTGCCATTCGCATTCGCTGCGCGGCAGTTGCTGGGTTTGCTGATCCTGCACCATTTGCAGGCAGTGTTCGGTATTGCGTAAAAAAGCGTAGGCCTTACCCAGTAAATGAAAATCCGCTGCGGGTAGCAGCCCCATTTCATTCAGGGTATTCAGGGTGCTGAGGGTGTTGCTGTCGCGTAATTGCGGGTGACGGCCACCGTGAATAATCTGCAGGGACTGGCAGATGAACTCGATTTCGCGGATGCCACCCTGACCTTTTTTGATGTCCTGACGGCTTTCGCCCTGCTCCGCATCCATCAACGCCTTGACCTCACGTAGCCCCTGCAGGGCGGTAAAGTCCAGGTAGCGGCGATATACAAAAGGGCGGAGCATGTCCAGTAGCCGCTTTCCGAAGGACAAGTCTCCGGCTACGGGGCGGGCTTTGATGAAGGCGTAACGTTCCCAGCCCCGACCATGCACCTGATAGTAATGCTCCATGGCTGTCGCACTGATACACAAGGGGCCGGCCTCGCCGAAAGGGCGCAGACGCATGTCCACGCGAAAGCAGAAACCCTCAGCCAGCTGTTGATCCAGGGTCTGGATCAGCCAACGTCCCAGGCGACTGAAATATTCGCTGTTTTCCAGAGGGCGTGGGCCATCACTGCAGCCATTTTCGCTGAAGCAGAAAATGAGATCGATATCGGAGGACACATTCAGCTCTTTCCCGCCCAGTTTTCCCATGGCGATGACACTGAAATAGACGGGTTCTCCAGCAGCATTCAAGGGCCGTCCATGTTTGTTTTCCAGCAATTTCAGGCCATATTCACAGGCTTGCTGCAGACAGGTTTCGGCGAGGTTACTCAAAGCCGCAACGGTGTCTGAGAGCTGTTCACCGGCCATGCGGTCCTGCCAGAGAATTTCGATCATCCGCGCATTGCGGTAGCGACGCAGCGCCGTGCCAAAGGTTTCTGCATCAGCATTTTCGACGTCAGGAAAGGGGGTGATATGGCCTTCGGCCAGTTCCAGAAGCCGCGCCGGATAGCGCTGCAGATATTGGCGCAGAAAGGGGCTGGCGCAGGCCACTTGCAGCCAGTGCCGGAAAAAATCTGCGGGGGCATTCAATAAAACCTGGCGTTGTGAGGAGGATAAGGTTTTCCAGACCGTGTTCGCCATCTCACTAATGATGTCCTGATCTACAGGGATCGATGACAGACCTTGGGTAAGCAGGGCGGGTAAAGTGCTTTCAGTCATCGGGCTTTCCTCGGCAGTGGAAATGACAGCGGAGATGTTCACAGTGTACCTGAAGATGGTTATGATATGACCCTGGATATGCCGTATATCTTCTCGTCTTGTTCAGGAATCTCAAGCATTTTTTCCGCTATTTTCTCGCCAGGAAGCAAATTCCGTGGCTGATGCTCCGTCCGCCTCAGGACCGCGACAAATCCTGGGCCGGGCGCCTTTCCTCCTGGTCCGGATTGCAGCGGCGTTTTTAGTGCTGGTGTTGCTGTTGATCGCTGCGGTATGCCTGCTCTTTAACTTCAGGCCGGAGCTGCTCCAGGTCTGGTTGCAGTCTACCCTGTCCGAGCAGTTTTCCGGACCCGTGTACCTGAGCGCCATCCGCACAGGATGGGATAATGGGCCAAGCTTGCGCTTTCAGCAGCTGCGGGCAGGGCCTCCAGCGCACCCGGATTTGTCCCTCAAGCAGGTGGATGTGCAGCTTTACCCCCTGCCGCTGCTGTGGGGAAGTCTGGTAGTCAGGCAGTTGACGGTGGTCAATGCTTCGCTACAAGCCTGCAAAAATCCTCAAGGATACTGGCAGTTGAAAGGGCTGCGCCACCGCCAGGCCAGCAGCTCCTGGCTGCCCGATCTGGATCCGGCACGTCTCGACATTCGCCATGCG
The DNA here is from genome assembly GCF_018853465.1 of Acidithiobacillus montserratensis. Classification (GTDB taxonomy): domain Bacteria; phylum Pseudomonadota; class Gammaproteobacteria; order Acidithiobacillales; family Acidithiobacillaceae; genus Acidithiobacillus; species Acidithiobacillus montserratensis. Next base: position 44,090 of record NZ_JABBOU010000069.1, read on the forward strand.
ACCATTTCCATGGAGGATGCAGGAAGGACGACGCAGCTTCGGATGCAATGGCGCAGTACGGGTGGATTGCGTCCGGAAATGCAGGTGCATCTGGACTGGGCGAAGGGCGGATATCTGGATTATTCTGGAGCGGTGCAGGGGGTTTTTACCCATCCTTCCCGTTCGGCTGGCCATGGGCAATGGTCGTTGCATGCGCTGCCCTTGGCCTGGCTGCATGGCTTTGATCCGCGTTTTCCAGTGTTGCACGGTCAGCTCAATGCCCGGGGCAATCTACTCTGGCAGGACGGCTTGCCTAAAATGCTGCACGGCCGTTTCCAATGGCAACATCCAGGGCCGGGTCCGGATGCTGCGGGGCAGTTACAGTGGCACGGAGCTGCCCGCTCCGGTGTGTTGCAGCTGGTCGTGCTCAGAGGACTGGGCACCAGGCCGCTCTCCGCCCAGCTGCAACTCGACTGGCAGCGGCAATGGCAGGGCAACTTGCATATTCAGCAAATCCCCGCAGCGGTTTTAATGCGCATCGCTGGTCCCTTCTTGCCGCAGGCGTGGCGGCAGGTATACCGGCAAGTCTGGCAGGGAAATTTGCGGAATTTTCAGGTACATTTCCTGAAATCAACACATTCCCGGAAGATCCAGTGGCAATTAAAAACCCGGCTGGACGATCTGGGTATTCCGGCCCTGGGCAAGACTCCCCATCTACAAGGGCTGACGGGAGATCTGACGGCGCAAGCCCAGCATTTCTCTCTGCACCTGCAGAGTCCGCAACTGGAACTGCTCTGGCCCCAATACTTTACCCACCCCTGGGTTTTGCAAGGCGTGTCTGGCCACATATCCGGTCGATGGCAGGGTCAACAGTGGTCCCTGCAAGCATCGCCACTGCGTATCCAGGGACCGGGTCAGTTGCAACTTCAGGGTCACTTGACGCCACGTTATCTGCGGCTGCAAGCCGAGCTCCAGAAGCTTCCGGTACGCGATATACCCACCTTTGTGCCTCACAAAGGAATTTCACCGGCTCTCCAGCACTGGTTTTCCAGGGCTTTTCAGAGCGGGACACTAAAACAGGCGAAGTTGCGCTGGCAAGGTCCCTGGCAGCGACTTCCTGAAAACCGCCACGGGCAACAACTGAATTTGCAGGCCGATTTCGAGAATGTGCATCTGCATTTTGCCCCCCGCTGGCCCGCACTGCAGCATCTGGAGGCCCGTCTGCAGTGGACGGGAAACAATTTGGCGATCAGTAGCCAGCATGGCGACATGGCCGGCGTGCCGCTGCACGATGTCCGGGTGACCATGAGTGCTTTACGCAGCAGGCGTGCTTCCCCTTTGGAGGGCACAGTGAATACCACCCTGCCATTGGCGAAACTTTTGCCCTTTTTGCGTCAGACACCCATTTTAGGACATGCACATACTTTGCCTTTGCAGCTTTCCGGTACTGCTCAGTTGAATCTTGCCCTGCAAGTGCCATTTCATCATGAAAAAACCTGGGTACAGGGGACCCTGAAGCTGCAGGATGCAGGTATGCAGCTGGGGGGATGGCAGGCCCGGGCTGTTTCTGGAAGGGTGAATTTTCAGCGGCATCGACTGGATGCCCGCGATTTGCAGGGCCAGTTTATGGGCGGTCCTGCCCAATTAGAGATCCAGGGGGATGATCGCCAGCAGCAAGTGAATCTGCAATGGCATCTCCATGGAGACATGCAAGCCGGTAAATTACCGTTGTTGGCACGGTGGCAATCGCGGCTGCAGGGCGTCATTCCTTACCAGCTGTCTGGAAGTTTGCGGCAGGACAGTATGTATTTGTCTGGAGAAGCCGGATTGCAACGCAGCCGCAGCACCCTCCCGGCGCCATTGGCCTGGAATTATGGGTGTGAAGCCCCGGTCAGATTACTGGGACAGGGGCTTTGGAATCGGGCTTTTATCCTGACCATACAAGCCCCGCAGGGCCATGCTCAACTCTCATGGCAACACAGGACGACCCATTGGCAGTGGCGAGGCGCAGCCGTGCATCTGGGGGCGGGACCACTCCCCACGCTCCCGGATAAAGGCGTGATCGTCACTGGACAGGGCAGGGACTTGCCGGTGGATGCCTGGTTATCCCTGCTTCATGAGGATAGTTCTGGGGGCGACTGGCCCCCAACCCGTTTTGATCTGCATTGGCAGACCATACATTGGCTGGGCCAGGTTTTGCAGCACGCCCGTCTGCAGGGTGGATTGGATGGCAGAAAAGGGTACTTGCACTGGCAAAGTCCCCAGTCTATCGGCAGGCTGGTCTATCAGGGCGCAAAGGGGCCAGTGGCGAGGGCAGCGGATAAGCCCTCGAATTTGTTTGCCCACCTGGACTATCTGGATTGGCATGGACATCCACTGCAGAATGTCAGCCTGGAGGCCGAACGATCCGATCAGGGCTGGCACATTTCTACCTTGCGTGGGAACTGGGCGGGAAGTCAGTGGAATCTCAGCGGCGCCTGGCAATCCCGCCCTCGCGCCATGACCACGCTGCAGGGGACGGTTAAAAGTCCGAATATTGCCCCCGCTCTGGAAGCGCTGGGTATGCATAGTCTGGATTACGGCCATGCCCTCTATACCGGGAAAATTTCCTGGCCGGGAGCGCCCTGGGATTGTCATGTGCAGCAATTGCAGGGGAATATCCGCTCCACCATCAAAAATGGGCGACTCCAAAAAATCGGTACGGAGCTATCCTGGCTGGTTTACGTGAATCCCACGACCTTGCTGAAAGACCTGTTCACCTTTGACTATCGTCCACTATTCGGAGAAGGACTTTTTTTTCATGAACTTTCGGCAGATTTCACGCTGGCTCATGGTGTCGCCCGCAGCAAAAATATTCGCTTGCATTCCAGTGCCCTGGCCATGCACGGGGCGGGCGCTCTGGACATGGTCCATAAGGAAATGAATCTGCATCTGCGGGTGTATCCCCTGCAGAGTTTTGACTGGCTGCTGGGCCGCTTGCCATTGGTGGGGCCAGTGTTGTTTGGACATTCGGGGAAGGTGCTAGAATTAAATTACCGTGCGGAAGGCTCATGGGCCCATCCGCTGGTCACCCGCATTTCATCTTCATTCCAAAAGGATCAATAAGCCTATGGACGCCCAGCTTGCCGTCATTCAGATGGTTTCTACAGATAGCCTTCCGGAAAATCTGGAACAGGCCGCCAGACTGATCCGCGAGGCTGCCGGTGAGGGGGCTAATCTGGTCCTGCTCCCCGAAAATTTTGCTTTCATGGGCCGCCATGAAACAGACAAGCTGGCCCTCATGGAAGCCGATGGAGAAGGGATTATTCAGTCCTGGCTGGCAGCCCAGGCCCGTCAGCATGGCTGCTGGCTGGTAGGGGGCAGCATCCCGCTGGCAGCACCCGATGGGCGCTGTTTCGCTGCCTGTCTGGTTTACGATGAACAAGGCCTGCGCCGGGCGCGCTATGACAAGATCCACCTTTTTGATGTGGATCTTGCCGATGGAGAAATGTACCGGGAGTCTCGCAGTATTGCTCCCGGAAAAGCGCCGGTGCAGGTCGAAACCCCCTGGGGTGAGATGGGTTTGTCGATTTGTTATGATTTACGCTTTCCCGAATTGTATCGGCGTTATGCCGGCGCGGAAATCCTGGTAGTGCCGAGCGCCTTTACCCGTCAGACCGGCAGCGCCCACTGGGAGAGTCTGCTGCGCGCCCGGGCCATCGAAAACCAGGCGTATGTGCTGGCCGCCGATCAGGGCGGACTTCACCGGAACGGTCGCCAGACCTTTGGTGGCAGCATGATCATTGATCCCTGGGGGCAGGTCCTGGCCCGCATGGAACAGGGGCCGGGCTGGGTGATGGCTGGAATGGACAGGGAGTTCCTGCAGCGCTGCCGCAAGCAGCTGCCGGTTTTGCAGCATCGGCAACTGGATTAACAGATAAACGGCGGGATTTCACCAAGAACAAAGACGGCGCGGGCCAAAGTCGCAAGAAAAACCTCCCCTCCCCGCCGTTTCACATGGATTCGTGGCCAGCTTACCAGGCGATATAGGTATAACCCTTCTGCTGCAGGGTGATGAGATCCACTGCACCGCTAAAAACCGGAACCGCCTGGGGGATCAGGTCTGCCTTGTCGATGTGAATGGTTTTCATGGTCTGCTCGCAGGCGTTGAAAACCACCCCATACATATGCAGGCTTTCAACCTGTTCCATAATGAATTTTTCATAATGCTGATGGTTTTTCGGGGCTTTGACGAGTAACCAGATGCCTGGTCCAAAGCAGTCGATGACGATGTCGGCATCGCTGTTGAAGTGCCCGAGGACGACCGCAGCACTATGCAGAATATCCAGTACATAAGCCGGATCCGATTTGTTGAGCTGAAAAACCACCTTGTTTTTGGTGGGTCCCATCAAGCCTTCAGCATTACCCTGGGCACTGATGGCCAGGGCTCCCGCTCCGGCAACAGCGGCCATACCTCCGATAAACTGACGACGGGAATGGTTTTTGGATTGGGTCATGTTATTCTCCAGAATTTTACGGATTAAGATATCCCCTGAAGCATAGCAAGAATTGCGCCGGGGGAGGTGCAGAGGCTGGAGGAGCGTAGGGATGAGCCAGATGGTAGCGGCTGGAGAGAATGCATGAAGCAGTTTAACGGAGCCTTTTTTCGCGACTTGTGGCGAATCAGCAAGCCCTACTGGTGGCACTCTGAAGAGCGCTGGAGTGCCCGGGGTGTTTTTGCGCTGATCATTTTGCTCAATTTGTTCATGGTGTTCATTTCCTACCGGATGACCCAGTGGTATGCGGTTTTCTGGAACGCCTTGCAGCATTTTGCCGTTGATGCAGCCTGGCATCAGATGCTGATTTTTCTGCTGTTGGCGACGGCATACATCATTGCCGCCGTATCCCAGACTTTTTTTACCCAGATGCTGGAAATACGCTGGCGACGGTGGCTGACCCGGCATTATCTCGATAACTGGCTGTCCAAAAGTACTTTTTACCACATGCAGGTACTCGGCGATGGAACGGATAACCCCGACCAGCGTATCAGCGAAGATCTGGCCAGTTTTACCAACCAGACCCTGAACATCATCATCGGCCTGCTGAGTTCGGTGACCACTCTCGCGGCCTTTGTCTTCATGCTCTGGGAATTGTCGGCCATGATTACCATTCCCTGGAATGGAGCTTTATATACCATTCCCGGTTATCTGGTTTGGGCGGCCCTGATCTATGCCGTGTTTGGCACGATTCTGACGGCCCTGATCGGTCGCCCGCTGATCAAACTCAATTTCAACCAGGAACGCTATCAGGCCGATTTTCGTTTCAGCATGATGCGTCTGCGCGAAAACAGCGAGAGCGTGGCTTTATACGGCGGTGAGAGTGAAGAGCGCCACCATTTCCTCCAGCGTTTCGCCAGTGTATATGCCAATTACTGGCGGATTATCTGGCGATCCATGCGCCTCAACTGGTGGGTGTCGGGTTATGGTCAGGCCGCCATTATTTTCCCCATCATCGTCAGTATGCCCGCCTATTTTGTAAACAAGGCCATTGGTATTGGCGGGTTGCAACAAATTGCCTCTGCTTTTGCCCAGGTGCAGGGTGCTCTGTCCTTTATTGTCAGCAGTTACAGCAGTCTGGCCAACTGGCATGCGGTGGTCGATCGTCTGCGCTTTTTTGAACAATCCATGGAAGAAGTGCGGGTCATTCGCGAAACCCACTATCAGATTGAACGCCGTGATGCCCCCTGTTTGCAGGTCAGGCAACTCAATGTCCGTTTACCTGACGGTCGGGAGCTGGTGCATGACCTGAATCTCGACGTGCAGCGGCGTGAAAGGCTGTTGATCATGGGGCCTTCCGGGGGTGGTAAAAGTACCCTGATCCGGGGGCTGGCAGGTATCTGGCCATTTGGTGACGGCGAAATCGGACTACCCAAGGCCGAACGTCCCTTGTTTCTTCCCCAGAAGCCCTATCTCCCCCTCGGTACCCTGCGGGAAGTGCTGGTTTATCCTTTTGGCGTGACGGACATGGATGACCGGCGCCTGCAGCAGATTCTCGGTCTGGTGGGGATGTCCGGGCTGCAGGACAAGCTGGAGGACTCCCGGCTCTGGTCCCATGTGTTATCCTTGGGGGAACAACAGCGGCTGGCCTTTGCGCGGGTGCTGGTGCAAAAACCCCGGTGGCTGTTTCTGGATGAGGCCAGTTCGGCCCTGGATGAGCCCGCTGAGTGTCAATTGTACCAGCTACTCATAGAGGCTCTGCCGGAAACGGCCATGATCAGTGTGGGGCATCGCTCCAGTTTGTTGCGTTTTCATCAGCGTTGTCTGCGTCTGCAGGGAAATGGTACCTGGGTACTGGAATCCTTGCCGGAGCAGGACTCGTCTGGAGGGCTGCAACCAGCGCCCGCATGAAAGTGTATGTGTCACCGGGTATCCAGTGACCCATGCGATGCTTTTCAGTCAACATGATGTATCAGGAATTTCAAGGAGACATAACGATGGCGATGACAGCAAAAGATTTACCCATAGGTGGGGCCATGCCCGCTTTTACTCTGCCCGTGGGCGGGGATAAAACGCAATGGTCCAGCAGCTCTGCCCAGGGCAAGCCATTATTGGTGCTGTTTATCTGCAATCACTGTCCCTATGTATTGCATATCAGTCAGCAGCTCGGGGAACTGACCCGGCAGTGGCAGCGTCAGGGGTTACAGGTGGTCGCCATCAACAGTAATGATCCGGAAACCTACCCCGAAGATGCCCCCGAGAAAATGCCGGCGGAAGCCCGGCGAGCCGGTTATGATTTCCCGTATCTTTTTGATGGGGAACAAAGCGTGGCAAAAGCCTTTAACGCGGTATGTACCCCCGATATTTTTCTGTTTGATCAGGCCGGCAAGCTTTTTTACCACGGACAGTTTGATGATAGCCGTCCCAAGAACACGCTGCCGGTCACTGGTAACGATCTGTCAGCAGCCGTGGCCGCCGTGCTGGATGGCCGTGATCCTCCCGCAAAAACTTTGCCCAGCGTCGGCTGTAGCATCAAATGGCGGGCGGGTAATGAACCGGAGGGCTGGGCATGAGTACGTCCAAAGCCTGCGCCGTGGTCACCGGTGCTTCTTCTGGGATTGGTGCGGAAACAGCCCGCCAACTGGCGCGGCAAGGCTATCAGGTCTATCTGGGTGCCCGGCGCCTGGAGCGACTCCAGGCCCTGGCTGCGGAAATCCAGGGAGTGGCTTTGGCTCTGGATGTCACTGACCCGGAAAGTGTCCGTCAGTTTGTGGATCAGTTACCCGAAACTGTTGATGTGCTGGTCAACAATGCGGGTGGGGCATTGGGTCTGGAAGCCATTGCCGATATGGAAGAATCTCACTGGCAACGCATGTGGGACAGTAATGTCCTCGGCCTGGCGCGCATGAGTAAGGCTCTGTACCCCCGACTTCTGAAAGCCGCTTCGGGAACTGGGCATCTGATCAATATCGGCAGTATTGCTGCCCATGAAACCTACGCCGGCGGTGGAGGCTACACGGCCTGCAAACATGCGGTGAAAGCCATTACCGAAACCCTGCGCGTGGAATGGCTGGGTCAACCCGTTCGAATCAGCCAAATCGACCCGGGTCTGGTGGAAACCGAATTCAGTCTGGTGCGCTTTGCCGGAGACGCGGAACGGGCGGCCAATGTGTATGCCGGTATGGAACCCCTGGTTGCAGCAGATATTGCCGAGGCGATTGTCTGGGTAATCAGCCGCCCCGCCCATGTCAATATCGATGAAATCATCATCAAACCCCGGGATCAGGCCCGAGCAGGGCTGGTTCACCGGCGCTGAGTGTCTTCATGTTCAGCGTGCCTGTGTTTGAAGTTCAGTGAAAAATCTGTTGCAGGAAACCGCCAGCCAGCTGTTGCTGTTTTGAGACAAAACCGTTTCGCTGGCCCTGTCTTTGCCGCCGTAAACGCAGCAGACGTTTCTGTAGCTCCCTTTTGATGCGCTGTCTTTCATGCCCCGCCATGAAGGATGAATAGCTGGGGAAGCTGCGAACCCGGCGCAGAGCGGCCAGTAAGTTAGTGCTGCTTTCCATGGTGATCTCCTCAAATTTTCGTGTGCTCCAGAGGAGTAAGCAAGGAGTGTGCCAAAAATATTATCCTATGCGAAACAAAGGCGTAAATTTTAAGCACGCGTCGATGTGCCGAAATTTGTCACGATTTGACGACAGTGGCGGAGCTGTCAATAGCCCTTTGTAGGTGGAACCCCATGTTTGGTCAGGGGGATATTGAAAGCATCCCTCTGCCAGGTGTAGAGCTTCCAGGCATCACTCAGTGACGGCGAAAAGCATCGAGAATCAGAATGACGGCACCGATGCTGATGGCACTGTCGGCAATATTGAAGTACGGCCAGTACAAAGTGCCCCAGTGGGCACCGATAAAGTCCACCACGTAGCCAAGGCGAATGCGGTCAATGAGATTGCCTACCGCGCCGCCGAGAATGAGAGCGAGAGCTACGGCCGTCCAGGTGCTGCCGGGCTTGAGGCGTCGCAGGATGGCGACGATGACCACCACCACCAGCAGGGCAATCCCAATCAGCAACCAGCGCTGCCAGCCACCGGCGCCGGCCAGAAAGCTGAAAGCCGCACCGGTATTGTGGACCAGACGAAAATTGAGCAGACCGGGAATCACCACCACCCCCTGACCCACCCGCCAGATGTGGCTCAGCCAGAGCTTGACGCCCTGATCAACAATGATGACGGCGAAAGACAGCCAGAGATAACGTAACATCAGCAAAACTCCCGATTTTCGCCAGGTAATTCCAGGTTGCTCACACATCGCCCACAGATTTCCGGATGTTCGGCATGCTCTCCCACATCAGCACGCCGATGCCAGCAGCGTGCGCATTTGCGGGCCGAACTGCTTTCTACCTCCAGGGCCACTCCGGGAAGCGGTTCCGCACAGGCTTCCGGCCGCGCTGAATAGGCCAGAATGCTGCAGGCTGAGGTCATTAAAAAATAGCGGAGTTCTTCTCCCAATGGGCGTAAGAAGTCCTCCCAGTCTTGGTTGGCATAAACACGCAGTTCCGCGTCCAGGCCCGAGCCGATTTTCTTGTCCTGCCGCAAGGGTTCCAGCGAGGCGTTCACGGCCTCCCGCAGCTGACTGAGGCGATCCCAGCGGGCGTTGAGCGCAAGCGTATCCTCCGGCAAGGACAACGCCGGATATTCCCCGAAAAACACGCTGGGAGCAAAACGGTTGCGCATCTCCTGCCAGATTTCTTCCGCCGTAAAACTCAGGATGGGCGCCATCCAACGGACCATGGCTTCGAGCATCTGCCACAGCACCGTCTGTGCAGAACGACGGGCGCGGGATGCCGCTGGTGAAGTGTACAGACGATCCTTAAGGACATCCAGGTACAGCCCGCCAAGATCCACGGAGCAGAAATGATGCAGTTTCTGCTGCACTTTCAGAAACTGATACTCTGCGTAGGCGGCGCGGATTTCTTCCTGCAGCAGTGCCGTGCGTGCCAGCATCCAACGGTCCATTTCCAGCAATTCAGCAGCAGGCAGGGCATCTCTGGCGTAGTCAAAATCATGGGTATTGCCGAGAATATAGCGAGCGGTGTTGCGGATGCGCCGATAGCTGTCTCCCAGTTGTTTGACAATGGCATCGGAAATGGGGATTTCGCCCCGATAATCTGCCGAAGCCACCCAGAGCCGGAGAATGTCGGCACCGTAACGGTCGATGATACTCTGGGGGGCAATGACGTTACCCACCGACTTGCTCATTTTGCGACCTTCACCATCCACCGTGAAACCGTGGGTGAGTACCGCCTTGAAGGGTGCGCGGCCGCGACTGGCCACCGATTCCAGCAGAGAAGACTGGAACCAGCCGCGATGCTGGTCAGAGCCTTCCAGATACAAATCTGCGGGGCTCTGCAGCTCGGGGCGTTGTTCCAGGACAAAGGCATGGGTCGAACCGGAGTCAAACCAGACATCGAGAATGTCGGTACCCTTGTGGAAATGGGTATGCCCACAGGCAGGGCATCGGGCATCCGCCGGGAGGAAATCCTCTGCGGGTTGATTGAACCAGGCATCGACGCCATTGGCTTTGACGGCTTCCGCAATGCGTGCAAAAGTCGCCGCGTCGCGGAGCGGTTCACCACACTGCGCGCAGGAGAACAATGCTACTGGTACTCCCCAGGCCCTCTGCCGGGAAATACACCAGTCCGGACGTTGCCGGACCATGCCGGCGATCCGTTCTTTGCCCCAGTCGGGAATCCAGCGGGTATCCTCAATGGCGCTCAGGGCCTGCTCGCGCAACTGGTTGGCGGACATGCTGATAAACCATTGCGGCGTCGCCCGAAACAGCAGGGGTGTCTTATGGCGCCAGCAGTGGGGATAACTGTGACGGATTTTTTCCAGATGCAGCAGCGTCTTGTTTTCTTGCAAGAGTTCGATGATGCGCTCGTTGGCCTGACGGATATTCAGACCGCCGAGTCCATGGGGCAGGTCATCGCGCAGGCGGCCATTATCCTGCAAAGGACTGTCCACGGGCAGATGATAGTGGCGACTGGCTTCATAATCTTCTACGCCGTGGGCGGGGGCGGTATGTACGCAGCCGGTTCCCGCTTCGAGGGTAACATGCTCGCCGAGGATGACAGGAACCTGGCGATCCAGAAAGGGATGCTGCAGCAGCAATCCCTCAAGTTGCGCACCGGCACATTCCGCGAGTACGGCAGGAGCAGCTTGCGCAGCCTCACCATAGCGGGCGAGGGTGCTTTCCGCGAGATCGGCGGCCACCAGAATATAATGATGACCGCTGCGCAACAGCACATAGCGGTATTCAGGATGCAGGGCCACCGCCTGATTGGCGGGTAATGTCCAGGGGGTGGTGGTCCAGATCACCACGCTGGCCGCCATTGCTTCATTCAGTCCCAAGCGTTGCTGCAGGTCGGCAGGGTCAGCTACCGCAAAGGCCACATCTATGGAAGGATCGTTGCGGTCCTGATATTCCACTTCGGCTTCGGCCAGAGCGCTGCCACAGTCCACACACCAATGCACCGGTTTGGCGCCACGCACTACCTGGCCATTGACGGTCAAGCGGCCCAGCTCCCGCAGAATGTTGGCTTCTGCTGCAAAATGCATGGTCAGATAGGGATGCTGCCAATCCCCGAGAATGCCCAGGCGCTCAAAATCCCGGCGCTGTCCGCCAATCTGGCCTTCCGCATAGCGGCGGCAGGCATTGCGAAATTCCTGGGCGCTGACTTTTTCACCGGGACGCCCCAGTTCCTTTTCTACCTGGATTTCAATGGGCAGCCCATGACAATCCCAACCCGGTACATAGGGTACCCGATAGCCTTCGCTCAATTTGCTTTTGTTGATGATATCCTTGAGGATTTTGTTGACGGCATGACCGATGTGGATGTTGCCGTTGGCATAAGGCGGGCCATCGTGCAGGATAAATACCGGCGCTGTGCTGCGCGCTGCCTGTAGGGAAGCATATAAATCATGCTCCTGCCAGCGTACCAGGGTAGCGGGTTCACGTTCCGGAAGTTTGCCCTGCATAGGGAAATCCGTTTGGGGGAGGTTCAGTGTGAGCTTGTAGTCCATGGGTTTGGTGAATCCTCAGGGTGTTCGGCAAAAAAACGTCGAGTATGGTGGATATCCCGGGCAATGGCGGCCTTGAGGGTATCGAGGTCCGGGTATTTTTCTTCGTGACGAAGCTGGTGGAGCAGCTCTACTTGCACGCGCTGACCATAGAGGTCGGGATTATCGGCATCCAGACAGTGCGCCTCCAGCACCATCTGCTTGCCACCGACGGTGGGCCGCAAACCAATGCTGATTGCTGCTATCCAGCTTCCCCGCTCGCTATGCAGACGTCCGGCAAAAATCCCCTGGACCGGAACAGGGCGGCGATTCAGGGGAATATTGGCCGTCGGAAAACCCAGTTCCCGGCCGAGATGGTCACCATGGACAATTTTTCCGCAGAGAGTATAGGGTCTGCCCAGCCATTGACTGGCCTGATCGAGATGACCTGCCTGCAGGGCTGCACGAATCCCGGTACTGCTGACCCGATGCCCGTCCAGGCTGAATGCCGCCTGTTCCATCACCGTAAAACCGTATTGCCGACCATAATGCTGGAGCATGTGCAGGTCCCCGCGTCGGCCGGCGCCAAAACGGAAGTCATGGCCCACCACCAGAAAACGGCACTGTAACTGTTGTACCAGGATCCGGGAGATGAAATCTTCCGCAGAAACTTGTGCCAGTGTCTGATTAAAAGGCAGGCAATAGACCTGATCGACACCATAATGACGCAGGGCCAGCACTTTCTCGCGGAGGCTGCTGAGTCGTGGTGCGGCTTTGTCTGCCTGAAAAAATTCCCGGGGGAGTGGTTCAAAAGTCAGTACGGCAGTGGGCAATCCTGCTTGCTGCAAAGACTGCAGTAGAGCCTGGTGTCCTCGATGAACCCCATCAAAATTGCCGATGCTGACCGCCAGTTCCGAACTGGCAGGGCAATGGCTGCGGCGATGGAAGAAGCCTGGGAAATTCATGGGAGATCTGTATACGTCCGTTTTGCAGAAAAATGGCGACATCTTAACGTAAATTAGTGGATAACCCTAGATCATCGGTGTGCAGTCTGCCCATTCGGGCTGCTTTTCCCGAATGACTTCCAGCAGGGGGCGGCGTTGCCCGAAGCCCTGGGCATGGCCATGGTAGTAAGCCAAGGTCGGTTCCGGGTGGCGCCAGCACAAATATCCATCGCCTGTGTCAAAGTCCACCAGCCACAAGCCGGACACGACTACGCCCAGGCGCTCCATTTTGTTGATCCAGCGTTGCACAATTTCTTCGTAAAGGTTTTCCTGATGCTGTAAAACCGGGTGATTTTCCATGTTGGCGCGCATGGCATCGAGAATGGGCGCGAGTTCATCAACAGCCTGGGCGGTAATGTTGCGCACCAGGGGGAAAATCTGTTGTGCTTCCAGAAGCGTGAATATCCGAATCTGGCCGGGTCGCTGAATGGCCAGGACGGAATCACCATGTCCATGTAATCCGTCAGTGTCAGACACGCTCAGTTCTCCTTCGGACAATGTCGCGCAGCTCATGGATGCCCAGTCCCCAGGTGCCGCCCAGATAGATGAGTGCTGCTAAAGCTACCAGGCCCAGCACCCGCAGCAGCCTTTCCCACAAAGGCAGGGCAAGCCACAGTGCGGTATCCCCACGCAGAAAAAATAACACCAGACCCATGATAACCGCCATGCTGCTTGATTTCAGCAAAAAGGGCAGCCACCCGGCTTGCAACTGGTAGAGGCCATCCCGATGCAGGCGGCGCCAGAGCAGGGCGGCATTGACCAGAGCTGCGGTACTGGTGGCCAGGGCTAGACCCAACTGCTGCAAAGGCCAGGCGAGCACCAGACTGATGCCCATATTGACGGCGACGCTGATCATCCCGAAACGCACGGGCGTACGGGTATTTTGATGGGCATAAAAAGCGGGCGCCAGAACCCGGGCGGCAATAATGGGCAAAATGCCAATGCCGTAGCCCATCAGACTCAAACTGCTTTGCGCCGCATCTGCGGCACTGTAGGCGCCGTAGCGGAACAGGCTGATCAACAGCGGTTCTGCCAGAATCAGCAGGCCGATGGTGGCGGGCAGGCCGATCAGCCAGGTCAGGCGCAAGGCCCAGTCCAGGGTTTCCGGAAATTGTGCAGAGCTTTCTGCCGCCTGCCGGGAAAGCAGGGGGAGGACCACCGTGCCGAGGGCCACGCCGAAAACTCCCAGCGGAAATTCCACCAGGCGGTCGGAATAATATAAATAAGAAACCACATTAGCCCCAACCAGAGAAGCCAGAATGGTATTCAGAAACAAATTGACCTGGGCGACCGATGCCCCGAAAGCGGCCGGTCCCATCAGCCGCAGCACCTTGGCGACGCCCGGATCCCGGCGGCGCAGCCGTGGCCAGCGCAGATAACCCAGTTTTTTCAGGGAAGGAAACTGAAACAGCAATTGCACTACGCCACCAATGAGCACCCCCCAGGCTACGGCGATGACCGGCTGTTGCAGATGTGGCGCCCAGAGCAGGGCGGCGGCGATGATGCTGAGATTCAGAAAAACCGGGGTGAAGGCGGGTACGGTAAAATGCCCGTGGGTGTTGAGAATGCCCCCGGCCAGAGCCACCAGGGAAATCAGGAAAAGATACGGAAAAGTGATCCGCAACAATTCTACCGTCAACTGAAATTTGCCGGGATCAGCGGCGAAACCGGGAGCGATGGCATAGACGACAAGGCTGGCACCGAGTATGCCAAGCAGGGTGAAAATGGCCAGGCTGAGTGCCAGCCAACCGCTGACATCAGCGATAAAGGCCTGAGTTTCCGCCGTGCTGCGCCGGGCACGATATTCGCCCAGCACCGGAACAAAAGATTGGGAAAATGCGCCCTCTCCAAACAGCCGCCGAAACAGATTGGGGATCCGGAAGGCCACAAAAAAAGCATCAGCCATTTCTCCCGCACCAAATAGATGGGCCAGAATGATGTCCCGGGCAAAACCGAGAAGTCTGGAAAGCAGGGTGTTGCTCCCCACTTTCAGTACGCTGCGCAGGGGATGTTTACTCATGCAGTTTTAGAACGGACGGAGACATCGCGGAATAATGGCACGGCTGCCGGGATCGGCCAAGATAAAACCGCATTCAGCATGTCTCTGAAGAATTCAGTAGTGACCCTGCAGCAAAAAATCCATGAATTTTTGCGCGACGGCGGTCAGCCGTTTGTTTTTGCGGTAGACCGCATGCCAGTGTCTGAGGATCGGAAAGCCGATCACATCCAGCACCGCAATATTACCCGCATTGGCTTCTGCGGCAATGGTATTGCGCGACAGGACACTCAAGCCCAATCCGCCGGCAACCAGCTGCTTGACGGCTTCATTACTGCTCATGGTCATTCTGACTTTGAGCTGAATGCCCCGCTCCTGGAAAAAATTCTGGGCAGTCAGGCGGGTGCCTGAGCCTTCCTCACGAAGAATAAAAGCTTCGTCGCGCAGTTGCTGGGGGAGAATACGGGTTTGTCCGGCCAGTGGGTGATCGCCGGGGGCCAGCACTACCAGCGGATTATCCATGAAAGGGCGGGCAACGCCATCAATATCCTCAGGCACCTGCCCCATAATATAGATGTCATCCAGATTCTGCTTGAGCCTTTCGAGGATACTGTCGCGGTTGGCAATTTCCAGATGCGCCTCGATGCCGGCATGTTCCTTGCAAAAGGTGCCAATGAGACGGGGCGCGAAATATTCGGCAGTGGAAATGATGGAAAGATTCAGCGTGCCGGATTCAAGATTACGTTGGGCATCCAGTTCCTGATTGAGGGCATCCAGACGGCGCAGGATGTCATGACCTGCCCGGGCCACAGCCTCGCCTGCAGAGGTCAGGTAGAGCTTTTTGCCCATTTGTTCGTAGAGCGGCTCACCGGCGGTTTCGGAAAGTTGCTTGATCTGTATGGACAGCGCCGATGGCGTCTGGTGTAATTCCGTCGCAGCGCGGGTCATGTTAAGGTGTCGCGCAAGCACCGTGAATATCCGTAATTGGTGCAGGGTCGGATGGCGGGTTATCAAGGTTTTATTTTTCCAAAAGGTAACATTAATATCTTTTTACTTTACCTTATGGAATGGGCTTTGTACATTCGTCAAGGGTTACAGCTTTGCAGGTCAAGTTAGACTGATACTTTAGGAGGAATCTTATGGCTGGTAAATATCAAGCCGGCGTCAAGGAGTACCGCCACACATACTGGGCTCCGGACTACGTGCCGCTGGAGTCGGATCTTTTGGCGTGTTTCAAGATTATCCCGCAGCCCGGTGTAGATCGGGAAGAAGCGGCGGCGGCGGTGGCAGCAGAATCATCTACCGGCACCTGGACTACGGTCTGGACTGACCTGCTAACCGACATGGACTACTACAAAGGTCGCGCATATCGCATCGAAGACGTTCCCGGTGACGACGCGGCCTTTTATGCGTTTATTGCTTACCCGATTGATCTTTTTGAAGAAGGTTCAGTCGTCAACGTATTTACCTCACTGGTCGGTAACGTCTTCGGCTTCAAGGCGGTACGTGCCCTGCGTCTGGAAGATGTGCGCTTCCCGCTGCACTACGTCATGACCTGTAATGGTCCTTCCCACGGTATTCAGGTGGAACGCGACCTGCTCGACAAGTACGGTCGGCCGATGCTCGGATGTACCATCAAACCCAAGCTGGGTCTGTCTGCCAAAAACTACGGCCGGGCCGTGTACGAAGCCCTGCGCGGTGGTTTGGACTTCACCAAGGACGACGAAAACGTCAACTCTCAGCCCTTCATGCGCTGGCGTGATCGCTTCCTGTTCGTGGCAGATGCCATTCACAACGCCGAAGCCCAGACCGGTGAACGCAAGGGTCACTATCTGAACGTGACCGCACCTTCTCCGGAAGAAATGTATGAACGTGCCGAGTTCGCCAAGGAACTGGGTATGCCCATCATCATGCACGACTTCCTGACCGGCGGTTTCTGCGCCAACACGGGTCTGGCCCGTTGGTGCCGCAAAAATGGCGTATTGCTCCATATTCACCGCGCCATGCATGCCGTGATCGACCGTAATCCCAACCATGGTATCCACTTCCGGGTGCTGACCAAGGCTTTGCGTTTGTCCGGTGGTGATCACCTCCATACGGGTACGGTGGTCGGTAAGCTGGAAGGCGATCGTGCTTCAACCCTGGGCTGGATCGATCTGCTGCGTGAATCCTACATTCCTGAAGATCGTAGTCGCGGTATTTTCTTCGATCAGGATTGGGGTTCCATGCCCGGCGCCTTTGCCGTAGCCTCCGGTGGTATTCACGTATGGCACATGCCGGCTCTGGTCAGCATTTTTGGTGATGACTCCGTACTGCAGTTTGGTGGTGGTACTCTGGGTCACCCCTGGGGTAATGCGGCAGGTGCAGCGGCCAACCGTGTGGCTTTGGAAGCCTGCGTGGAAGCCCGTAACCGTGGCGTAGAGATCGAGAAGGAAGGCAAGGAAGTGTTGATGAATGCAGCCCGCCATTCCCCAGAACTCAAAATCGCTCTGGAAACCTGGAAAGAAATCAAGTTTGAGTTCGATACGGTCGACAAGCTCGACGTGCAGAACCGCTGATTTCTGAACATTCATCGACTCATTCAGGAAGGAGGTCATCATGGCCGATGTGCAAGATTACAAGCAAGTCCGCCGGTATGAGACATTTTCATACCTGCCCCCCATGTCTGCGGAACAGATCCGGGCTCAGATTCAGTACATTGTTTCTCAGGGCTGGAACCCAGCCGTAGAGCATGTTGAGCCCAGTCGTTCGTTCACGCATTACTGGTATATGTGGAAGCTCCCCATGTTTGGTGAAAGAAGTGTGGATACCATTCTGGCCGAGCTGGAAGCCTGCCACCGCGAATATCCGGGTCATCTGGTGAAGTTGATCGGTTACGACAACTATACCCAGAGCCAGGGTCTGGCATTTGTGGTGTACCGGGGCTCCTGATCAGGAGCAACAGTGACGATGCCGCCGTGTTCAATTTGCACGGCGGCGACTCCAAGGGAGGCAATATGTCTGAATTATCCGCTTCCGGTCACTTGCGTGGTCGGGCTTTGGCGCAGAAGATGCGGCGCCAGCAGGCCGTGCGCAAGCAAACCGAGAGATCACGGTCAGTGCCAGCAGCTGCTGAGCCAAAGTCTGTACCCCCAACGATGCGGACAGAATCCACGGCTGTGGTGATGTCCCCATCCATTCAAATCGAGAACATGGCGCAAAAACCTTCGGGAAGAGAAGCGGCACTGGCTCATCGTGCATTACGCTGTACAGGTGCGCAATGCTGGTCTAATCCGGAAGAGCGGCGCCCGCGTGGGCGTCGTCGTATGGCGTCTGCAGAAAACAATCAACCGGTTACTGCGGTTGAAAACGCCGAGCCAGCTTTGATTCCCGGTGTAGAAGAATCCTTTCTGGATTCTGTCTGTGAAATGGTCGATAGCAACCCCACGGATTTCGCCTGGCGGGAAAATTCGGTGCGCCAGCTCTGCAAGGCGCGGCGACAGACGCTTGCTCAAAAAGGGAAAGTGGCATTGACGGTGATGCGTGGGCTCAGTTCTGCATCAGCTCGGCTGCGCTATCTGCAAAATGGTAGCGGCCGTGAATTTGCCCGTCTTCATCGTCAGGAGCAGGCGGAACATGGCCGGGGTCGTACTCAACCTGCCCAGGCTGCTGGTCAGCTGCGGTCACGGAAATATCGCGCACCTCAGAAAGTCGAAGCCGATACCACTTTATCCGGTTCGGAAGTCACTGGAACCCAGGTGTCCCGACAACTTTCGGTGACTGGCAATGAAGCCGGTTCCTGTCGCGGAATTACCGGTACGGAGTATGTGGGCACGGACCAGTTTGCCAGTTTCTGTGCCACCCGCCCGGCAGCCAATCCTGCCAAGGTAGGGGTGACAAGCACGTCGACCCGCCAGTCCGTTTCGGGCACGCAATTGGGTCGTTCCACCGAAGTGACTGGTGATGAAGCCGGTACCTGCTCGGCGGTGACGGGGACGGAATACCTGAGTATGGAAAACTTTGGTGCTTTTTGCCAGTCGGAACTCCCCGCTCACCCCCAAAAGGTGGCTATGGGTATGTCGGCCAAACAGCGTCTGCCCATTAGTGGCTCTGATGAAGCCAGGTCCGTCGCTGTGACAGGTTCTGAATCCGGTGTGCAACAGCGGATTACTGGTTCACAGTATTCTGATGCTGGTGTGGCGCGGATGACCATTAACGGGGCTCCGGCAAAAGTCGCTCAGACCCACACATTTGCCGGTGAGATGATTTCCGGCACCGCAGTGGATAGTTCACCGAAAATTACGGGCCTGGATTCCGGAGAATGCCGGCCGGTGACGGGAACCGAATATCTGAGTCAGGAAACCTTTCAGTCGCTCTGCCGTACGGCGGCACCGGAACCTGTTCCAGCCAAGGTAGGTATCAGTAGTACCGACAAGGGGCAAAGGATTACCGGTAACCTGGTGGACCGTTCTGAAAAGGTGACTGGTAATGAGCCCGGGAGCTGCCAGCGGGTGACGGGTACGGGTTATGCCTTAGCCAATCTTTGCGGTGGCGGTGTGGATAAAGTGGGCATGATGTCCAGCTTGTCAGGAACCACCCTGACCGGAACAGGAGTCAGTGCACACCCAAAAATGTCTGGTGACGAGCGTGGAGAGTGCTTGCCCGTCACCGGCACGGAATATTATGGAGCAGAGCACTATACTGCGTGTGAGAGCACTCCACATGCTGAAGCTCCCAAAGTGGGCTTAACCAGAACTGCCACGGGCCTACTGGTCAGTGGGCCTGTGCTGGAGCCCTCAGAGAGTGTGACCGGTAATGAAGCCGGCGCTGATCTGCCAATTTCAGGAACTCCCTATTCCGGAGAGCCTGTCAGCAGTATGGCGGATATATCTCCTTCATCTAAGGCCTTACCCGGAGGAGATGCTGCTGTCTCCCCGGCGACGGCAGAGCCTGCCTGTTGCAGTAATTGTGCGCTCAAAAAGCAGGCGATGGCACAGGGTGTGGCGGCACCGGCATCAATGGCAACCCCAACCAGTACAAGGTTTGTGGCGCCAGCCGTACCCCCTCAGCCTGCCCAGATGGCGGAAACGCGTGCCCAGGCATTCAGTATTGTTCCACCGTCGCGACAGTTTGCCAGTCGCATTACCGGCAACGGCGCCGACCAGAATGATCGGGTCACTGGTCCGGTGAATCTGGCGAGAGGTCTGGTTACGGGTACGCCGGAATTCCGGACCCGTGAGGCTCCGCAAAATTCGGCGCCTGCTCTGCAGCCTGCAGTAGCAGCTCAAGCAGAAACCTTTGCTCCGGAAGCTGCAGTCCCGGAACGGGGGGCTTGGCAGATTACCGGTGACGATTGGAGCCGGAGTCAACGTGTGACCGGAACGGAGGGACACTGGGCGCAAAAGCGGAATCCCACGCAACGCGGTGATGCCAGAATTTGTGTGATGTCTGCAGGCGTCAACAAGGGACAGGCATTGTCTGCTGCGGTCAGTGATTCGAAGCTGACGGGCAGTAGCGGAAATTCTACTCGGGGTTCACTGGTGACTTATTCCGGGGGGGCCCGAGGATGATGCCTTGTTTTTCAACGACAAGCACATACCAGCTGCGGGTTCAGGTCTGAAGCATGGATACTCGTAAAATCAGGCGCTTGCGTGGCGGCCCTGGGGGGCAAACCGTGCCCATGGCACGGCAGTTTGCCGAGGCTGAACGCATCCAGGTTCCCTTGCAGGCAGATGGGCAGGCGGCAGTACATCCAGCCTGTGCCAGCCTGCCGGAGCGCCAGTGTCACCATCCTCTCGCGAACGTCACAGAGAATGCGCGCCTTGCCCGTTGCGAAAACACCATCAAGGAACGCTTCGATGAAATAGTTCCTGTCCTGAAAGATGTGTCTGCATTGGCTGGCTTGCGCGATTTTACGGAGCAGGCCAATCGCTTGGCGGAACAGCGTCTGGGTCACGTGTTTCCTGCAGCTGTACTGGAAAACTCCTGGATACGGGGAGTGAATATTCCCATGCTGTATAGTTCCAGCGTTTTTGCCGCGTTGGTCGCGGGCGTGGAACAGTTTTCCCAGCGTATTCATCAGGAACAGGCCGATGGTCAAAGTCTGGATGCTTTGTTGGTGGATTGTGGTTTTCACGCGGTGAATGTTTCCGCCTGTGCCGATGGACGCCTGAAAGGACTATTTCCCTACATTTTACGACTGCCTGCCTCGAATCTGTTACGGCGCTCGGCATTTGCGGGAACGCTGTTCGATGTGGAGTCGGACATCCTCGACTGGCAGGCTGCTGAACTGCGGCGTTTCCGAGAGGGGTATCCCAGCACTTCCGATAGTGGTACCCGATACCTCAAAGTGGCGGTGTATCATGGTAGTTCCCTGGATCCCACTCATCAAGGCTGTGCTGCTCACCAGAGTAATGAAAAAGTGGCCATGGAAGCGGCCCTCGAACGGCTGAACCAGTTTCGCCAGGGTATTGAAAATGCCTTCTGTTGTGGTGCCAGCACGGATATTCTGTTGATTGGCCTGGATACGGATACCGATGCTATCCGCATTCATGTGCCGGACAGCCAGGGCGATCTCAGCCTTTTCCGCTTCGTGGATAATGCCGAGATCTACAAAAACACGCTGGGCATGAACGCGGATCAAGCCCGCCTTGCCATTTATGAAGCCATTGAAAACGCCAGTGATATAGGCGGTTGGGGGCAGGGCGAAGGCAAGCCCCATGATGGTATGCGGCGTCTGATTGCCAATCTGCTCATCAATAATTTGAGCCAGATTGAATATGTTGCTGAAAATTATGGAGGTTGGTATCCCGATAAAGGGCATGGCGAACGCTTCATCAGCATCGGCGATGGTTTTCAGGAATTACAGGTTCGCAATCTCGCTTACTTCGCGCGTCTGGATACGGTGGAGGAAGGTGCCGCCGATCTGGATGTAGGAGTCAAGATTTTCCGGCATTTGAACGTGGAGCAGGGCTTGCCTATACCCATGGCGATTCACTATTACTATGATGCAAACGTCCCTGGTCACAAGGAACGGGTTATCGCCAAGCTGCAGCGGGTTTCTGGAGCCATTCGCGCGCGTTACGCTGAATTGTGGTCAGCAGGAATGCTCTTTTTGCATGGCAGTATTCAGAATCATCAACTGGGCAGCCCATTGGAGGAGGTGTCCCTCCCATGAAAATCATGCGTGTGGAGAAAACCCTGGTATCGACCAACCGCATTGCGGAAATGGGGCACCGTCCCTTGTTGGTTGTCCAGGAAAAGGAAGGTGGGCCCCGCTCTCTGGCCGTGGATGCCATTGGTTGTATTCCCGGTGATTGGGTGATTTGTGTAGCGTCTTCGGCAGCTCGCGAAGCAGCTGGCAGTAAAGACTATCCTTCGGACCTCACCATTATTGGCATTATCGATAACTGGGATCCTCTGTAGTCGTGGAGATTATGCGGGTGGTTTCGGATCTGGTGGTAACCCGTCGGGTTTCGGGGCTGAAACAAAGTTCGTTGCGGGTTCTGGCTGATTCGATGGGGAAACTCATCGTGGCAACCGATCCCGTGGGTGTGCCACCAGGCAAATGGGTGTTTACGGTGGCAGGGACGGCAGCACGCTATGCGGCGGGTGATTTTGCGATTCACACGGATTTGACCATCTGTGGAATTATTGACTTTTGGGAGCCTTAAACGGTCCCGGTATTGGGTTTTGTTCTCGTAAGGAGGGGTGCAAATGGCAGATGTATCAGGTATTGCGTTGGGTATGATTGAAACCCGTGGATTGGTGCCGGCTATTGAAGCGGCGGATGCGATGACCAAGGCCGCCGAGGTGCGTTTGATTGGCCGCCAGTTTGTCGGCGGTGGTTATGTGACCGTTCTGGTGCGTGGCGAAACCGGTGCAGTGAATGCTGCCGTCCGCGCTGGTGCCGATGCCTGCGAGCGAGTGGGTGATGGTCTGGTAGCAGCACACATCATTGCGCGTGTGCATTCTGAAGTAGAGAACATTCTGCCGAAAACCGCCACCGCTTAAGGTCGTGGCAGATTTTGTTCCCGAATTTTTCGTTATCATGTTGAGGAGTGGAAGAAATGGCTGAAGTAACAGGTATTGCGTTGGGTATGATTGAAACCCGTGGTTTGGTGCCGGCTATTGAAGCGGCGGATGCGATGACCAAAGCTGCCGAAGTGCGTTTGATTGGCCGCCAGTTTGTCGGCGGTGGTTATGTGACCGTTCTGGTGCGTGGTGAAACGGGTGCGGTGAATGCTGCCGTTCGCGCCGGTGCCGATGCCTGCGAACGCGTTGGTGACGGTCTGGTTGCTGCGCACATTATTGCCCGTGTCCATTCCGAGGTAGAACACATTCTGCCCAAAGCCCCGACAGCCTGAGTATTGTCGTGGAATGAACGCGAGTGAGCGGGCGTAGTTGCTACGCCCTTCCTGGCAGCATTAAATATTATCAAGGAGACACAGATGGCAGCACTTACGGGTATTGCTCTGGGTATGATTGAAACGCGTGGTCTGGTTCCCGCCATTGAAGCGGCAGATGCGATGACCAAGGCGGCAGAAGTGCGTCTGGTTGGCCGCCAATTTGTGGGTGGGGGTTATGTCACGGTATTGGTGCGCGGTGAGACCGGTGCGGTGAATGCTGCCGTGCGTGCTGGTGCAGATGCCTGTGAACGCGTCGGTGATGGTTTGGTCGCAGCACATATTATAGCGCGCGTACATACTGAGGTGGAGCATATTTTACCTCACTCTCCCAGTGCCGATGGCAGTGGGCGTGATGGTGATGTCACCGGTAACCTGAGCTGAATCCCATGAATGTGATGCGTAATCATCATCCCCGCATCATTGGGTTTTTCACCCGTGCACTCACGCATGAGTACACGGCAGTTCAGCAGTACCGGACTCAATCGAGCCTCTGCGCGTTGTGGGGGATGGCCGATTGGGCCGAATATTTTCGTCACGAATCGCGGGAAGAGCTGGATCATGCCGGTCTGCTCAGTCAACAGCTTTTGTTGATGGGTATAGCGCCGACGGGTGCGCAATTGCGTCCCCCTCGGCCGGGTAGGGATCTGCGGGAAATGCTCACCCACGATCAGGATCTGGAGTTTTCTGCCGTGCAGTTGTACAGCGAAGCCCAGAATTTTTCCGAGCGTATGCGCGATTTTCCTTCTGCTGAGGTGTTTGCCCACCTTCGTGCTGATGAAGAAGGCCATATGCGTGCCCTGGCCGAAATGTTAGGGCGCTTTGACTGATAACGGGGGATGTGTGAACCAGGATCTCCAGGACTTGCAGGCCCCTGATGGCTGGGAAATTCAGCGTCGCCCTCTGGGATGGAGCAAACGCTATGAGTTTGCCGATTATGCCCAGACCCGTCACTTTCTGGATTTGTTGACCACAGTATCCGAAAAGATCGGTTACTATCCTAACCTGAATTTCGCCAAGACATACGTCGTGGTGGCCATTCAGTTTGAAAATGATGCGGTAGATCCGGAGCGCGCCGAGTTTGCTGCAGCTGCGGAGCAATGCGCCCAGCAGACACGGGAGTCATGATCCGCATGTCCAAAGTCAAACGGATTGCCCTGTTCAATGCTAAAGGCGGTTGTGGCAAAACCACGCTCGCCTGGAATCTGGCCATGGGTTTATCCAGAAGAGGCACAACCTTGCTGCTGGATGCGGATTCCCAGGGCAGCCTGGGGGACTGGGCTGATTGGGCGGCTGAAGCAGAAGGGCATGCCTTGTCAGTGCAGAACTGGTCTGAACAAGACACTGGATCTGCAGATAAATTTGCCTACTGGGTGATCGATTGTCCGCCTTCCCTGGAGAGTCCCATTACCCGGGAAGTACTGGCAATGGCCGATTGGGTTTTGCTGCCGGTACTGCCCTCGCCCCTGGATTTATGGGCGAGCCAGCGTAGCGTTGAGGTGATTTCGGCCTTGCACGCCGACAAGCGGGATCGGCAAGCGGCATTCGTGCTCAATCAGGTGGAAAACCACAGTGCCTTGTCCCGGGCGGCAGAGTCGGCTGTTCAGGCCCTGGGGCTGACGGTTTTGCCGGTTCAGGTGGCCCGCCGTGCCATTTACCGGAATGCCGCCATCGAAGGCAAAAGCGTGTATCAGATGGGCAAGCGGGCAAAGGCTGCTGTACAGGAATTCGAAGGCATTATTGAGGAGATCTTGAAATGAGCAATTTGGAGAACAAACTCAACGCGAGTATCCAGAGCCCCAGACGGCGGAGTCCGGCTGCTGCATCCACCACAACGCCGGCTAGCGCAGCTGCTACAAGCAGTAAACCCGTCCCGAGTAGCAAGCCTGCCCAGAAAACAACCCCAAAAGCGGCTCCTGACCTCAGTGATCTGAATGCCGGTGGGGGCCGCGAGATCAATCCCCAGCGTATCTGGCCGGACTGAGCTACTTCGTCTTTTCATCATGAATCCTCTTGCGCCAGCTTGTGTCCAGCACACAGGCTTGGGGTGGCTTTCGATAAAAACGGGGTGAGCTCAGTATGTCGATTCAGTTGGCGGATTACCCGGAGATACTGGAAGATCTAGGTCCACACGCTTCCGAAGTTCTGGAAGCGAACTGGCATGAAGCCGCCCGGGTTTTTGGTCGGCGTGGTCTGGAAGCCTACTTGCAGGGTGCCAGCAGTCTGAAAGCGTTGGGTCGGGGTTCTGACCTAGTGCTGGCTTTTATTGAAAGTGCTCCCCAGGTGGCCCGGGAAATCGGTGAGCAGGCCGTTTTCGAAATGCTCTCCATGGCAATTCGCATGTTTTCCAAAACCAGTGCGGAAGTGTTGGCGCTGTTTTTTACCAGTGCGCCCATTGTTGCCCGGCGCTTGGGCGAGCTGGAATTATTCCGGGGCTATCTGTTGTTGCTGGATCAATTGCTTGCCCAGGCACCGCGCGGCGTGCGCCCCATGTTGGGCAAAATTGAAGTGCTTCTTGAAAAAATGACCCTGGGCGGATTGCGGCGCTGGGCGAGTTGGGGCATTTCTGCCTATCGCAATGATTTTTCTGCCCAGGTGGAGTTTTTTGGTCTCAGTACTCCGCAATCTCTGGCAGTGCTCCAGCAGGAACGGCGTGGCGTTTTGTTCATTGACGTGCAGCGGCGCTTGATCATGTACTTGCGCGCTCTGTGGGGCCGCGATTTTTTCTTGCGTCCTACCTCGGGAGATTACGAAACCCGGGAGGGCTATCAGCCCTACATCGAAAACTATTTCATCCATGTGCCTGATGCTTACGATGACGTAGAAAATGCCCGGGGTGAAAAAACAGCGGCTCTGGAACTGTATCGCGCCGCCGCCGCCCATGCTGCCGCCCATGTGGTCTTTTCCAAATATGATCCGCGTTTTGAGTTGGCCAAGCCCCTGCAACGCTTATGGATTGGTCTATTGGAAGATGCCCGGGTAGAACATCTGGCCGTGCAGAAATTTCCTGGTCTGTTCCCCCTGTGGCAGCAACTGGGTCGGTTGCCCGCCTGTATCGAGCAGGCATCCGAACCTGACACAGTAGCGATCATGGATCGTATCAGTCTTGCCCTGCTGGACGCCGATTATGTGGATGCACATCCTTTTGTGGCCAAGGCCCGCGAAGCATTTATTCGCGTCCGGGAAGCGCAGGAGGATGTGAATGATGTGTTGATGGCCGTCGCCGAAAAACTGGCCGAAGCCTGTGAGCAGGCGGGCTGGACTTACTCTGTGCAGAAAGACCAGTCTGAAAGTCTTTATCGTGACGACAATCGCTATCTCTGGACAGCTCCGGCCACGGACTGGAGTGGTGATCCCCTGTCTGGTGGACAGGCCCAGGTGCGCAAATATGTCAGCATTATGGAAATGATTAACGCCGTTGATGTGGAAACCGCCGGGGATGATGCCCAGGAAGTCTGGGTGCTCTCCACGGAGTTCTACGATGATGACGGTTTGACCTTCAATGAAAAAGAGGGCAAGGCACCGGTTTCACAACCGGTAAATTATTCCGAATGGGATTATCAGACCCAACTGGAACGTCCCCTCTGGGTGACTGTTTATGAAAAGCATCCGAAAATGGGGGATCCTTCTGAAATCAACGTCATGCTAGAGCAGCAAAAGCCGTTGGTACAAAGACTGCGCAAATTGATTGAAGCGGTGCAACCCCAGGGTGTGATCCGCACCCGCAAGGTTGAAGATGGTGACGAAATTGATATCAATGCGGCGATTCTGGCGATGACCGATATCCGCATGGGACAGCAGCCTGATCCCCGGATTGGCATTCGCACCCGATTGAATATTCGTGATCTGTCGGTCATGTTACTGGTTGATCTGTCCGAATCCACCAATGATCTGCTGCGTACCCGTAGCGAAGGCGATGTCAGCGTCCTGCATCTAGCCAGGGAGGCGACGGCGTTGCTGGCCGAGGCTTTGGAGCGCATTGGCGATCCTTATATGCTCTGTGGGTTTGATTCCAATGGTCGTCATGATGTGGAGTTTTATAAATTCAAGGACTTTGACGCACCCTACGATGACAAGGTCAAAGGTCGCCTTGCCGGTATGACGGGGCAGCTTTCAACGCGTATGGGGGCGGCATTGCGACACGCGGGCCATCTCCTCGATCAGCGTGCCAGCCAGAAAAAGCTCATTCTGCTGCTCACGGATGGTGAACCTGCCGATAATGATGTGCGGGATCCGCAGTATTTGCGTTTCGACACCAAAAAAGCCGTTGAAGAACTGAACCGCAAGGGTATCCGGACTTTTTGTCTGTCTCTGGATCCTTATGCAGATGAATATGTTTCCCGGATTTTCGGGCAGCGTAATTATCTGGTGCTGGACCATGTGGACAAGCTGCCGGAAAAATTACCACAACTCTATATATCCATGACCAAATGATTTCAGCATATGGGCGCATGAAAGAGGGGAGGGCGCATGGGTGAATTAGCCATCATCATTCCATTTTTGCCGGTATTGTCGGCGCTTATTATTTTTGTATTCATGCACAAGGCCCGCAAGGCGGCCGCCCGGATCAGCGTGTTTTTAACCTTGCTGACGTTTTTGCTGGCCTTGGTGGAACTGGCAACCTATGCCCTGGGCGGTTTCTCCCGGGTAGAAATTATCGGCACCCTCTGGGGAAGTGTCTGGCTCGATCCTCTGACCCTGATCATGTGGAGCTTTGTTTGCGGAATCAGTTTGCTGGTGCATATGTACTCGGTGCGCTACATGGTCGAAGAGGCCAATTATACCCGTTTTTTCGCCTTGCTGGACCTGATGACTGCGACGATTCTGTTCATGGTGTCGGCTGCAGATCTGATTACCTTCCTGGTGGCCTGGTTTATGGTGGGCGTGGTGCTGTATTTTCTGCTGGGTCATGATACGGACCGCCCTGCAGCGGGCCGTTATGCCTTCTGGACGCAAATCACCTACCGGGCGGGCGATGTCCCCCTCTGGCTGGCTGCTTTCGTATTGATCCGAACCTATCATTCCATCTCGCTACCGGACATTTTTGAGCGCTTGCAGATGCATCCCCATGTGCCCGCTTTCTGGGGCTTGTCGGTGCCCGAACTGGTGGGTTTTCTGCTGGCTTTTGCGGCTTTTGCCCGCTCCGCCCAGTTCCTGCTCCATGGCTGGTTACCCTACACCATGGATGGCCCTACCCCGGTTTCGGCATTGATGCACGCCGGTATCGTCAATGCGGGTGGATTCATGTTCAACCGTTTTTTTCCGGTATTCGAGCATGCCAGTATCGTGCTGCATTTCGTCTTTATTGTTGGGCTGATTACTGCCGTGGTGGGTTCGGCGATGATGCTGATACAAAATGATGTGAAGCGCTCTCTGGGCTATTCAACCATGGGACAGATGGGTTTCATGGTCATGGAATGTGGTGTGGGGGCTTTTGCCTTGGCGGTTTTTCACTTGATTGCCCACGGATTCTTCAAAGCTTCCCTGTTTTTGGGGGCGGGCAATATTATTGGTGAAGCCCGGGAGCACGACGGGGTGCCTTCGGACCCGGTCTATACCTCCATTGTGGAACGGCGTCCGGCCAAGCCCTCGCGCCTGCCCTGGCTGGCCGCTGCGGCATTGACCATTATTGTTCCGGTAGTGGTGCTCAGCTTATCTCATCTTTTCGTTTCCACAAGACTTTTGCATGAGCAGGGAGTGATTATCCTGTTGTTTTTCGGCTGGGTGACCGGCGCCCAGGCCTTGTTTGCCACCCACAAAATGACCCATACCAATCCCTGGCGCTTGATGGGCGGTATTTTGGGGTCATTTGTTCTGGTCGTGATTGGTTATACCTTGATCAGTCACTACTTTGGTCATTTTCTCTATCCTCACGGAGAAGCCTACCAGCTCTATAATGCGGCCAGCATCAACAGCCTGTACTTCGATATACTGGTCATCCTTCTAGCGCTATTTTTTGTCGGGGCATGGGCACTCACCTTTTTTGCGGATTCCAGTGGCTGGTGGGATCGGGCCGATCAGGGACGCTGGCGCGGCGTTTACTTGGCCCTTTATGCTTTGTTATCCAGAGAGTTGTACGTGAATGATCTGTATGCGCGCATGACCCAGATTCTGGTGCAGGGGGCACGCCGTATCAATGTGCTGTTACGGTGGTGCTGACATGCATATCATCATTTGGATAATTGCTGGAGCACTACTTCCCTGGTTTCCTTTCAGCTGGATTTTTAATCGCTTGCTGGTGAGTGCGCCGGGAGCTTGGGCTCGCGCCCTGGCTGTTATTGTTTTACCTCAGTTGGGACTTTTGCTACTGCTGAAATCCGGAGCCTGGCTGATTCTCGGGCAGGAAATGCCCCAGGCTTTGCGGGCCCTGGCATTATTCACGGCGATTTTGTATGCCTATCGCGCCGCAGGCACCCGGGATGTACAGATCTGGGCACGGTTTATGGGCACTTCAGGCTTGTCCCTGACCTGGCTGCTGATCGGCCTGTTACCGGGGCATTGGGGCGTGCAGCTTTTTGCTCTGGCCTGGTCTATTCCTGCCGCTTTGATGTTGGTCTGGGCAGGCATTTTGACGCGCAAGACCGGAGGCTCCTATCTGGGATTGACCGGTGGCTTTGCCCGGGTATTACCCCGTCTGTCGGTACTGATGTCCCTGACCGCTCTGGCGGCCACGGCCACACCCGTTTTCCCCAACTTTTTTGCCTTGCTGGAAGCCATGGAGAGCTTGCCGCTCATCTGGATGCCCTTGTTGCTGCTGGTGCTGCTACTCTGGGGCTGGACCGTAGGACGGTTTTTGCAGGATCTGCTGTTTGGCATCTATCACGGCGAATCGTTGCATGATTTAAGTGTGGGTGGCACCTGGTTGGGTGGCCTGGCTTTGGGAATATTTGCCTTGGTGGGATTATTCTGGGGGGGTATATGGATTATCAACTGACTCTGGGTGATCGTCTGAAAGTACGGACCATGATTTATGTGGCCAGTGAGCCGATTCCAAGGTTCTGGCCTATGCGCACTTTCATCCACCATAATCCTTTGTTTGGTCTGGAACATCTGCCCTTTGAAGACGCTGTGGAAGAAGCCGGCAAGCTCTTTCATGGCCGGGGTTATTTGTCCCGCAGTGAATATCAGGAATACTGGCAGGCCGGAAAGGTGGATGAAGCCGCCCTGCGCAAGTATTTACAGGCTTTTCTGGTAAAACAGGGCGGTGCATTGCCGCCGGAAGTACCCATGGAGCATTGGCTCTGGTCCCTCTTGACACTCTGCAAGAGCGAGCAGTTGGTGCCCAAGACTGATTGGCTGAATGGCGCTGTCCTCCATGCCGCACTTCATGGACAAGGGTTAGATCCGGATACAGCAAACCAAAAAGAGCGACTGCAAGAGATTCTTGCCCATAAAATTGCCCTGGATGGCCCTGTTTATGCCAACGTGGATCGTCTTTTCGGGACGGATATTGGCAGTACCCTGGACGATTTGCTGGTGAAAAGTTGTCTGGACTTTTTTGATGAAGGTCAGTCCGCCTGGCAGTCACCGGGTCGTAAGCAAGGTTTTTTTACGGCATGGAAAGAAGTGGCCCAGCATAATGTGCGCTTCTTTTTGCGTGGGTTGCACTTGCGGCAACTGCTCGAATCGGAACAGACCCCCGAAGGTGTGGTCGCCCATATTCTTCGTGAACTGCAGGTGCCGGAAGCTTCCTGGCAAAAATATATTACCCGTCAATTGACCCGTTTGCATGGTTGGGCAGGTTTTATCCGCTATCGCAGTACGGCCAGACATTATTACTGGGCTGAGCAGTATCCGGCGGATTTGACGGATTTTCTGGCTGTGCGCATGGTTCTGGGCATGGCATTACTGCAGGAAGCCGTCCGCCATCAGGGTTGCCCGGCCAATGCCGAGGAAATCCAGAATTTCGTCCATGCCGACCCGCTGTCGGCGTATTTACGCCTGGAATTGTACACCGGCGCGATTTTGCCGGCCTGGGCACAACAGGTAGAGGACATGCTGGCGCGGCGCAAACGGCCTGGCTTTGACCGGGTTGCGGAGCAGTACATTGCTGCCAAAACCCGTTGGGAGGGCGAACGGCAGGCCCGTAATCTGCTGCGACTGGCCAAGGCCATGGGTGCAGAAGCAGAAGCACAATTGTTGGGGATGTCTCCGGAGCAGCTCGATCAGTTTCTGAATATCCTGCGCGCCTGGGAAAAGGGCGAGGGCTTCTGCTGGCTGCGATCCATGGAGTCCCATTACATCAAGTCATTGGTGAACCGCATCAATATTCCCCACCAGCAGGAAGCGGTGGAGAAACGTCCCTTTGCCCAGGCGCTGATGTGCATTGATGTGCGTTCAGAGCCCATGCGTCGGCATCTGGAGGCCATCGGTGATTATCAGACCTTTGGTATTGGCGG
Source organism: Acidithiobacillus montserratensis (assembly GCF_018853465.1). Lineage (GTDB taxonomy): Bacteria > Pseudomonadota > Gammaproteobacteria > Acidithiobacillales > Acidithiobacillaceae > Acidithiobacillus > Acidithiobacillus montserratensis. The sequence goes on from NZ_JABBOU010000069.1 coordinate 75,385, forward strand.
ATTTTTTGGCGTGCCTATCAGTTTTCTGGAATATGGGCGGGGTACAGAAGTCCATCTCTGTCCGGCCATCCAGACCCCTAAGAATCTGGTCGTGGAAATTCCCGCCGAACTGGAACTGGAAGAAGAGCCTCTGTATGGCGCACTGGAACATGTACTCCACGAACTGAAAAGTTCAGTGCTGTCACCCTTTGTGGCAGTGGAAGCGGTGGGCCTCATCTTCAGTCTGGGCTTGATCGGCAAGACCGTTGCGCCGCTGACTTATCACCATCTCCACAACAAGCTGCATGCGGAAAAGCCGGTGACACGACTGCTCCTGGACAAACTGAGCCCGGATCAGGCGGATTCCATTTTACGGGCGGTGCAACGGGCCATGATTGTCCGTGCGTTGATCAAGGAATGGAATGTACCCCGGGATCAAGTGACGGATGATGATGTCAAGGAGCTGCGGGAAATCGCCCTGGAGCATGTTTCCGGACCCAGTGCCCTGGCCCAGCGGATGCAATTTTCTGCTCAGCAGGAAGCGGAATTCATCCAGAAATTGCGGGATACTTACCGGGTTGAAAGGCATGAATCCAGTCTGCAGATGGAAAGACTGGGGCGCATCGGTTTCAGTCTGGATGAGCAGGTCCGCTACATTTCCCAGGCCCTGCTGTTGATCGGCATGAACCGTAATTTTTCACGCTTTGTGCTGTTGGTGGGGCATGAAAGCGAAACCGAAAACAATCCCTATGAGTCCGCCCTGGATTGCGGAGCTTGCGGGGGTGGCAAGGGGCTTCCCAATGCCCGGGTATTCGCCGCCATGGCCAACAAGCCCGAGGTGCGCCGTCGCTTGCGGGACAAAGGTATTGTTATTCCGGATGATACCTGGTTCCTGCCTGCGGTGCACAATACGACTTCCGATGCGGTAGAGCTGTTTGATCTGGATTTGTTGCCTGCCCGGCATTTGCTTTATCTGGAGCGTCTGCGTAATGGTTTGTCTGCCGCCACCCGACGTTCTGCGGCAGAACGTATGCCATCATTGGGCGGGTCTGAGAAGCTGGCCCAGGATCCCTACGCGGCTGCAGCCATGGCTCTGCGTCAGACCCATGACTGGTCCCAGGTGCGCCCGGAATGGGGTTTGACCCGCAATGTCTACGCGATTGTTGGCCGGCGTGAACTGACTGCAGGCCTGGATCTGGAAAGCCGCGCTTTTCTCCATTCTTACGATTACCGCCTGGATCCCAAAGGACGTTTGCTGGAAACCATTCTGGCCAGTCCCATGGTGGTGGGCGAATGGATCAACCTGGAACATTATTTTTCCGTGGTGGATACCCAGCATTATGGTAGCGGCAGCAAGGTCTATCACAATGTTGCCGGGCGTTTTGCGGTGATGACCGGTAACCAGAGCGATTTGCGCACAGGCTTGCCTACCCAGACGGTGCTCAAGGATGGCAAGCCCTATCATGAGCCGGTACGCTTGATTGTATTGGTGGAGGCGCCGGTGGCCTTTGCCCAGCGTTCTGTCGGCAATCTGGTGAAAATCAAGGCGCTGTTGGGAGGCGGCTGGGTTCGGGTTATTTTGTTGGATCCCGAAAATGAATATCGGGCCTACGTCCTGGAAGATGGCGCCTTCCACCTGCAAGAACGGTGTGCCACCCCTGACAGTCAGACCATTCTGGAGGAAATCGCATGAAAACACTGAATCTGAGTCCTTTGAAAAAACTCGAAGTCATCATGGAAGGTGCCCACAAGGATTTTGCTACGGACCTGCTCGACAGGGCCGGAGTGAAGGGATATACCATCGTCGGTAATTTATCCGGAAAAGGCAGTCACGGGATTTATGAAGGTCATGTCATGTTCAATGAAGATGATGTCCTGATCATGATTATCGTGGCGGTTCCCGAAGAGTTGGTATCGCCCATTCTGGAAGGCTTTGCGCCATTTTTTGAGAAGCATACCGGCGTTGTGTTTGTGACGGATATCCAGGTCAGCCGTCTGGTCAAATTCAAGAATTGATTGCAAGAGGTGTTACGGTGAATAGTGATTCAAAAGAACAGTACCTGATCGAGAAAGAACCTTATTACAAGGAAGTGCATGATGAGATTTCCTTATACGAGGCAGCATATGCGGCGCGTTTGCCGATGATGGTCAAGGGACCAACGGGTTGTGGGAAGTCCCGGTTTATTGAATACATGGCCTGGCGCTTGCAGCGTCCTCTCATCAGTGTGGCCTGTAATGAAGATATGACGGCTTCGGATCTGGTGGGTCGCTTTCTGCTGGATAAGGACGGCACCAAATGGCAGGATGGTCCTCTGACCACGGCGGCACGGATAGGTGCCATCTGTTATCTGGATGAAATTGTCGAGGCTCGACAGGATACGACGGTGGTCATCCATCCCCTGACCGACCATCGTCGTACCTTGCCTCTCGATAAAAAGGGCGAACTGATTCATGCTCACCCCGATTTTCAGTTGGTGATTTCCTTCAATCCCGGTTATCAGTCCTCCATGAAAGATCTGAAACAGTCCACCAAGCAGCGTTTCGGGGCTTTGGATTTTTCCTATCCCGAGCGCGATATTGAAGTGGTGATCGTCGCCCATGAGTCGGGGGTATCCGAAGGTATGGCGGAAAAGCTGGTGTCCATTGCGGAACGCTCACGCAACCTCAAGGGGCATGGTCTGGATGAGGGCTTGTCCACGCGTATGCTGATTTATGCCGGTGCGTTGATTCAGAAAGGAGTGGCGCCCATTGCCGCCTGCAGCATGGCGCTGGTACGGCCCATCACCGATGATCCGGATATGCGTGACGCGCTGGACGCGGCAGTCAGCACGTTTTTCTGAACCATTATCCCGTCTAGCGCGTTACCTATACTGAGAGCAGCACCGGCTGTGGCTGCTTTCTGCTGGTAATATCTGCGGTTGAGGCTAGGTCAAGCCCTGGATTCTTTGCTGACGAAGCCATTCCTGGCTTTTGATCAGCATGCGATGGATGGAAAGCCCTTTGTTATAGGCATGCACTTCGTGTAAAGGTATCCAGCGCAGGGCATGGGATTCGCTGTTTCCTGCCAGGGGAAGTCGATCGTCAATTTCCACCAGAAAGCGAATATCCAGATGCTGGTGGGCGGGCTCCCTGCCTCGTTGCGGGGTTCGGTGAATATCAATGTCGAATATGGCCGGATCCAGCAGATGAATGTCTGCCTCGGTAATTCCAGTTTCCTCGCTGCACTCTTTCAGAGCCACTGCGACCACATTTTCATTGCCATCGGCGTGGCCGCCGGGCTGAAACCACTGTTCCAGCTTGCGGTGCAGCATCAGCAGCGTGGCGCTGCGGGTGGGATTGAGAATCCAGGTGGAGGCGGTCACATGTAGACCCGTTCCTTCCCGAAAAAAACAATCCGGATCATCCTGTAAAAGGCGACAGCCCCGGCGGGCATAAGCCTGTTCTTCGATGTAGTGACTGCGGTACTGGCATAAACGGGTTTGCAGGGTGTGGCGATCCATGGGCATCACGTCCAGGAAGGGTTTTCCACCGCATGAATAGCAGCCGCAGCGGCTTCGTCCACATCGGCTTCCTTGCCAGCGATGGTCAGTCGTCCATAGGCACCCACCGCACGGACATCAACCAGGGTGATATTGGCGGCTTTTTCAGCCTGATTGGCGGCATAAATGACGTAACCCGCCGGCTCCGTTTCAAGGATGAACATGCTTTGCTCCGGGAGAATCATGGAGCCTCGCCGACCTTGGCGGTTTATGAGGACCGTATGATCCGGCATCATGCCACGAATGATTTCCTTCCAAGTGATTTTGCAGGCGGTACGATCCTGCTGATTGGCTCCCATGCGCTGCAAGACCACCCGGCCAGCTTCGCGCACATCGCTCTGATCACGATGGTGGACGACCATGGCGCCGAATTCACGTTCGATGACTTGCTGGGAAAGGTGCACACGGGTGGCTTTCAGGGCAATGTCGGTGAGGCGGTGAATGGCCATGGCCGGAGATACTTCAATCCACAGGGCTGCATCGCCGGGGACCGGCAAAAAGCCTTGGGATACCGAAGCCATATATGCGGCGAGTTGCGGCTGGAGGGAGTCGATATAGACGTAAGTACGAAGTTGAATCATGGGCCAGGGTTCGAATATAGTCGAATGATTATAGCGGGATTCGGCGCATCGCTCCAGTCTGTTTTGTGTGCATTGAGAAGAGGTAGATCCTATTGGGAAAGCATCGTCTGCGCCGCTGGGTGCTGGATCTGGGGCTTGTTGTCCTCGTGCTCGTCGGGGTCTATGCCTGGACCCAGTGGCGCGGAGAAAACCCCGGCACAACGCCAGCGACCTTGCCGGTACTGAGCTTGCAAAAACTGGATGGCCAGTGGATACACTATCATTCCAAGGAAGATCAGGTGACCCTGATCAATTTCTGGGCCCCGGACTGTCCACCCTGCATTGCCGAAATTCCCGCACTGAACTGGCTGCAACAATGGTTTGGCGGCCCACGATTTACGGTGCTGGGTGTGGCCGTTGCCGGAAACACGCCCCAAGCCATTGCGGCAGCCCGTTCCCGCTTTGGTATGGCGTATCCTCTGTATGCTGACCGGGAAGGTGCGGCTGCGCAGATCCTTGGTGGCGTCACGCTGACGCCGACTTCCTTGCTCGTGAACGGTCAGGGACAGATTGTGGGCCGCTATGTGGGCGCCATTTCCCTGCCCGTGATTGTCGGCCAGTTACTCTGGTTGTCTCGCTGAGGAGCGTGGCTGAGCATTGTCGGGTTGATGTGCCGAATAGCGGAGTGGGGCTAGGGCATTGCGTCTTGACGCAGCTTGGGACGACTCCAGAGGGCAGCTCGGGCGCCGGTGATACTGGGCGTAAAGCCGCTCCCAGTGCCGCCGGGTTTCGGCAGGTTTTTCCCGCGCCATGGCCAGCATGGCAAAACCATCATCATCCCAGCCGCAATCCGTCAAAACCATGTCCGGCCAGCGCTGCATGTACGCATCCCGCATCAGGTTTTTGCCGAGTTCAGCAAGATCTTCAGCAACGCCCAGGCGAACAGCCCGATCTTTCCATTCATCCCATTCAAACAGCAATTCCTGCATGGCAACCATGTGGCACTCTCCCGTTGTGAATATATAGTGAAATCATACGCATCTTGATGGACTTCGGTGCGCTTTCGGGTGCAACACTTAAGGTATAGTCCAGAGCGGCAAGATCGTCAATAGATATGTTCATATGTTATTATATTATGTATTTGCGACAAGGCGCTACGGATGGCTGATATTGCCAGCTTATGCTAGTTTAAGTGTTCATTCTGGTGTTCTGTGGTGTTGGAGTAGTCCTGATGATTCGAAGCATGACGGGGTTTGCCCGCAGTGAAAGGCACGGCGACTGGGGAACCCTGGTTTGGGAGCTGCGGACGGTCAACCATCGCTATCTGGATATCAACTTGCGTTTGCCCGAAGGCTTTTCGGTACATGAGAGTGCCATCCGGGCGCGTCTGCAGAAATCCCTGCTGCGCGGTAGAGTGGATGTCTGGCTGCGTTTTCAGGAAGTCGAGGGTGGCGGATTGCGCCTCAACCGCGATCTAGCCGGACAATTGCAAACGGTATACAGCGAATTGTTGCAGAGCTGGAATCTGCACGATGCGACCTTTAATCCCCTGGAGGCGTTGCGCTGGCCGGGGCTGGTGCAAAGTGCCGGAACCGACAGCGCCATCCTCGAAGAAGAAATGCTGGCCTTGCTGGACAGCACGCTTGCTGAATTGCAGATATCCCGGGAGCGGGAAGGTGCGGCCCTGGCCCAGATTCTCTTGAGTCGGGTGGAGGCAGTTGCCGAACAGACCCGGGCCTTGCGCGCGCATTTGCCGGAAATGGAAGCGGCCTTGCGCCAGCGTTTGCAGGCCCGGCTCGGGGATCTCGCCCTGCAGGTGGACCCGCAGCGCTGGGAACAGGAGATTTTGTTTTATTTGCAGCGCCAGGATACGGCAGAAGAGCTGGATCGTCTCGATACCCATCTGGCGGAGTTGCGGCGGATACTGGCGCGGCGCGAGGCCGTGGGGCGCCGCCTGGATTTTCTGATGCAGGAACTGAATCGGGAAGCCAATACCCTGGCTTCCAAGGCCGCTGACAGTCAGGTTACTTTTGCTTCGGTGGAACTCAAAGTACTGATCGAACAAATGCGGGAGCAGGTGCAGAATGTGGAGTAAAAAATCATGACGGGTGGACCGGAACGCGGTATTCTGTGGATTATTTCGGCACCCAGCGGAGCAGGTAAAACCAGCTTGTCGCGGGCGTTGGTAGCAGCAACTGCACGGTTTCGGACCTCTGTTTCCTATACCACCCGGCCCGCGCGGCCCGGTGAAGTGGATGGTACGGATTACCACTTTGTCGAGATGGGGCAGTTTACCGAAATGGCTGAGCGCGGGGAGTTTCTGGAATATGCCCGGGTTCACGGTAATGGTTACGGGACCAGTGAACCCTGGGTCAAAAGCCAGTTGTTTGCGGGTGTGGATGTATTGCTGGAAATAGACTGGCAGGGCGCACGTCAGGTACGTGAACGTTTGCCGGGGCAGGCAGTCAGCATTTTCATACTGCCGCCCTCGCTGGCGGCTCTGGAAACCCGCTTGCGCGGCCGCGCTCAGGATTCGGAAGAGGTGATTGCCAGGCGGGTGGCCGCAGCGCGTGAGGAATTGCTGCACTATGACGAATTTGATTATCTGGTGGTGAATGACCAGTTTGACACGGCGCTGGCGGATTTGCGCAGTATTGTCCATGCTGAACATCTGCGCCTGGGTAGCCAGCAACACGCCCAGCACCGGCGTCTGAAGGACCTATTGGGTATGAGTGATTAACGCAGGATTAACTGAGAAACAAGGTAAATATCAATGGCAAGAGTAACTGTTGAAGATTGTCTGGAAAATGTCGCCAATCGTTTTGAACTGACTCTGGTTGCCGCACGGCGTGCCCGGCAGTTGGCGTCGGGGGCGGTACCGGGTTTGGAGCCGGGACGCGACAAGAACACCGTGGTGGCCCTGCGGGAAGTGGCGGCAGGTTTGGTCACCCGCTCCATTCTGGACGAGCAGATGCCACCTCCGCTGCCCAATTTTCCGGGTGCGGCAGGTCGTGATCTGGCTGGAGCCGAGGATGCCGCCAGCGCCTGAAGCTGTGGATGCGGTTTCCGTCCCGGCACTGCCGCTGGCGGCCGGGGTAGGAGAAGTGTTGCGCCTGCCGCCGGTAAAGCCTGCTTTGGATGATCCCTGTGCGCCCCTGCGCGCGCTGTTGCAGCAGTACATGGCGCCGGAGGAGGTAGCCCGGGTCAGGGAAGCCTACGAGCTGGCCTTGGCGGCCCATGGGGAGCAGACCCGGCGCAGTGGTGAGCCCTATATTCATCATCCCGTGGCGGTGGCCTGCATTCTGGCAGAGTTGCAACTGGATATTTTTACTATCCAGGCCGCTTTGCTGCATGACGTCATAGAAGACTGCGAAATCAGCAAGGAAAGCCTGGCAGAACGCTTTGGCCCGGAAGTGGCGGAAATGGTCGATGGCGTCAGCAAGCTGGGCCAGGTCCGTTTTGAAACCCGGGAAGAAGCCCAGGCGGAAAATTTCCGCAAGATGTTTCTGGCCATGTCCCGGGACATCCGGGTCGTGCTCATCAAGCTGGCCGATCGCCTCCATAACATGCGCACCATGGGAGTCATGACCCAGGAAAAGCGGCGGCGGATTTCCCGGGAAACCCTCGATATTTATGCGCCCATTGCCCAGCGCCTGGGAATCCACGCGATTCGCATCGAGCTGGAAGAGCTGGCTTTTTCGCATCTGTATCCCAAGCGCTGGCATGCCCTCAACGAGGCAATCAAGGCGGCGCGAGGCAATCGCAAGGAAGCGGTCCAGAAAATCGAACAGGCCCTGCTGGACCGTTTGCATCAGGAAGGCTTTGAAGCCCAGGTCAGCGGTCGGGAAAAGCATGTCTACAGTATTTATACCAAGATGCAGAAAAAAGGCATGGCATTCAGTGCTATTCTCGATCTGCATGCGTTCCGGGTGATTGTGGCCGATGTAGATACCTGCTATCGGGTATTGGGGATCATTCACAGTCTGTATCGCCCCATTCCCGGGCGTTTCAAGGACTATATCGCCATTCCCAAATCCAACGGTTACCAATCCCTGCACACGGTACTACTGGGTCCTTTCGGGCATCCCGTCGAAGTGCAGATTCGTACTGAAGACATGCACCGGGTGGCGGAGGCCGGGGTGGCTGCCCACTGGCTGTACAAAACCGGCATGAACCATGCCCACGCTGAATCCCAGGCCCGGGCGTGGTTGCAACGGCTGTTGGAGCTGCAAACCCAGGGCGGGGACTCTCAGGAGTTTCTCGAAAGCGTCAAGCTCGATCTTTTTCCGGATGAGGTGTATGTTTTTACCCCCAAAGGAAAAATTCTCAGTCTGCCGCGCGGGGCCACGGCGGTGGATTTTGCCTATGCCGTGCATACCGATATTGGCAATCAGGCCGTCGCGGCGCGGGTGAATGACATGTATGTTCCCCTGCGCAGCCTGCTGAGTAATGGTGACAAGGTGGATATTGTCACGGCGGCCTCTGCCCATCCCCAGCCCGGCTGGCTGGATGTGGTGGTCACCGCCAAGGCACGGAGCAGCGTCCGCGCCTATCTTAAAACCATTCAGCGCGGCGATGCCGAAACTCTGGGTCGCAATCTCCTGGACAAGGCATTGCAGAGCCTGGGAGGAAATTATCAGCAGACACAGCCTGCTGATTTACAGCGGGTGTTGGCTACTTTCAACGTCCAGGATGAAGGTCAGTTGCTGGCAGCCATCGGTATGGGCGAGGTGTTTCCGCTGGTAGTGGCTCATAAATTGTTGCCGGAAGAAGATGACCGGGGGCGTCTGGCGCAAACTGCGCGGCGATTGGGACAGGCGGTGAGCCAGCTGCTCCCCAGCCGTCTGAATCGCGAGGCAGTAGAGAAAAAGCCGCTGCTTATTCGCGGTACGGAAGGCATGCCCGTTACCCTGGCGCGCTGCTGCCGCCCCATCCCGGGCGATCCTATTCTGGGCTTCATCAGCACCGGCAAAGGGGTGGTGGTGCATACGCACGACTGTCACAACATCCGTGAATGGCGCAAGCGGCGCGATCGCTGGGTCGATGTGCAGTGGGACCCCGAGGCCCACGGTGACTTTCCGGTGACCATCCGGGTCGTGGCTGAAAGTGCCCGGGGGGTGCTGGCGCGGATTGCGACCCTGATTTCCGATGAGGATTCCAACATCGATCATGTGGATATCGAGCCTCAGGATGGACTCTATACCGGAATCACCTTTACCATATTGGCCCATGACCGGGATCACCTGGCCAAAATCATGCGCAGTTTGCGGAGTTTGCCCATGGTATCCCGGGTGCAGCGGGTCAAAAGCTAACCCAGGGAGAATTTATGCCAGTACCCGTACACAGTGATGCAGCACCCCAGGCCATCGGCGCCTACAGTCAGGCCATGACCCATAATGGCTTGCTTTACCTCTCGGGACAGATTCCACTGGATCCCCATACCGGGCAGATGGTGGAAGGGGATTTTTCCCTGCAGATCCGGCGGGTCCTGGATAATCTCCAGGCGGTATGTGTCGCTGCCGGTACGGAGTTGCAGCAGGCCATCAAATTGCAGGTTTTTTTGACCGATCTCAGTCACTTTACCGAGGTCAACCAGGCGCTGGAGGCGGAATTTTCCCAGCCCTATCCGGCCCGGGCGGTAGTTCAGGTGGCAGCACTCCCACGGGGTGCCCAGGTGGAAATCGATGGTATTGTCGCCCTGGGCAAGCCTGACTGAGATGGACCGCGCAGAGTTGCTGGCCCAGCCCATGCGCGTGCTGCTGCAGGAACACCCGGTGCTGGTGACCCTGTTGGAAGAGCGCGGCATTCATTGTGGTGAATGCTTCATTGCTGATCGGGAAACCCTGGCGGGGGTGGCGCGCATGCACGGGGTGGATATGGACGAAATCCTCAACGCCTGGGCCCGGCGCGAGGCTCTGCCCCATAGCGACTGAACAGGTGGCTGCTCCCACCCCCTTCTATCTGCAAAGTTCTGTTTCAGCCCTGCGCGGGGTGGGTCCGGCACTGGTGCAGCGTCTGCAACGCATGGATATCTGGCGGGTGCAGGATGTGCTTTTCCACCTGCCCAGTCGTTATCAGGACCGCCGTCATCTTCTGCCCATGGGGTCCTTGCTGCCTGAGCAGGAGGGGGCGGTGCTGGGCGAAATCACTCAGGTCGAACATTTGCGCGGCCGCCGCGAGCAGTGGCTGGTGACCCTCAGTGATGGCACGGGACAGCTTCATATCCGCCTTTTTCATATGCTGGCCCCCATGCGTGCCCAATGGCAGCCCGGGCGACGCTTATGGTGTTTTGGGGAAATACGCGCCGGTTACCAGGGCCTGGAAATGGTGCATCCCGAATGGCAGATGGCAGACCAGCCGCAGTTTCAGGCACCGACTCATCTGACCCCTTATTATCCCAGTACCCAGGGTATCACCCAAGCACAGTGGCGGCGCTGGGTCGCCCAGGCCCTGACCCTGGTTGATCAGCTCCCCGACTATCTCGCGAAATATCTCGGTCCGGCCTGGCCGGGGCTGGGCGAGGGTTTACGGCTGTTGCATGAAAGTGCCGAAGAGGTACCCACCCCTGCTCATCCTGCCTGGCAGCGTCTGGCGCTGGAAGAACTGCTCGCCAATCATCTGGCCATTCGTGCCAGTCGGGTGGGAAGTGATGCCGCTGGAGCACCGGTCATTGCCGGAAACGGGACTTTATGGCGGCGTTTTCTGCAGCAGTTGCCTTTTAAGCCCACTGCCGCTCAGGAACGGGTGATTGCCGAAATCAACGACAATCTGGCCCAGGTCCGGCCCATGCGCCGCTTGCTGCAAGGCGATGTAGGGTCGGGCAAAACTCTGGTGGCAGCAGCTGCCGCATTGACTGCCGTGGAACAGCAGTTTCAGGTAGCTCTCATGGCGCCGACGGAAATTCTCGCGGAACAGCTTTCCAACCGTTTTGCGACCTGGCTGGCTCCCCTGGGTATCGAAGTGGGTTATCTGGTGGGGGGGTTGGGCCAGAAAGCCCGACGTTTGCTGCTGGAAGCTGTCCGGGAGCAGCGGACGCAGATTATTGTCGGCACCCAGGCGTTGTTTCAGGAAGATGTGCAGTTTGCCCGTCTGGGTCTGGTGATTATTGATGAACAGCATCGCTTTGGCGTGGATCAGCGCCGCCAGTTGCTGGAAAAAGGACAGATTCCGCATCTGCTGGTGATGACGGCGACGCCCATCCCGCGTACTTTGGCGATGACGGTCCATGCGGACCTGGATGTGTCGGTGATTGATGCTCTGCCACCCGGCCGTAGCCCGGTCGAAACCCTGGTGATGGCCGATTCCCGGCGCGGAGAATTGATGGCCCGGATGCGCCACCGCCTGGCCGATGGCGAGCAGATATACTGGGTCTGTCCCCTCATTGAAGAGTCGGAAATATTGGCATTGCAGGCCGCCGAAACCAGCTATGCCGACTTGCAGACAGCCTTGCCGGAAATTCCCATGGGTTTGATTCATGGCCGTCTGCACGCCGCAGAAAAAGCGCAGGTGATGGCGGATTTTCAAACAGGCAAAACCCGGATTCTGGTGGCCACTACGGTGATTGAAGTGGGGGTGGATGTTCCCAATGCCAGTCTGATGGTCATTGAACACGCCGAACGCATGGGGCTGGCCCAGTTGCACCAGTTGCGCGGCAGGGTAGGGCGTGGGGAGCGGCAAAGCAGTTGTATTTTAATGTATCATCCGCCTTTGGGAGTCAAGGCCCGGGCGCGCTTGCAGGTGTTGCGCGACAGTCGGGATGGTTTTGTCATTGCCCGCAAGGATCTGGAGTTGCGCGGGCCGGGGGAATATCTGGGTACCCGGCAGACCGGGTTGTTGCAGATGCGGGTGGCCGATATGCTGCGCGACGAGGCCCTTTTGGCTGAGTTGCCGACCCTGGCCGAACAGTTGGAGCGCCATGATCCCGAAGCGGTGCAGGCCCTGATCCAGCGCTGGGTCGGGCAGCGGCTGGATTACAGTCAGGTTGGTTAGAAAAATCTGTCTGACGATCATGGCCTTCTGGCCGGATTCTCGGGTATATTATGAAAATCTGAAAACGAAAAACCAAGGAAGCCGTATATGGGTGCTGTGAGAAAAGGGTGGTTGCTGCTGGTTGTTTTCGCACTCTGGAGTCTGGCGGGATGTGCTCCGCAGATTTCCGCGCCACCCGTCCATTCTGTGGCCTACTATGCGGCGCAAATCCACCCACCAGTCGTGGCTCCGGTTGCTCCGGTCGTATCGCCCCCTATTTCTGCTGCAACCCTGGCACAACCCGTCAGGATTGTGGTTTCGACGACCTCTCATCTGCTCCGGATTTATCGGGGCGATATCCTGCTGGCAACTTATCCTGTGGCCATCGGCTTTAATGGTTCGGCTCCTCGCCGCATTCGTGGGGATGATGTGACGCCGGTAGGGCATTACCATATCGGCTGGATTTTATACGGCACCCAGTATGGCCCTTTCATGGGGCTGACTTACCCCAACAAAGACAATGCGGAATGGGGCCTGAAAGAAGGGATTATTACCCATCGTCAGTATAAAGCCATTGTGGACGCCATCGACGCCGGCCAGACCCCCCCCCAGAATACCCCACTGGGTGGTGAAATCGGGATTCATGGCATGGGTCCGCAATTTTCCGATGATCCCGACAGTAAGGTGTTTCCCGGGCGCTGGACAGCAGGTTGTGTGGCCCTGTCCAACTGGAATGCCCAGCAGGTCGCCGCACTGGTGCAAGTCGGGACTCCGGTGGAAATTGTCGGCGAGGTCAGGGGCTATCGCCGTAATCTGGATCCGAAAGCAGAACTGGCCTGGACCAAATATCAGCACCGCCACACTGGCGCTACGGATAAATTATCTCCCAATACCGGTAGGGGTGCGTTGAGTCCGGTAAAATATGGGCAGAACCTGGAGCACCAAAAGCCGGGCAGTCCGGCTAAGGAAACGGATATGGATGCGCTATTGACCAAATTGGGGAAGGCTGGAAAACCGTAAGTCGTGGTGAAAACTCCGCTCCATTATTATGTTACCCAATTCTCGACGACCAGCCCTGCCCCGGTATAGAGATCGAAGTCCGTCGTGTTGTTTGTCACCAGGGTAACGCCTAGCGATACAGCATGTGCGGCAATCATGCGGTCAAAGCTGCTTTTTCTGTCTGGAAACTGCCGGGAGAGTGCACCGAAAATATCCGCTGCATCCACGTCAAAATCCTTAATGATCAGCAGGCTTAAGAGTGTGGACATTTCGAGCCGGCTGTTATGTACGTCCATGCCACAGCACAATTCCGCCCAGGTGATCGAGCTGATCCCTATTTCACCGGGCCTGCAGGCCGCGAACCGTTGTATAACGGATGCGGGTTGTTCCTTCATGAGGTAGATACAAATATTGGTGTCCAGCAAGTAGCGCAGAATCACCAAGATCTTTCCGTCTCGACAAACTCCGGGCGCTCGCCGGTGTGCTGCGGGCGCAGTGCAGCGAACAGTGCCGGAAGTGATTCAAGTGAATCTTCTTCAGGTTCTACGATGATCCTGTTTCCTTCCCGTATTACGACTAACCTGGTCTGTTTCGGGAAGGCCATACTCACAGGGATGCGGACGGCAGGTGAATTGCCTGCCATGAACTGGCTGGTATGAAAGACTTTGCGCATGACGCCACCTCTAAGGTAATAACTAAACGTTATCACCAGGGTGCGGCAGACGCAATGGCCGGTATGGCAGGTTTTTTTGAATGGTGTCGTGCTTAAGATAGGTTGGTTTTGATTTTTCTGACAATTTTATGACCAAGGGATGTATTGCCTCTTGCTTCAGAGTTGGGGCTCATACTCAGACCTGATGAACAATCTGCTGGCTGAGTTGCCGGGCGGCTTCCATACAGTCGCCCAGGGCGACACCATCCCGCCAGTTGGCGCGGAAGTACAAACCGGGAAGCTGCTCGTTCATCCGGGCGATGCGTTCCAGACGGGCCAGGTGGCCCAGCTCGTATTGGGGAATGGCTGCCGGCCAGTTTTGGCAGCGGCTGAAGCTGGGTTCACCCTCTATACCTAAAATAGGCCGTATTTCCTGCAGCACCGTCTGCAGCAGATCGTCATCGCTGCGCCCGGCCAGGGGATTTTGGCTGCCACCGATGAAAACTGTCAGCAGCACCTGATCCGCCGGGGCGCGATTCGGGAAGAGGGTGGAGGAAAACAGGACGCCCAGGGTTTGCAGGCCCAGAATGCGGGGAATCAGCAGACCGAAACCATCCAGGACATGTTTTACCCTGCTGCGCGGAAAGCCCAGGGATAGGGTACTGACGGCAGGATAGGGGATGGCTGCCAGTTCTTTGGCAAGGTCCGGGTGCAGGGTTTTCAGCAAATCAGCGGCTTTGGGGGCGGGGAGGGCCAGAATGATTTTGGTGCTGCGCCAGCTTTGCCGGGCGCTGTGTGCTTCCCAGCTGCCGTCGGCGTGTTGTTCCAGGCGATCAACGGGTGTCTGGCAATGAATGGGTCCATGCAACTGCTCTGCCATGCGCAGGGGTAGGGTCTGCAAACCTTGGCGGAAAGAAACCAGACGCGCTTTGCTTTGTGGTGGTTTTTTCCGGCCTGCAAGGGCGGCTTTGAATAATGCGCCGTGTTCCAGTTCCATGCGCTGCAGTCGCGGAAGTGAGGCGGCTAAAGCCAGTTTTTGCGGATCTCCGGCAAATACTCCGGATACAAAAGGATCGACCAGCCAGGTGAGCACTTCGGGACCCAGGCGTCGCCGCACAAAATCGGCAATACTTTCTTCCTCAATACCCTGCTTCCGGCGCCGGAAGGGTTCGCTGAGCAGGCGTAGGCGGCCTTGCAGGGAGAGTAATTTTCCGCTGAGCAGGACACCTGGTCCAAGGGGCACCAGCTGCTGATGGCGGTTGAGAATATAGCGTCTTTTGGCCACGGCATTGGCTTCTACCAGCTCAGCATCCAGTTGCAGAGACTGAATGAGTTCCGGGACGACCTGACCTTTGAGCATCAGCGAGTTTGGTCCGAGATCGCGCAGGTAGCCCTCTTCCTCGCGACTCTGGATGTTGCCACCGACACGCGGCCCGGCTTCCAGTACGCGTGCGGATACCCCCTGCTGCTGCAAAAAATAGGCACTGGCGAGACCGGAAAGTCCTCCGCCGATAATGATGACTGCGTCCAAGAAGTTTACTCCCTGCCCAGATAGTAGGGGCTTTGCAAATACCAGCTCTGAAAATGCCGTAATAAGGCCACCAATACGGCGGTGACGGGCAGAGCGAGCAGGAGACCGATAAAACCGAATAATTCTCCTCCAGCCATGACCGCAAAAATTACCGCTACCGGATGCAGACCGATACGGTCACCGACCAGATAAGGGGTAAAGACCATACTTTCCAGAATCTGACCGATGAAAAATACCAGTAACACCCAGAGGACCGACAGAAGAGTACCCGTTTGCACATACATGGCCAAACTCGCCATCAGCACGCCGCTGATGACGCCGAGATAGGGGACAAAACTCAGGATACCTGCTATCAGGCCGATGAGAATGGCGGTTTTGAGACCGATAATGCTGAGCCCCAGGGCGTAGCTGCAGCCCAGCGCCAACATGACCAGCAGTTGTCCGCGCAAAAAGGCCATGAGCATGGTATCGGCATCCCGGCTCAAGCGCCGTACCAGATCCGCTTGTTTTTGCGGAATCCATTGATCAATACGCGCCAGCAATCGCGGCCAGTCCCGTAACAGATAAAACCCGAGCACCGGCACCAGAATAATGCTTAATGCACCGGTCAGCAGTCCTGATCCGGAGCTCAGCGCCACTTGCAGTCCATGTCCGAGCCAGGTAGCCAGTTTCTGGGCATTGCTGGTGGCGTAATGGGAAATGGTCCCGCTATCCAGTTGAATACCGGTTTCTGCGGCAAGCTGGGGAATCAGGCGACTTTGCAGCAGGCTGGAATATTTTTGCAGATAGTCGACAAAAAGCAGGGATTGATGGCGGATCACCGGCAGCAGGGCCATGATGGTGCCCGTAACTACCAGCAGAACAATGAGAAACACCAGGGTGGTGCCCCAGGTACGGCCGATGCGGTGGCGCTGTAAATAGCTGACCAGCGGGTTGCCCAGATAGGCGAAAATGGCGGCCAGCAAAAACGGGGTCAGTACAGGGGAGAGACGAATGGTCAGCCAGCCCAGCAGGATCAGGGTAGCCAGAAAAAAAAAGCGTTGCATGGGCTGGCGAACACTCCGTCGTGTTTAGGCATTGATGGGCAGAATAGCTCAGACGAGCCGGGTTCGGCT
The DNA here is from genome assembly GCF_018853465.1 of Acidithiobacillus montserratensis. Classification (GTDB taxonomy): domain Bacteria; phylum Pseudomonadota; class Gammaproteobacteria; order Acidithiobacillales; family Acidithiobacillaceae; genus Acidithiobacillus; species Acidithiobacillus montserratensis. Next base: position 91,728 of record NZ_JABBOU010000069.1, read on the forward strand.
ATGGTTTCCGGATGGTGGTTCAAGCAAATCGATTTGTTTGAAATCTGAGGATGGTGTACCGTCAAGCCAAAATCGTTGCCAAGCCAAAATCATTTTCAAGAGTTTGTAATGCCCGAAACTAACCCAAATTCATCTGAAGCTTTGTCCCATGTCATTGAAAGAGAAGTCGGTGGCTGGCAGGGCAAGCTGCGTCGCAACCCGTTATTTCATTTGTTGCTGGCTTTTTTTGTCGGGATTGTTGCCGGACTGGGAGCGGTGGCTTTTCGTCGCCTCATCGGTTTGATGCATAACCTTTTTTTCTTCGGTCAGTGGTCTTTTTCCTTCAATGCCCTGCAACATTCCGCTGCCAGTGTCTGGGGTGCCGGGATTATTCTGGCGCCGATTATCGGCGGTTTGATGGTGGTCTGGATGGTGCGCACTTTTGCTCCTGAAGCCAAGGGGCATGGTGTTCCGGAAGTCATGGATGCCATTTACTACAAGCGCGGAGTGATTCGTCCAGCGGTGGTGCTCATCAAGGCGCTGGCTTCCTCCATTACCATCGGCAGTGGCGGGTCCGTAGGTCGGGAAGGCCCTATCATACAGATGGGCGCGGCCTTTGGGTCGAGTCTTTCCCAATGGTTGCGTCTCCTTGAGTGGCAGCGTCTGGGTCTGATTGCAGCGGGTGCGGGTGCCGGGATTGCCGCCACCTTTAATACTCCTGTGGGTGGTATCCTCTTTGCCGTTGAGCTGATGCTGGTAGAAGTCAGTGCCCGCACGCTGGTGCCGGTCATGATTGCCACCGGAACAGCCACTTTTGTGTCACGCCTGTTTCTGGGGAATCATCCTTCATTTGTGATCCCTGCCAGTATCATTGCCAGTACCGCTCACGAAACAGCTGCAGATTATGCAGCGTATATCGTTTTTGGCTTGCTGGTGGGCGGGGTGGGTCTGCTTTTTACCAACTCCCTGTACTGGACTGAGGACCTGCTGGAAAAATGGCTTAAAAATGCTTACCTACGCGCTGTTATAGGGATGGCCGCCGTAGGCTTGACCATGTATCTGATCCAGCGCTTCACCGGTCATTATTTTGTGGAAGGCGTGGGATATGCCACTGTCCAGAATGTGCTGGAAAGCACGCTGCAGAACCCTGGTTTTCTGCTGTTATTGCTGGTCCTGAAAGTGTTTTCCTTTTCAGTGACCCTGGGTTCCGGGGGTTCCGGGGGGGTGTTTTCGCCTTCGCTTTTTGTCGGCGCGGTGTTCGGGGGCGCCTTTGCGGTCCTGGTCACACACTGGATTCCGGGGTATCAGATGGGTATGGCGGTGGGTGCTGCCCTGGGCATGGCGGGGATGGTGGGCGCTTCTACGGGGGCCGCAGTGACCGGTGCGGTCATGATTTTTGAGATGACCAATGATTATCACATCATCATCCCCCTGATCGTGGTGTCCGGCCTGGCTTTCGGGGTGCGCAGACTGGTGACCCGGGAGAGTATTTATACCCGTAAACTGATCCGGCGCGGGCACTTCATTCCTGAAGCCCGGCACAGTAACCTTTATCTTATGCGTCCGGCAGCCCAACTCATCGAAACCCCCATGGTTCGTCTGCGTGGTGAACGCACACTGGAAGATTTGCAGAAGATTCTCCTGCATCGCCGGGAACTCCCCCATGTGCTCATCATTGAAGGAACTATGCCGTTGGCGGTGATTCCGGCGCATCGGGTGGCAGAAATTTTGCGTCGGGAAATCCGTGCGGTGCCCTTGCGGGATCTGGCCAGTACCGACTGGGTGGCGGTGACTGAAGACAGTCAGCTCTACGATCTGGTAGCGCGGCTGCGGGCCTGCGCCTGCGAAACCGCGCTGCTCTGCAAACAGGATCCCCCGGAACATCATGAGGATGTGGTGGCGGTAGTCACCGTCGAAGATATTCTCAGTTATGCCTCTTTGCCCCAGGTGCTATTGCGTCCGGAGCGGAGCCCGCTATGAATAGCGCCGGGTGGTTGCAGGTTTGCCAATGAAGTGGTCCTTGGCAGCTCTGCGACACGCCTTGCACCGGGAGTTGTCACCTGCCGAAGAGGGGCCCGGGCTCATCATTCTGGGGATTTTTGTCGGGCTTTTCACTGGCGCGGGCGCCCTGCTTTTTCATTATCTGATTGCCTTGCTGCACAATCTTTTTTTTCAGGGTCACTGGAGCTTCTATTATAACGAACATCTGCCCTCGGTGCCTGCGGCCTGGGGGCCCTGGATGATTCTGGTACCCGTACTGGGCGCCTTGCTGGTGACCATTCTGGTGCAACGGGTGGCTGCAGAGGTGGAGGGCGCTGGAGTCAGTCAGGTGATGGATGCCGTTCATACAGACGGCGGGCGGATGCGGCCCATTGTGGCGCTGTTGCGACCGATAGCTACGGCCCTGACCCTGGGTTCGGGCGGCTCGGCCGGGCGGGAAGGGCCTGCCATGCAGTTTGGTGCGGCTATCGGTGCCTTCATGGGTCACCTGTTGCCCATGTCGGATAAGCGGCGTATTCATCTGGTAGGCTGTGGAGTGGGAGCGGGTATTGCGGCGGTATTCAATGCTCCCCTGGGCGGCTGGTTTTTCGCCATGGAGGTAATTGTTCCTGATTGGCGGCCGTGGACGGTGTTGTCCACTCTGGTGGCCACGGTTTCTGCCACCTGGATTACGGAAACCGGATTGGGTAATTTTCATCTTTTAGCTTATGTGCCTACCAAGGCGATTTCAGGAAGCCTCACCTTGCCGGTATTTGCGGTGCTGGGTATTCTGACCGGAATTATGAGCTTTCTGTTTATTCAGATGCTGACCTGGACCGGGCAAATCAGCAAACAATATCTTCCCAATCCCTATTTGCGGCACATGAGTGGTATGTTGCTGGTAGGCATGATGCTTTATGGATTATTTGTATTTACCGGCCATTATTATCTGATTGGGGGCAGTTATTTTGCTATATCAGAAATATTGACCGGGCAATTGCATCTGCTTGGTTTTTTGATTCTGTTGCTGCTGATGAAAGGGGTCGCTACCAGTCTGACCATTGGCACCGGAGGTTCGGGAGGAATATTTTCTCCTTCACTGTTTATCGGTGCAGCCATTGGCGCTGGCGCAGGATATCTGGCGGATGCTCTGTTGGGTTGGCATGGCAGTGTGCCGCTTTTTGCCATGTGTGGCATGGCGGGGATGGTGGGGGCCACTACCGGCGCTTTGATCAGTGCCCCGGTGATGGTGGTGGAGCTCACCAATAATTACCA
>NZ_JABBOU010000007.1 GCF_018853465.1 Acidithiobacillus montserratensis
TGACATCGACATCCCCGCCTTTATCCGCTTCGGCTCCTGGATCGGCGGCGATCGCGACGGCAACCCCAATGTCACCGCCGCCATTACCAGCTGGGCGCTGCGCACCCAGAGCGTCGAAGTGCTCAAGGAATATCAGCAGCGCCTCAGTGGCTTATATCAACTGCTGGGACATTCCAGCCGTTTTTGCGGTATTTCCCCCGTCCTGCTGGCCTCACTGGAACGCGACGCCGATGATTTTCCGGAGCTGGCCGAGTGGGTGGATCAGCGCTTTCCCAGTGAACCTTATCGTCGCAAGCTGCGCTACATGATGACCCGCCTGGACCTGCGCCTGCGCCAACTGGAAAACGGCCAGGTCATGAACGAATCGGCCGGTCCGGCCTATGCCACTGCCGAAGACTTTCTGGATGACTTGCTGCTCGTCCGCGACTCCCTGCGTGGGCACAATGATGACTATATTGCCGACAATGATATCCAAGATATTGTCTGGCTGGTTCAAACCTTTGGTTTTCATCTGGCCAACCTCGATATCCGCCAGGAATCCACGGTGCATTCCCGCACATTGTCCGAACTGTATGCAGAAGTTCCTGGCTTCGCCGACTATCTGGAACTTTCCGAGGAAGCGCGGCTGCTGGCACTTACTGATGCCTTGCGCCGTCCCGGCCCTCTGGTTGAAAAACATCCGGAGTTATCCCCATTAGCCGCTGAAACCTGTGCCATGTTTCGCTGCATTGCCCAGCTCCGTCGTGAGGTCAGCGCTTCGGGATTCGGCAATTATGTGATCTCCATGACTCATGAAGCCAGCCACATTCTCGAAGTGCTGGTGCTGGCCAAGGAGTTCGGTCTTGCGGGCTGGTCAAGGCAGGGGCTCTACAGTGAAATTGCCGTAACCCCCCTGTTTGAAACCATCCACGATCTGGAACAGATGGATGCCGTCATCAGTACCCTCCTGGATAACCCGGTCTATATGGAAATCATCAAAAGCCAGGAAGACACCCAGGAAATCATGCTGGGCTACTCCGACTCCTGCAAGGATGGCGGAATTTTATCATCCAGCTGGTCACTGTATCAGGCGCAACTGCGCCTGGCGGCCATCGCCGACAAGCGTCATATTCAAATTCGCGTATTTCATGGGCGCGGTGGCAGTGTGGGGCGCGGGGGCGGTCCTACTTACGAGGCGATTCTCGCCCAGCCCCCGGACACCGTGCGCGGGCAAATCAAAATCACCGAGCAAGGCGAAGTCCTGTCTTTCAAATATGCCAATCTGGAAACGGCCATTTATGAACTGACGGTGGGTACCGCCGGACTCATCAAGGCCAGCATTGGCCTGGTGCGTCCCGTCGAAGCCGATAATCCCGCCTACCTCAAGGTGATGAGCGAACTCACCCACCTGGGCGAACAAGCTTATCGGGATCTGACCGAACATACGCCGGGATTTCTGGATTATTTTTATGAAGCCACCCCGCTCAATGAAATTGCGCACATGAATATTGGCTCGCGACCTTCCCACCGCCAGCGCAGCGACCGATCCATGGCGTCCATTCGCGCCATTCCCTGGATATTCGCCTGGGCTCAGTCTCGCCATATTCTTCCGGCCTGGTTCGGTCTCGGCTCTGCTATTGCCCAATGGCGCGCAGAAAAGCCCGAACGCTTGGAAATATTGCAGGACATGTACCAGCATTGGCCTTTTTTCCGGGCACTGATGGGCAATATCAGCATGGCCATGTCCAAAACCGACATGGCTCTGGCCGGAGAATATGCCGGATTACCCCTTGATCAGGAACTGGCCATCTCCGTTTTCGAGAAAATCCGCAGGGAATTTGAACTGAGCCTTGCAGAAATGCTGGCCATGGCCGGTACCGAGCAATTGCTGTCCGATAATCCCGGTCTGGCTTTCTCCTTGCAGCGCCGTAACGTATATATGGAGCCTCTCAATCACATTCAGCTGGCCTTGCTCCGGCGTTATCGCAATGAAGATGCACCTCCGGAGTTTCGTGAAATCTGGCTGGATCCCTTGCTGCGTACTATCAATGCCATTGCCGCCGGGCAACGCAATACCGGCTGAATTTACTTCATGGCACTACCGGAACTTATTCTGGCTTCTACCAGCCCCTACCGCCGGGACTTGCTGCAGCGCCTGCAAATCCCTTTTCGCTGTGTGGCCCCGGATGTGGATGAAAGCCCGCTTGACCAGGAAGGTCCGCAGCAGCTGGTTGAGCGCCTGGCTCTGGCCAAGGCTCGGGCAGTTTTAGCGCGTTATCCACAATCACTGGTGATCGGCGCTGATCAGATGGCTTGCTGTGCCGGGAGGATATTGGGAAAACCCGGATCCAGCGCTCAGGCGGAAGCCCAACTGCAGTGGATGCAAGGACGCCAGGTGGAATATCTCAACGGCATTGCCGTGGTGGATGACCGTACTGTGGAACAATTTTGTGTTCCCTATTATGTGCAGTTGCGCAGCTTGAGCCCCGAGGCTATCCACCGTTACGTGGAAAAAGATCAGCCTCTGGATTGTGCAGGCAGTTTCCGTTCCGAAGGTCTGGGAATAGCCCTGGTGGAGAAAATGGAGGGGGCAGATCCCCATGCCCTGATGGGTATGCCCTTGATCGCCATTGCCGAGGCCTTGCGGCGACGAGGTTATCAACTGCCTTAAGCCACCGATTTCTCGGCACCTAAAAAAACAACCCGGCCAAAGCCGGGTTGCCCTGTTTTGATGTCAGCTAGTGACTGATGGGCTAACCCCAGCCATCGCCCCCGTCATCCATACCAAAATCATCATTACTCGCCAGCTGGTCATCTCCCCAGGAATTATCGGTCAAGCCCAGACTATCATTATCGCCCGCATTTCCCTGACTTGCGGCTGCATCATGACCACCGAAAAGACTACCGGCAAGGGCTTGTCCGGCAGCCAGCCCGGCACCCACCCCGACCCCGGTGGCAATTCCCGAAGCCAGACTGGAACCCAATCCACCGCCCTGTTGGGGCATGCCGCCCATAGGACCGTTGGGATACCCGGCACCTGGACCATAAGCACCGTTCATGCCATTAAAAGGCCCCTGCGCTGGCCCAGCTCGATACATAAGTTGGGCATTCTGACGCCGCCGCCGCAGGAACATGGAGATGACCGCAATCAATAGGATCAGACCAATGAAAAACAGCAAAGCGGAACCCCATCCCCCTTTTTTCGCGACGGCAGCCTGATTCACTCCACGATGATGCGCTTGCACTTCTTTCTGAAACTTCTGCAATGCCTGGGGTTTGACAAAAGGCATACCCGGCGCCAGTTGCTCGGCCTTCTGCAAGGCTGCCGCCGCTCCTGACCATTGCCCCTGACGCGCCAAAACCTGGGCTTCCAGATATTGCGCTTCCGCAGAATGCGGATGCGCTTTCAACACCTCCTGCATCATGCCTTGCGCCTGATCCAGGCGGCCGCTCTGAATGGCCTGGGTCACCTGAGTGACCGAAGGTTCAGCCCAAGCCATAGGTGCCATGACCAGACTGCCTAGCAGCACTACTACACCTACCAATTTTTTATTCATTCGCTCCCCCAATATAAGTATTACACTGTGTAATATGGGTTCAAATTTTTAAAGAATCAAGCGTTGCGAATGTACCGTAAAAATCTTTGGGCACTCCAACGCTTCTGCAAACCAGGATTCCAACCCACTGACTGCCAGATTTGACAGATCGGATTATTGTCGCCATTATACTGACCGGTCGGTTCAGACCTCCGAGAGGGTTATTTTTCGTGCATAAACCACTTCCAAAATCCATAGCTGTCATTGTGGTCCTGATGCTTGGCAGCAGCCTGGCCGCCTGCAGCTTTGAACCGAAGCTCCGGGTTCCGCCTGCGCCTTCTGACAAAATGTCTTATACGGCCGGCCAATCACCGCAAAAAACCGTGGCCCCTGGCGGACTGGCTGGAAAGGCTCAATCTTTACAGTACGGCACAGAACTCCATGAAGAATGGTGGAAGCTGTTTCGCTCCAAGGCCCTGGATACCCTCATCGCCACCGGCCTGAAAAACAGTCCGACCATTGCCGCTGCCCAGGCACAAATGCGCGAGGCCCAGGCCGCGGCCAAAGCCAATGCCAGCATTTTCTACCCGCAGATTACCGGTAATTTGCAGGCTAATCGCAGCAAGGTCACGGGAGCTACTTTTGGTGGTAACGGAGGAATTCATTATTCCCTGATCAACAGCTCCATCGGGGTTTCCTATTACCCGGACATTTTTGGCGTCAATCGTCTGGTTTATCGAAACAGTGAAGAACTGGTCAAATATCAGCAATGGGAACTGGAAGCCGCCAAACTCACCCTGACAGGTAACATCGTGACCACTGCTGTGGACGAAGCCGCCACTGAAGAGCAAATTCAGGCTACCCGGGCGATTATTGCCAAGGAAAAAAATCTGCTGGAATTGACGCAAAACCAATATCAGGCGGGCGCCATTGACTACAGCACGGTCATGACCCAGAAAGGGCAAATGGCCAGCGAGTTGGCCACTTTACCACCGCTGGAACAGCAACTGGCGGTTTATCGCCATGAGCTGGCCATCCTGATAGGCGCATTCCCGGCCAACGTCAAACCCCAGAATTTCACCATCAGTGAATTAAAACTGCCGGAAAAAATCCCCGTTAGCCTACCCTCGAAATTGCTCCAACAAAGACCGGACATTCGCGCGGTCATGGCCCAGATGAAAGCGGCCAACGCCCAGATTGGTGAAGCCCGTGCCCAGTTTTACCCGACCGTGCAACTCAGTGCCTCTTTCGGTGATGCCGCCAGCCACCCCGGTATATTTTTTGATCCGGTAAGCAGCATCTGGAGTCTGGTGGGCGCCATGTCGCAACCGATTTTTGAGGGCGGCAAGCTGGAAGCCCAGAAAGCCGAGGCCCATGCCGCCTATGATGTTACCTACGCCAACTACCGGAGTACCATTCTCAATGCTTTTGACCAGGTCGCCAATGGATTAAGGGCCGTTGAACATGATGCCCAGACCCTCGCCGCCCAACGTGAAGCCCTGCAAGCCTCCCGGGAAGCCCTGAAACTGGCCCAGGCCAGCTACCGCGCGGGGGCTACGGATTATCTGACCCTCTTGACCGCCGAGGTGCAATATAACACTGCCAAAATCGCCGAAATCAAAGCGCAATCCCAGCGCTATCAGGATACGGCAGCCTTGCTGGTGGCTTTGGGAGGTGGCTGGTGGAATCATCCGGATGTCAAGACGGCAGCCCAGCCCGGCCCTAAACATTCTTAACCATTTTTGACTGAGCGCAGCCATCCTCTGCGGAGACGGAATATGAAAAAAGCATTTGTGATTGTCATCATTGGCCTGCTGATTGTTTTTGGCGGAATTTTTGGATTCAAGGCTTTCGTCAACAGTAAAATTGCCGAGGCCATGGCGCATATGCCGGCACCGGTAGTCACTGTCAGTGCAGCCCGTGCTGAAATTGCCCACTGGCATCCACAGTTGCGTGCTGTCGCCTCGCTGGCAGCCGTGCAGGGTGTGGATGTAACTCCGCAAATTGCCGGAAATGTAACCGCCATCCACTTCCACTCCGGTCAATATGTGCAGGCGGGAACCCTCCTGGTACAAGTGGATGATTCCAATCAATTGGCGGAACTGGCCAGCGATCAGGCCCAGTTGCGCCTAGCGGCCAGCAATTTGCACCGCACCCGGGAACTGATCGCCACCAAAGCTGCCAGTCAGTCCCAGCTGGACTCTGCTGAAGCCAGTTACCAGACCGATCAGGCCGCTATCAAGAATATCCAGGCAACACTCAACAAGCTGTCCATTCGTGCGCCCTTCAGTGGTTATCTGGGTATTCGTCAGGTGAATGTCGGTCAATACCTGACACCAGGCACTAAAATTGTGGATCTGCAATCCTGGAGCCCGCTCTATGCCAACTTCACACTACCTCAGAGTGATTTGCAGAATATTCAGGTCGGGACTCCGGTTCAGCTGGAAACCGACGCTCTACCCGGGCAGACATTCTCGGGCAAGGTCACGGCGCTGGGTTCCTCTGTCAACAGTAGCACCCGGCAAATTGACGTACAGGCCACCATCGACAACCCCAAAAATCAGCTGCGTCCCGGCCTCTTTGGAGAACTGACGGTAGTCCGCAAGCAGGAAGAAAACGTCCTGGTCATTCCCGTATCGGCCATGTCTTACAACACCTATGGAGATTATGTCTATCTCATCAAAAAGGAAAAAAAGGATGGCAAAAGTCAGGAGCTTGCCGTTCAACAGGTGGTCAAACCTGGCAAACAGCGTGACGGTATGGTCGAAATCCTTTCCGGCCTGAAGCAAGGCGATCAGGTAGTTACGGCCGGACAGGTCAAGCTGGTGAATGGCAGTCTGGTTACCATCAGTACCGACAAGTAAGGCTAGCTCATGAAATTTACTGATATTTTTGTTCGCCGTCCGGTACTTGCCACGGCCCTGAGTCTGGTAATTTTTCTGCTGGGCCTGCATGCCTACACCATGATGACCGTCCGGGAATATCCCGCTCTGGTCAACACGGTGGTGACAGTGACTACCGCCTATCCGGGCGCCAATCCCAGCACCGTGCAGGGTTTCATCACCGCCCGCCTGGAAAAAGTCATCGCCAGCGCTCCTGACATCAACTACATGACCTCCAATAGTTCGGAGGGCACCTCGACCATTACGGTGTACATGAAGTTGAATTACAGCCCCAGCGCTGCAGTGGCCAACATCCAGTCCAAGGTGCAGCAGGTGACTGACCAGTTGCCCACGGGCAGCCAGTTACCGGTGATCAACGTCACCGTCGGCGATACGACCGATTTGATGTATATCGCCTTTTACGGCGATCAATTATCCCAGCAGCAGATTACCGACTATTTGTTGCGGGTGGCTCAGCCGCGTCTGGCTTCGGTACACGGCGTGGGACAGGCCCAGATTCTGCCTCCCGGTGCCGGCAATGGGAATACCTATGCCATGCGCGTCTGGTTGAATCCCCAAAAACTCGCTGCCCTACATGTTACCGCGGCCCAGGTTTCCCAGGCGCTGACCGCCAACGATTTCATCTCTGCCGTCGGTCAGACCCGGGGTAAAACCGTTCAAAATACCATTGTGGCCACCACCAGCCTGCATAATGTCAGTGAATTCCGCAATCTGGTCATCAAGCAGTCCGGGAACACCCTGATTCGCCTGAAAGACGTGGCGCATGTCGAATTGGGTGCCCAGGATTACAGTTCCCAGGCCTTTTTTAACGGAAAACCGGCCGCCTTTATCGGTATTCAGGAATCGCCCTCTGCCAACTCCCTGGATGTAGCCGCAGGGGTTAAAAAATCTCTGGCACAACTGAAAAAAGCCCTGCCTCCGGGCATGCATGTAGCGATTCCTTATGATGCCAGTGCCTTCATCCAGGCCTCTATTGATGAGGTGGTGATGACCATCGGCATTACCCTGGCCGTGGTGGTGCTGGTGATTTTCCTCTTCCTCGGCTCCTTCCGGGCCGTGGTCATCCCGGCAGTGGCTATTCCTCTGTCCATTGTCGGTGCGGGTCTGATCATGTGGTCTTTGGGTTTTACCGTCAATCTGCTGACCCTGCTGGCGGTGGTACTCGCCATCGGTCTGGTGGTGGATGATGCCATCATTGTGGTGGAAAACGTCCATCGCCATATTGATGAAGGCAAAACTCCCTTTGACGCCGCCCTGCTCACCGGGCGGGAACTGGGCGGTCCCATTATCGTGATGTCCACCACCCTGATAGCGGTGTTTGCGCCCATTGGTTTCATGGGCGGACTCACCGGCAGTCTGTTTGGCGAATTTGCCTTCACCCTGGTGGCCGCCGTCCTGATTTCCATGATTGTGGCCCTGACCCTCTCACCCATGCTTTCCAGTAAGGTTCTGAAACCCACCAGCGAACATGGTTTTGAACATTTCATTGACCAGCGTTTTGTCGGTTTACGGCGCTTTTACGATCGCCTCCTGCACGGAGTTCTGAATTTCGTGCCAGTCGTGATGCTCTTTGCCATTGTTGTGTTCGGCAGCATTTACTTCCTGTTCTCCACCTCCAAATCGGAACTTGCGCCCCAGGAAGATCAGGGCATTATCTTCAATGCGGGAACCGGTGGACCGACTATCACCCCAGATCGTCTGGCCCATTACGGCAAGCAGATTCTCAAGGTCTTCAATCAGTATCCCCAGAAGAAAGCGACGTTTATGGTGACCGGTATTTCTGTCGGTAGCGGCGGCGGAACCAACAGCCTCTTCGCCGGCATGCGCTTGACCAACTGGTCTGATCGTTCGGTCACCGCCATGCAGATCCAGCCGAAATTGCAGCAGCAATTGCAGAGTATTGCAGGCCTGCAGGTAGCCTCCTTCCTGCCGCCGCCTTTACCCGGTTCTGCAGGCGGTCTACCGGTCCAATTCGTGCTGCAAAGTCCGGGCAGCTATGAAAAAATCGATCAGGTGGCAGACGCGGTCATTGCCAAGGCCTATCAAAGCGGTATGTTCTTTTACGTCACCAAGGACTTGCGCATCGACAATCCGGAACTGGAGCTGAAAATCCATCGCAACATAGCCGCCAATCTGGGTCTGACCATGGCGGAAATCGCCCAGGATCTACAGCCCCTGCTGGGTGGCAATTATGTCAATCGTTTCGCCATGGAAGGGCGGAGTTATAAGGTAATTCCGCAAGTTCCGGACAAGTTCCGCAGCGACCCGGAAGCTCTCAAAAACTACTATATTGCCACGGCCACCGGGCAGATGGTGCCCTTGTCCACGGTGGTATCCATTGAAACCAAGGTGGAACCCCAGTTTTTACCCCAGTTTCAGCAGCTCAATTCGGCTACCATTCAGGCCGTACCCAAGCCGGGGGTAACGATGGGTGAAGCGTTGTCCTTTTTCCGGACCACGGCTGAAAAAATCATGCCCAAGGATTTTTCGGTCAACTACGCCAGTCAGTCTCGCGAATACATGCAGGAAAGTGGCGGCTTGCTGACGACCTTCGTCCTGGCTATCATCCTGATTTATCTGCTGCTGGCAGCGCAGTTTGAAAGCTTCCGGGATCCGCTGATCGTGTTGATTACCGTGCCTATGTCCATCAGTGGTGCGCTGATATTTGTCAGCCTGGGACTCGCCTCCATCAACATTTATACGGAGGTAGGACTGATCACCCTGATCGGTTTGATTGCCAAGCAGGGTATTCTGATTGTGCAGTTTGCCAATGAGATTCAGCGCCATGAGGGGCTTGCCAAACGCGAAGCCGTGGAAAAAGCTTCCAGCATCCGCTTGCGGCCCATTCTGATGACCACCGGGGCCATGGTGCTCGGGGTATTACCCCTGCTGCTGATGAATGGTCCCGGTGCTGTCAGCCGTTTCCAGATGGGGCTGGTGATTTTTACCGGGTTGGCCATTGGTGCGTTGTTCTCGCTGTTCGTGGTTCCCGCCATGTATATGGTGCTTGCCAAGGATATCCGGAAAAAGTCAGAGGTCAGCAGCGAAATTTCCTGATGTGGTCAGTTTGATGAATCCAGGCCGGATGCTCCGCAAGGACATCCGGTTTTTTTGCTTGACAAAAAAACGGACGAACAGAAGAATGTTGGGATATTAGTGCATTTGAAACGACGCAGATCATTCATAAGGTTATTTTCATGGTGAAGAAGGGTTCTCCCCGCAGTGCTCATTCAACGCAGGGGAAGCCATGACTGCCCGACGTATAGATGGCAAGGCCATTGCCCAAAAATTGCAGCATGAAACCGCTCAGAGAAGTCAGGATTTTCTGAAAACCTACGGACGCCCTCCCGGCCTCGCGGTGGTGCTGGTAGGGAACAATCCCGCCTCGGAAGTCTATGTCCAGAAAAAACGCGATACCTGTAAAAGTGTGGGTATCCATTCCCTGGCTATTAATTTATCCAACGATACCAGCCCCGACGCATTGCTTCATAAAATTGCCGAGTTGAATGCCGACGACCGCATTGACGGCATCCTCGTGCAGTTGCCCCTGCCCCCCCAGTTTGATCCGGAAGTCATCATCGAGGCAATTGCCGTCGAGAAAGATGTGGATGGTTTTCATCCCTATAATATCGGCAGACTGGCCCTGCGGGCGCCTCTGCTGCGCTCCTGTACACCGGCCGGCATCATGACCCTGCTGGAAGAAATTGGCGCGGAAATCCGGGGAAAAGAGGCGGTCATAGTGGGCGCCTCCAATATTGTCGGGCGCCCCATGGCTCTGGAGTTATTATTGGCCGGGGCCACTGTCACCGTATGTCATCGTTTCACCGGCAATCTCCAGGCCCATGTAGAGCGCGCGGAAATTCTGATAGCTGCGGCCGGCAAACCCGGCCTGATTCCGGGGGACTGGGTACGCGAGGGCGCAGTCGTCATTGACGTGGGTATCAACCGCCTCGCGGACGGCCGTCTGACGGGCGACGTGGTCTTTGCCGAAGCCGAAAAACGTGCCTCCTGGATTACTCCAGTACCCGGCGGGGTGGGTCCCATGACCGTGGCGACTTTGCTGCAAAACACCCTGGTGGCTGCGGAACAGCGACAACGCTATGTCTGAGATCGCCCGGACCGACATTGCGGAAAACGCCCTGTCTCTTGACAATCCGGATCTCTACTTCAATCGGGACCTGAGCATCCTCGCCTTCAATCAGCGGGTATTGGCATTAGCGGATGACCCTCGCGTCCCCCTGCTCGAACGTCTGCGCTTTCTGACCATCGTCTCCAGCAATCTGGATGAATTTTTTGAAGTGCGGATGGCCGGACTGCTGCAGCGGCGCAAGTTTGGTGCCGGACCCCTGGGGCCGGACCTGCTCGGTCCCGATCGGGAAATTGCTGCCGTAGCGCAAATGGCCCATAAAATTATCCGCGAACAGTATCTCTGCCTGAATCAACGTCTGCTCCCGACAATGGCCAAGGAAGGTATCCGCCTGCTGCGCCGTCGGGAATGGCGGGCCGCCCAGAAACGCTGGATCAGCAATTACTTCCAGACCGAAGTCATGCCGCTGTTGACCCCCCTCAGCCTCGATCCCGCCCATCCCTTTCCCAAAGTACAGAACAAGGGACTGAATTTTGCCATTGTCCTGGAAGGACAGGACGCTTATGGTCGGCGCAGTCCCATCGCCATCGTCCAGGCTCCCCGGATATTACCGCGCATCATCCAGATTCCTCCGCAACTGGCGGGGCCCAGTGATTTTGTCTTTCTGTCTTCGGTTATACACGAGCATGTGACCGCGCTGTTTCCGGGCCTGAAAATTCAGGGCTTTTATCAGTTCCGGGTCACCCGTAACAGTGAACTGTTTGTAGATGAAGAAGAAGTGGATAACCTCCTCGATGCCTTGGCGGATGAATTACCCATGCGCCCCTTTGGCGAGGCCGTGCGCCTGGAAGTCGCCAGCAACTGTCCCCGGGAAGTGGTGGATTACCTCCTCAAGCATTTCGAACTGGCGGACGATAATCTCTATTCCCTGGCGGGTCCGGTAAATTTGTCCCGATTAGCGGCCATCATCGACATGGTGCCACGTCAGGATCTGCTTTTCCCGTCCTTTGTTCCCGGACTTCCCAAAACCTGCTCACGACCGGAAAACATTTTCGCCCAGTTGCGCGACGCGCCTATTTTACTGCATCATCCCTATCAAAGTTTCAACCCGGTCCTCGACTTTGTGCGTCAGGCGGCCAATGATCCCCAGGTCATCGGCATCAAGCAGACCCTGTACCGCACCACGCCCGATTCCTCACTCATTGATGCCTTGATTGACGCGGCCCTGGCGGGCAAGCAGGTGACCGCTGTGGTCGAGCTCAAGGCGCGTTTTGATGAAGCCAACAACATCCACATGGCTGAACGCCTGGAAGAAGTCGGGGTGCAGGTGGTGTATGGAGTGGTCAACCATAAGGTCCACGCCAAGATGATTCTGGTATTGCGGCGCGAAGAAGAAGGCATCCGTCTATACGGGCATTTGGGAACCGGCAACTATCATCCCCGCAATGCCAGAATCTATACAGATTTAAGTTTGCTGACCGCCGACCCCGATATTACTGCCGACATGAACGATTTGTTCATGCACATTACCGGCATGGGCAAAGTGCCGCAATTGCGCCGCCTCCTGCAAAGTCCATTTACCCTTTTCGACGGACTCATCCGGGCCATTGAAGCGGAAACCCACAGAGGCAGCGAGGGACGCATCCTGGCCAGGGTGAACGCCCTGGTGGAGCCGGAACTCATTCGCGCCCTGTACCGGGCCTCTCAGGCGGGTGTCAAAATTGATCTGATTGTGCGCGGAGCCTGTGCGCTGCGCCCCGGCATCCCCGGTGTTTCCGAAAATATCCGGGTGCGCTCCATTGTCGGCCGCTTTCTGGAACACAGCCGGGTGTATTATTTCGGCAATGGTCATCATCCCAAGTTATGGATTTCCAGTGCCGACTGGATGGGGCGTAATCTGTTCCGGCGCCTGGAAGTGGCGGTGCCCATTCTTGACCCCGATCTTCGCGCGCGAATCCTGGAAGAAACCCTGCAGCTTTATCTGCAGGATGATTGCAATGCCTGGCAAATGAACACTGACGGCAGCTATACCAACCTTCGTCAGGAGGCCAACGACAACTGTCACGCTGCCCAGGAAATTCTGCTCAAGCATTATGATCGCAGTAGCCATCATGCCTGAAAAGCGTCACCACAAATGATCCGAATCCTGGTATTGAACAGCAAGGGCGGTGCAGGAAAAACCACCGTAGCCACCAACCTGGCCAGTCTGCTGGCCCTGCATGGTTCGGTACTCCTCGCCGATCTGGATCCCCAGCAGTCTTCGTTCAACTGGTCCCGACGCCGCTCTCCCCAGCTGCCCAGGCTACAGGTTCTGGAAGACGCCGAACGGGACTTCCGGGATTATCCGCTCAGTGATTATGTAGTGATGGATGCCCCGGCCGGCCTCAAAAAGAAGCGCCTGGAAGACATGCTGGGAGAAGTGGAAGTCCTGCTGGTGCCCATTGGGCCTTCAGTATTCGATCTGGACGCCAGCCAGTTGTTTCTCAAAAAACTTGAAGAAATCAAACGCTACCGCAAGGGTAAAGTACGGATGGGGGTCATTGCCAATCGGGTCAATACCCGGACCCGGGGTGCCCAGCACCTGCAGACCGTGCTGACCGAATGGAACCTGCCGGTCGTGGCCACCTTGCGGGACAGTCAGATCTATGTCCGCGCGGCCCAATCCGGGGCAGGCATTGCTGACCTGCGTTCGACAGAAAATCGCCTGGAATTGCCGCAATGGGCACGGATATTACAGTTTGTGAGGGAGGATAGTGGTGGAAGAGGAACTTAAATTACAAATCATGGACGATACTCCCGCTGTCTGGAAAAGTATCATCGCCCACCCCCTGCTCGCCATCACCCAAGTCCCTCCTCTTCAGCTCCATGCTTTTTATTTTGACAGTCGGGATAACGCCTTGCAGCGCGCGCGCCTGGCTTATCGAATCCGCCGCGAAGAGGATACCTGGGTGGCCACCCTGAAGGCCAGTGGGCAGTCGGCGGGAGGGCTGCACCAACGCCCGGAATGGAATGTGCCGGTGGATAGCAATACTCCCGATCTCAGCGTTTTTCAGGACAGCGAAGCGGCGGCCTTGCTGGCACCTTATCAGGAACTAGCCCTGCAGGTGATTCTGGAAACGCGCTTTGAACGTCATGAAAGTCGCGTCACCCACAATGGCAGCGCAATCATTGTAGCGCTGGATCGTGGCGAAATTCTCGCCCGGGGGCAGCGCGAACCCATCCGCGAAGTGGAACTGGAACTGGCCCAGGGGGATGCGGCAGCGGTGCTCGAAATGGGGGCGGCACTTTGCCGGGATCTGCCGCTGATTCCTGACCAGGAAAGCAAACTCTTTCGTGGGTTGCGCCTTGCCGGACTGCTGCCCGAAGAAAAAACGCGAGACAACGCCCTGCCTCTGCGGCGTCGCGAAAATGCCGGAGCCGCTTTCAGTCAGATCCTTATCTGGCAACTCCAGCAGATCATTCATGACACCCGCAAATATTGGGCGAACCCCGATGTGGAGAGTTTTCACGAACTGCGCAAAAGCGTGCGCAGTTTTCGGGCCAGCCTGCGTTTCTGCCGGACTCTGGATTCCGCCGACCCTCTGCAAGCCTTCCGCATACCCCTTCAGGAATGGTTTCATCAACAAAATCTGCAACGCGATTATGAAGCTTTGCTGAGTTATTGGACAGAAATTGCTGCCATCCTGGAACTGGAGCCCGCTCATCTGCAGGATGTGTTGCAAGGGCAAATCCCCAAGGCATCAGGACAGTTGCCACAGTTAGTGGCCATCCTATTGAGCATCTGGGCGCAGTTAATCCGTCAGCCGCTGCATCAGGATGCAACCCTGCAGGATTTCAGCGAGGCGCAACTCCAGCGGGAATACCGCAAACTCATGGTGGCGGGCAAGCTATTGGCCGAGCACCCGGAGGCTCTGCATCCCCTGCGCATCCGCATCAAGAATTTCCGTTATGTGCTGATGACCCTGGCACCCTTGTGGCCGGGCAAGGACAGCAAGGCGCTGTTGAAATTACTGGCCACTCTGCAAGGCATTGCCGGTGAAATCCACGATGCAGACATGGCCGGCCAATACCTCAAACCGTTAGCCAGCCAGCGTAAATCAGGCGTCGCCTTTCAGGCCGGCGCACTATTGGGCTTTCTGCTGGGGCGCGAGGCACGACTCCGCAAAAAATTTCACAAATTCTGGTTACGCCTGGAATCCACACCCCGGCCCTGGGATTTTTGACCGGGGTATTAGGTCATTGCGGTAGTATCCATTTTAAGCACCACTCGGATACGCACGCTGGATGACTTCGGCCAGGTCCCGGGAAAGATGGGGCTTGGCGGCCAGCAGTTGCAGGGCCTGAATCATGGCTTTCTGGCGGACCTCGTCATAGCGCTGCCAGCGACTCAGAGGCGTGGCCAGTCGAGCAGCAGTCTGTGGATTGATATCATCCAGGCGGCGAATCTGCTCGGCAAAAAAAGCATAACCGGAACCATCGGCGGCATGAAAAACCGTGTGGTTCACGGTAAAAGCCCCCAGCACGGCACGTACCCGATTGGGCACCTTCCAATCAAAGGCCGAATGCACCAACAGGTGCTGTACATGGCGCAGGGCATCAGCACGGGGTGCCATGGCCTGAATGGCAAACCACTTGTCGATCACCAGCGGATAATCCTGCCATTTCTGATAAAAATCCATCAGGATATCTTCGGCATCATGGAGGGGATGCTGGACCAGCAACTGGAATGCCGCCAGGCGATCGGTCATGTTATCCGCCTGCACATATTGCTGCCGCGCATGCAGGGTCATATCGTCTTCACGATGGCGATCACTATACACCAGATAACTCAGGGCCATATTGCGCAGGCGACGACGGCCGATAGACAGTCCATCCCGCGCATACGCTCCGGCCAGATCATGGTACAGATTCAACCATGTGTCGTGAAAATGATGGCCAATTTGGCTGAGCAGAGCATCCCGTGCCTGATGAATGGCATCTACGGCAATGACCGCCATTTGTTCACCCACATAATCTTCGCTGGGTAAAGACAACAATTCGGCCCGGAAAGCCGGGTCCATAGCGCCATCCTGTAAGGTGGCCGCCAAAGCCCGTTCCAGTGCATCCGGGAAGTGCTGTACCGTACCCGGATTCTGCGTCCCGGCCAGGAGAGCTTGCAGGGCCAACTCCTGGGTGCTTTCCCAGCGATTGAAGGGGTCATCATCCACACAGGCCAGAAAACTGCGGGACTGGTCGTCCAGTGGATTTTCCAGCCGCACCGGCGCGGAAAAACCCCGTAACAATGAAGGTATCACCGGATCGGGCTGTTCAGTAAACGTCCAGGTTTGGGTGGCCTCTTCCAGGACCAGAACCTTCTCGCGGTCGCCACGGCTATCCAGTGCGGTTTTTTCGCCCTGAGTATTGATCAGGGCCATGCGCACGGGAATGGGTACCGGCTCTTTATGCGCTTGCCCCGGGGTGGCCGGCGTGCTTTGCGACAGGGTCAAAGTATAGGTATGGGCCTTGGGATCATAGACGCCCTGGGCTTTGACCAGCGGCGTACCGGCCTGGGCATACCAGGTACGGAAGCGCGACAGGTCCGTGTGGTTGGCATCTTCCAGAGCCTCCACAAAATCCTCAATGGTCACTGCATGCCCGTCGTGTCGTTCAAAATAGAGATCGGTACCGCGCCGAAAACCTTCCTTACCCAACAAGGTATGCAGCATGCGTACCAATTCCGCCCCTTTTTCATAAACCGTGGCGGTGTAGAAGTTATTGATTTCCGAGTAGGCATCGGGACGCACCGGATGGGCCAGGGGGCCGGCATCTTCCGGAAACTGAGCGGCACGCAGGCGGCGCACATCGCCAATCCGCTGTACTCCCCGGGAATTCATGTCAGCGCTGAATTCCTGATCGCGAAATACTGTCAAGCCTTCTTTCAGACTGAGTTGAAACCAGTCGCGCAGAGTCACCCGGTTGCCTGTCCAGTTGTGGAAGTATTCATGGGCAATGACCGACTCAATGCCTTGATAATCGGTATCCGTAGCCGTTTCAGGACTGGCCAGCACATATTTGGAATTGAATATGTTGAGCCCCTTGTTTTCCATGGCCCCCATGTTGAAGCTGTCGGTCGCCACAATCATGTAGCGATCCAGATCATATTCGCGTCCATAAACTTCTTCATCCCAGCGCATGGCCCGCTTCAGGCTTTCCATGGCCTGGCTGCAGGCCCCCAGATCCCGTTCAGCCACATAAATTTCCAGGGCCACCTGCCGTCCAGATTGCGTGGTAAAGGTATCACGCATGGCGGCGAGATCACCGCCCACCATGGCGAACAAATAAGCCGGCTTGGGATAGGGGTCTTCCCAGCGGGCCCAATGAAAACCCTGGGCATCTTCTCCCTGGGCCACACAATTACCATTGGCCAGCAAGACCGGACAGGTATCCTTTGGCCCATGCAGGGTAACCGTAAATTTCGCCAGACAATCCGGACGGTCCTGATAATAGGTAATGCGCCGAAACCCCTCTGCCTCGCATTGGGTCAGAAACTGCCCCCCGGCATGGTATAAACCTGATAGCGCCGAATTGGCGGCTGGATGAATGCGTACCCGGGTTTCCAGCACAAAATCCGCCTCCGGATTCAGGAGGGTCAGCCCTGCCCCATTCACAACATAACTGTTTTCAGACAACAACTGCCCATCACGGCGAATCTCCAGCAACTCCAGACCTTCGCCATCCAGATGAATCTCCTTCACAGGCTCCGGGTTCTGCCGCAGAAAATGCAAACGCGCTGAAACCTCGGTATTTTCAGGATCCAGATGAACATCCAGGGCGATCTCGGTAATCCGGTATGCCAATGGCTGATAATCGCTCCGATGAATCAGCGGAGTATTTTCTGAGTTGATCATCATTGACAGGCTCCATTTTCCAAACTACCAATATGCTGCACAAAATCCGCCAGGCTTGAACTATCCAGGCCGTGGGCCAGAACAGCCTGATGTTGGGCATTACAATAAATCAGGGTAGGCGTAGCGACCTCGCCGCTGTCGCTGAGCAGCTTGGTATTGTTTTCTACCGCCGCTAAAGTGGCCTGGTCAGGATGCTGCGCCGGAGTAATACCGCCCTCCTCCGTGGCCTCGTCAAAGCCCTTTTCATTGACCGCCATGGCCGCTGCCGGGTCACTGGCCCCCAGAATCGCGGCGGCTTTACCAGCACTGCTGGGTTTCAGGAAAGCCACCACCACATAGCGGACCCGCAGTTTACCCGCTGCAATGAGGGGCTGAGCTTCTTCATAAAACTTGTGACAATAAATGCAGTTAGGATCCACAAAGGCGGTAATTTCCGGTCCCTTGCTGCCCAGCACAAAGCTGTCGGCATGGGCGGCTTTTTCGGCCAGAGTTGCGGCTGTGGCCGGCTTAGAGATGAGTCCGAGCTTGATCATATCGGCATGGGCGGCATCCTGACCCTGCCGGTTCAGTACGGGGCCGGCCACCAGATACTGACCATCACCGGTGGCATAGGCAATGGTGGGGTGTCCTTCCATGGAAACCTCAATGCCGGTCAACCCTCCGGGGCCGGGAAACACTTTCTCAGCGCTGGCCTGACCGTGGGTAACCTCATTGAGCAGCTGTTTGGCCCCTTGCAGGCTCAGAGTCTGACCCATGGCAGTGTCGGGACTGATAGCAAAACGCTCAATGACAGCCCCTGTCAAACCACCAATAATCAACAGCCCCACCGCCAGCGCAATCGAAGATTTATCCATGAATGAAAGGGATCCTGTGTGTTCCGTGAGTAATAACCTGTGATTGTAAACCGCTGTAAACGCCAAGGCCAGCACAGCGACCGCCGCCAGGAGAAAGTAAGCACCAGTCAGATGCCGCTTGGGTATTTGCGAGAAATGGTTTTAGAGATTCTGGCCCAGGCGCAGCAGCCCCACCACCTTGCCCTCGACTTGCAGCTCGTCGCGGGTCAAATCGACGGCGATGGGGGAAAAATCGGGATTTTCGGGCAAGAGCCGGACTTGCGTGCCGTCGCGCTGCCAGCGTTTGACGGTGACTTCACCATTCACGCGCACCACCACCATCTGGCCATTTTGCGGAGTAAATCCCGGCTCCTGGCGCACCGCCAGAATATCCCCATCGAGAATACCGGCATCGCGCATACTCATGCCCTGCACCCGTAACAAATAATCCGCTCCCGGCGCAAACAGGCCGGGGTCCACCGGCAATTGCCCCTCGCGGAACTCTTCGGCAAGCATCGGATAACCCGCCGCCACCCGCCCCACTAAAGGCAAGCCCCGGGAGGACAGATAGCCGCTTTCCGTTCCGTCATCGACCAAACGAATACCCCGTGCCGTACCCTGCTGCAGCTCCAGATAGCCCTTGCGGGCCAAAATACGCAGATGGGTTTCGGCGGCATTGGGAGAACGAAAGGCAAAGGCTTTCATCAATTCCGCCCGGGTGGGCGGCAGGTTATCTTCTGCTACCCGGCTGCGAATCCAGGCAAGAATTTCCGCCTGTCGCGGGGTCAGTGCATTCACGATTTGTCTCCGCAATAATTCCGAATTATCATCTATCTGTATTTTTATACAGCTTTCGACAAAATGCAAGACCTTTCGGTAAAAACCCTCTTGAGATAAAGCTCAGTTTTTACCTAAACAGCGCACAGAACCAGACACTTCCACAGACATGGCGGACTCGCCCGGTGCGCTCGCTACCGGCGCCCGCACCGCCATCATCAGTGGTACCGGTCCAGGAGTAACGCGGGGTGCCGAAATACGCACAGTGTCCAGGGCACTCTGGTTATACCCAAAATCCTTGCAATAATTGCTGGCACGTTCTCTGAATCGCGTAATGGCCTGCTTGGCGGCTTGCGCTTCGGCCGCCTGCCGCGCGCTTTCACTGGGTTCGGCACGCATGGAAATCAACTCCAGACGGGACTGCAATTTACCGAGAACATGATCGAGCTGCGACGACTGGGGCCCGCGAACCTGCAATAGCTGTTTTACCGTCCAGCCCGAGGGTTTACCATCCACATAATCGCGCTGGGAATAATAATTCAGGGTTTGTGCCTGCAATGCTTTTTCAGCGCTCAGCTGCTGCAAAGCCCAATGCATTTTGGCGTTGACCTGTTGCGCCAAATCCTCCGCATCAGCTCCACTGGCACTGGCTTGCATTTGCGCCAGCATGACCGTATTAGCTACATGGTATGATTGCTGTACTCCCAGTTGAATCAATTGCGTCCCCGTATCTGCTGAGGCCAGCAGTGAAAAAGGTAACAACATCCAGAGTGATAATTTCATGCTTTGCTTCATGTTTTCCTCGCTCATTCATGTACCCAAACGAAAAATATCAAGAATCCGGTCACGCCGCAGCCAGTGCGCGCAAAACATTCCCACATGACCTATCCAGTAAGCCCATACCAGATACAGTAGTGCTTTGTGCAAAGGGATCAGGCTCAATAGCAAAGCTCCCGGAGGCGTACCGCCCTGGGGCAGGAAAAAGAAAATAACGGTCCCCGTCAACGCCATCCAGCTGATCAAGAGCAAACCCAATCCATGTATCAGAGCTGCCAATCCGGGAGCAGGCCCCGGAGGACGGAGGCGACCATGATACAACGCCCGCAGATCATCCCAAACGGGCTGCCAGGGTCCCCGCCATGGGAAAAATTGCTGACGCATCCGGGCAGAAGTGGCTATCCAGAGCCACTGCCAGAGCAGGAATAGCGCCGTTGTCAGACCTACCCAGGCATGAAAACTGAACAGCAGCTGGGTGAAGCTGGCATAATCCGCATGTTGCCAGTCAGGGGTCATCCACAGGGAAGTCAGTAATTGCAGGGTCACGCCAATGGCGATGCCCGCATGCAGCCAACGCGCCTCCTGCGGCCACAGATTTTGTTGTTTTTCTGCAGAATCGGTAACGTTCATCCATCCTTCCGAGATTACATAAGTGCATATGACGGCTTAAACTACCTGACTTCAAGCGAGTATTCGAGAGTTCTTTCACGGCAAAATTAAAGAGTTCCTTGGCATCCTTGAATCAGAATCCGAAATCCTAATAAGCAAACCGCCAGAATATCAGCAATGCGCTTGTCCAGAAGTATTTCCTTGACTATCTTTTATTCAGAGTCCGCACTCGGATTTGTGGGGGAAAATTCCATGACTGGAAAATACATTCGTTTTTTTAATGAAATATGCATCGAAGATGTCCCTCTGGTGGGGGGCAAAAATGCGTCGCTGGGGGAAATGTACCGGGAGCTTACTCCCCAGGGAGTCCGGGTTCCCAACGGCTTTGCCATTACCGGCGAAGCCTACCGTTATCTGCTGGATCAAGCGGAGGCCTGGCCCGCTCTGCACCGGGCGCTGGATGACCTCGATCCCGATGACGTGCGCGATCTCGCCCGACGTGGCGCCAAAGCCCGGGAAATTGTCTATAGCGCGCCACTTCCCCAGGACCTGCAAAATGAAATCCTTGAAGCCTATGGGCAATTGCGTCGGGAATACGGAGACAGCCTGACACTCGCGGTGCGCTCATCCGCCACGGCTGAAGATTTGCCCACGGCCAGCTTTGCCGGACAACAGGATACCTATCTGAATATATCCGGGGAGGCTGCCCTGCTGGATGCCTGTCGACGCTGTTTTGCCAGCCTCTTTACGGATCGGGCTATTCATTACCGCATTGATCAGGGCTTTGATCATTTCAAGGTGGCCTTGTCCATTGTCATCATGAAAATGGTGCACTCGGATCTGGCCACCAGTGGCGTCATGTTTTCCCTGGACACGGAAACCGGTTTTCGGGACGCCGTATTCATCACCGCGTCCTGGGGACTGGGGGAAAACGTGGTACAGGGCACCGTCAATCCCGATGAATATTATGTATTCAAGCCCGCCTTCAAGCAGGGCAAAAAAGCAGTGCTGCGCCGGGTGTTGGGCAGCAAGAAAATCAAGATGGTATATACCGAAGGAGATACCCGCCACGGCACCCGTAACGTACCCACCCATCGCGAGGAACAGGAACGCTTCTGCTTGAATGATGCGGATATTTTCGTCCTGGCTGACTACGCCATCAAGATTGAAAATCACTACAGCCAGAAAATAGGCGAAAGCCGGCCCATGGATATGGAATGGGCCAAAGATGGTCTGGATGGATCCATATATATGGTACAGGCCCGCCCGGAAACCGTCGCCTCCCAGAAAAAAGGGCAGATACTGGAAACCTATGTGCTCGACAAACAGGGAGAACGACTGGGCAGTGGTCGAGCTGTGGGCAGCAAGATTGCCTCGGGACCGGTTCGGATTATCCGGGATATTCAACATCTGGGTGAATTTCGTCCCGGGGAAATTCTGGTGGCCGACACCACCACTCCGGATTGGGAACCCGTCATGAAACATGCCGCTGCCGTCATTACCAATCGGGGAGGTCGCACCTGCCACGCTGCTATTATCGCGCGTGAATTGGGCATTCCTGCCGTTGTCGGTGCGGAAACAGCGACAGAAATATTACACGATGGAGATCCTGTTACTGTATCTTGTGCTGAAGGCGATCTGGGCATTATTTATGCCGGGCTTTTGCCTTTTACCGTGCAGCATACGGATCTTGCCGTTCTCCCCCGGCCAAAAACCAAGATTATGATCAATCTCGGTAATCCGGAAATTGCTTTCCAGACCGCCAATCTGCCCAATGATGGTATTGGCCTGGCGCGCATGGAATTCATCATCAGCAATACCATCAAAGCCCACCCCATGGCACTTCTGTATCCCGAAAAAGTGCAAGATCATCAAACTCGTCAGGCTCTGGCCAAATTAACTCAAGGCTATGATCAGGCTCAGGATTTTTTTGTGGAAAGGTTGTCCGAAGGGGTAGGCACTCTGGCGGCCGCTTTTTACCCCAAACCGGTGGTTGTGCGTATGTCCGATTTCAAAAGTAACGAATATGCTGCGCTGCTCGGCGGCCGTTATTTCGAGCCCGATGAGGCTAATCCCATGCTCGGCTTCAGAGGCGCATCCCGCTACGCCCACCCCGCTTACAAGGAAGGCTTTCATCTGGAATGCCTGGCCATGAAAAGAGTGCGCGAAACCATGGGTCTGGATAACGTCATTTTAATGCTGCCCTTCGTCAGGCGTATTCATGAGGCTGATGCCGTGCTGGCGCAGATGGCCGAATTTGGTTTGCAACGGGGTGAAAATGGTCTGAAAATCTATGCCATGTGTGAAGTCCCCAATAATGTGCTGTTGATTGATGCTTTCGCCCAGCGTTTTGATGGATTTTCCATTGGCAGCAATGATCTGACCCAGCTCACTCTCGGCGTCGATCGGGATTCAGAAATAGTCGCTTTTGATTATGACGAACGGGATGAGGGCGTCAAAACCCTGATTCGTCTGGCAGTAGAGGGCTGTGCCCGCAACGGTATCCATTCCGGACTCTGTGGTCAGGCACCCTCGGACTATCCAGAAATGGCAGAGTTTCTGGTGGACATCGACATCCAATCCATGAGCCTCAATCCCGATACCGTCATCAAAACCACCCTGCACGTACTGGAACTGGAAAAGCGAGGAACACATTGAACATTCAACCGTTATTACTGGTGATTTTTGACGGGTTCGGCCTGAATCCCAATCGCGCCTACAATGGCTGGGCGCAGGCCCATACCCCGCACCTCGATCATTATTTTGCCAGCTTTCCCCACACCGCCCTGCAGGCCTCCGGGCGGGCCGTGGGTTTGCCTGACGGTCAGTTCGGCAACTCTGAAGTCGGTCATTTGACACTCGGTTCCGGGCGCATATTGCTCCAGGATATGGTCCGCATATCCGCCAGTTTGAGCGATGGCAGCTTCTCTCAAATTCCAGCCTGGCAAAATACGCTCAAGGGGACCAAGCGCTTGCACCTGGTCGGCATGGTCTCTGACGGCGGCGTGCATTCTCATATTGCCCATTTGCTGGAGATTCTGCCTCTGGTGGTCGAGGCTGGTGTGGAACCCATCATCCACATGATCAGCGATGGCCGGGATACCGCCCCGCAATGTGCCGACCAGTTCGCAGGAGTTCTGGAAAAGCGCTTACATGCATTGGGCAAGGGCCAAATTGCGACTATCTGTGGCCGCTATACCGCCATGGATCGCGCCAATCACTGGGAACGTACCCGACAAGCCTGGGCGGCCCTGCTCAAGGGCGAAGGCCTGCAGGCCAGCAGCGCCGAAGCAGCTATCCATGCCGCCTGGCAACGTGGAGAGGGCGATGAATTCATCCAACCGACCATCATTGGCAATCCCCGGGAAAACCGCATTGGCGAGCATGAACCCGTGTTTTTTTTCAACTTCCGCTCGGATCGCATGCGGCAACTGAGCGCGGCCATTGCCATGCCGGAGTTTACCCATTTTGACCGGGGAGCAGAAAAGGCGCGAAACGCCCTGTGCATGACTTCTTATAATGATGAGTATCCCTTTCCGGTGCTTTTCCCGCCGGAAATTCCCCATAAAGTGCTGGCGGAAGTCATCAGTGATGCTGGTCTGCGGCAATTCCATTGTGCGGAAACTGAAAAATATGCCCATGTGACCTATTTTTTCAACGGCGGGCGGGAGGAACCATTTCCCGGAGAAGATCGGGAGATCATTCCTTCACCCCAGGTCGCCACTTATGATCTTCAGCCGGAAATGAGCGCCCCCCAAGTGGCCGACCGGATTATCGCCGCCCTTGAAAGTCAGCAGTATCATTTTATCATCGTCAACTTTGCCAATGGCGACATGGTCGGCCATACCGCCAAAATCCCAGCCATTCTTCGCGCTGTGGAAACGCTGGATCTGCAATTTCATCGGGTTGTCCAGGTCGCCCGGCAACGGGGCTTCAAAATTATCCTCACGGCCGATCACGGCAATTGTGATGAAATGGTTGACCCCCTCAGCGGCGAGCCCCATACCCAGCACACGGTCTATCCGGTACCCATGCTGCTGATGGGCCATGATGGTGCCAGACTGGGTATCGGCCGTGGAACAGCCGATATTGCCCCAACCATTCTCGATCTCATGGGCCTTACCCAACCCCCGCAAATGACCGGAAACAGCCTGATCCTCAAGGATAATCCGTATTGAAAACAACAAAAAAGGCAGGGAAAGTCCATGCCGTTCACCCCGATCATGCCACCATGACCGGGATTCTCGACAATAGTCCGATGCTGCCTCTGCATTACCGGATATGGGCTTTATCCACCGGAGGGACGCTACTGAGCGGGGTGTCCATGTTTTTGCTGGGCGTTACCCTCCCTTTGGTCATACCCCGCTTTGCAATGCCGGCCAGCAGTGTCGGCATGGTGGCCGCAATGCTCATGGGCGGTACTGTGATCGGCGCCCTCCTTGGCGGTCATCTGGCAGATCGCTGGGGGCGCAAACCTATCATGATCGCTGACATGATCCTCTTGATTATAGCGGCCTCATTAGCGGCTTTTGCTCCCAACGCCACTATACTCACCCAGGCGGAACTGCTGCTGGGAATTGGTGTTGGCATGGATTTCCCGGTTGCCAGCAGCTATCTGGCCGAATTCATGCCCCAGGGCCGACGGGGACGCATGATGGCGGCATCCATCGCCATCCAGTCCGTCGGCATGCTGGCCGGTGCCGGTCTGGCTATTTTACTGTTACAGCATGCCCAATCTGGTGATGACACCTGGCGCTGGTTGCTGGCTGTCGAAATACTAGTGGTACTTCCCTACCTGGTCGGACGACTGGGATTGCCCGAGAGTGTGCGCTGGTGTATAGGTCATGGGCGCAATACTGAAGCCGCGAAAATCCTGCTGCGCTTTGCCCCGGATAAAAAAAGCCAATTGCAGCAGATAGCCCAAAACCTCGGTAGAAAACGGCATCATGTCGCGAAAATTCCTCCCGGCCATCATCTGGGCCTGGCCACTTTATTTTCGCCGGAGTACCGTCGCCGCACCCTGCTGGTTACCCTGCCCTGGTTTTTTATGGATGTAGCCACCTATGGCATCGGTTTGTTCACGACCATCCTGCTCGGCAGCCTGCGGAGCAACCTGCCTGCATTAAGTTCTACACTGAGTCGGGATCTCGGTAATGCCCTGGACAGTGGGAAAGTAGACATCTTTCTTTTGCTGGGTTCCCTGCTGTCGCTCTGGGTTGTTCCCAAGCTGGGCCGCATACACATGCAACTCATTGGTTTCGCCGGAATGATCCTGGGGATGGGGGTATTGCTGGACAGCGCTCTGCATAATCGGTGGGATCAGAACACCAACTATTACCTGATTCTGGCCGGATTCATGATCTTCAACCTGTTCATGACCATGGGTCCCAATGCCACCACCTTCATTTTGCCCACGGAAATGTATCCTACCCAGGTCCGGGCTTTCGGCGCGGGGTTTGCTGCAGCCGTCGCCAAAATCGGGGCGACCATCAGCGTTTTTCTGCTGCCCCTCATTCAGGCGCGCTGGGGGCTATCGGCCGTTTTGGCATTGATGATCCTGGTCAGTCTGCTCGGTCTGAGCATCACCTGGTTTTACCGGGTGCAGGGTCACGGCAAAACCCTGGAAGAACATCATGGTCCAGCAGTTCCGCAATGACTGGGCCTGTTCACCCGCAACCAATAGTTGCAGCCTGCGAATGAAAACTCAGAACAGGCTGCGTGCGGCCTTGCTGACGCCTTCAGCGGACATGGGATGCTGGTCGGCAAAGCGGGCCAGATCATAGGCAGTCATGCCTGCTGCCAGGGCGGTGCCAATCTGACCGATGAGACTGCCGGCATCCAGACCGACAATCCAGCCACCCTTCAAACGCAGGGTATCCGGCTCGAAAAAAAGGCGGATTTCGCCTTCCCGCCGTTCCAGAATTTGTGCCCGCGCATCCTCCTTAAAAGAATATTGCGCTTCCAGCAGGGCTCCTGATCCGGCTTTGTCGGGAGTCAGACCGATGTAAGCTGCTGCCGGCAAGGTGAACACCGTCGTCGGCACCTGGCTGAAATCCGCATAATCCGTGGGGACGTTCCCGGCCAGGATATTGTGGGCGACAACCAGTGACTGGCGCACTGCAGCATGGAAAAGGGGCACACGGCCATTGACGTCGCCCGCCGCGTAAATATGGGGATAGCGGGTCTGCAAGGCGGAACCGACGCCAATACCGTGATGATCCAACTCAATGCCGATGGATTCAGCACCTTCCGGTATCACTGGATGACGTCCCACCGCAAGGACGACCACGTCGACTGACTGAGAGACTTCCCGGCCCTGGTCCCGCCATACGACCTGACGCCGTCCTGCTTGATCTTCTACCCGCTGTACTTCGACATCGGTATGGATTTGCAAGCCTGCCGGAAGCAAGGTCAGCAGCTGGTCAACCATAGCCGGATCCATTCCCGCCAGAATACGTTCGCCTTTTTGCAGAAGGGTGACCCGGGTACCAAGGCGGGCAAAAAAAGTAGCCGTTTCCAGGCCAATGTAGCCTCCACCGATGATGACCATTTCATCGGGCAAGCTCTGCAAGGCAGGGCCTGGTTTGTAGAGATCATGGCTGGTGAGGCACAATTCCGCGCCGGGTAAGGGCGGAAGAAACACATCCGAACCACTGGCAATGAGAATATGCGCGGCCCGATAGGTATCCGTCCCTTGATCGCTGTCCACCGCTACTGTATGGGCATCGAGCAGACGGGCAACCCCTTTACATAAGCGAATGCGGGGGGTAGCCGCGAGTTCTTCGGCATGCTGAGCGTAGCGCCGCGACTGAACGGCATCCTTGTGCTGCATCAAGGCGGCAAAATCGACGGCAATATGCCCTTGCAGTCCCAAAGACTGGAAACGCTGGACGTCATCATACAAGGCGACGGTCTCCCGCACGGCCTTTGAGGGCACACACCCCTCATAAAGACAATTGCCACTCATCACCCCCTTGGGGTCCACCATGAGCACTTCATGTCCCGCTTTGGCCAATCGAAAGGCTGCGGGATAGGCAGCCCCGCCCGCACCAATACACAATAAATCCACTTCCTGCGTTGCCATTGTTGTCCCCCGTCTCTTCGCTTCACTCCTGAAAAAGATAGCATCCATACGAAAACAAGATATTTTCTGTATCGTCTGCTCGGATCATCTACTGATCACAAGCTGTCTGCGGTGGATAATGGCGGGACAATCAGCCGTCACCATCCCTCATCTTGTGCTACCTTATATTAGAATGCTGTTGTCGCAATAGCTCAAGAACAAATTGGCAAGGGAGGCAAGCATGCCGTCGGTTGATGCGCAGGACTTCGAGAAAATCAGTCTGGATGAAAGTTTCAAGGAATTGGAAAGCAGCGAGCAGGGTTTAAGCAGTCAGGAAGCCAAAACCCGTTTTGCCCAGTTCGGCAGCAATCTTCTCGAAGAAAAGGAGATTCCCCTTTGGCGCCGACTGATCTCCTATTTCTGGGCTCCCATTCCCTGGATGATCGAGACTGCCGCCATCCTTTCGGCCATCAACGGCGACTGGAAAAGTTTTTTTGTGATTTTCGCCATGTTGCTCATCAACGGCGGCATTGGTTTCTGGGAGGAAAAGGGGGCCAACGATGCCCTCAAGGCCCTGAAAAACCAGCTCGCCCTCAAAACCCGGGTACTCCGTGACCAGAACTGGCAGAATCTGGATGCCGCACAACTGGTGCCGGGTGATGTGGTTCGACTGCGTTTGGGTGACATTTTACCCGCCGACATCAAATTGTTTTCGGGAGACTATCTCTCGGTGGACCAGTCAGCCCTGACCGGAGAATCCCTGCCGGTCAGCAAAAAACCCGGGGACGTCGTATATTCGGGAACCATCGCCAAACAGGGAGAAATGCTGGGGGTGGTCTATGCCACCGGTTCGCGGACCTTTTTTGGCCGCACTGCCAGCCTGGTCCAGAAAGCCGCTCCCGTTTCCCACTTTCAGAAAGCCGTGCTGGGCATTGGCAATTTTCTGATCATCCTGGCCCTTTGCCTTTCAGCCCTGCTCATCATCGTGGAACTGGCGCGGGGACTGCCGTTTTTGACGCTCATCGCTTTTGTCCTGGTGGTGGTGGTGGCCTCCATTCCGGTGGCCATGCCGGCGGTGTTGTCGGTGACCATGGCCCTGGGGGCTCTGGCCCTGTCGCGGATGAAGGCGATTGTTTCCCGCCTGACCTCCATCGAAGAAATGGCGGGTGTGGACATTCTCTGTTCCGATAAAACCGGCACCCTCACCCAGAACAAGATCAGCCTGGGAGAAATGACCCTCTTTACCGCCAAGAATGAACAGGCACTCATCCTGGCAGCGGCCCTGGCCAGCAAGGCCGAAGATGCCGACGCCATCGACAACGCGGTGCTCGCCGGCCTCACAGACTCGGAGAAGGTCTTGGCGCCATTTCATCTGGACAAGTTCATTCCCTTCGATCCCGTTTCCAAACGTACCGAGGGGCAGATTCACGGCGGCGGTGGACAGAAATTCCGGGTAAGCAAGGGGGCACCCCAGATCCTCATGGATATGGCCAAGCTGGCGGGCGACGAACGCAGCAAGGCGGAAAAAGTGGTGGAAGATGCTGCAGCCAAAGGCTATCGCACCCTGGGGGTGGTTCGCTCCGATGATGACGGGCAAAGCTGGCAGTTTCTCGGCATCCTGGCGCTGCTCGATCCACCCCGGGTGGACTCCAGGGAAACCATCATCGAAGCTCAGAATCATGGTATCGAGGTCAAGATGGTCACCGGCGATCATCAGGCCATCGCCAGTGAAATTGCCGGGCAACTGCATCTCGGTACCCATATTCTGAGCGTGGATGAGCGCTTGTCGCAATTTGCCAATGGCGGCGCTCTGCCTGCAGATCTCGCGGATGAAATCGAACATTCAGATGGATTCGCTCAGGTTTTTCCGGAGCATAAATACGCCATCGTCAAAATCCTCCAGCAGCGCGGTCATATCGTCGCCATGACCGGTGACGGGGTCAATGACGCCCCGGCTCTCAAGCAGGCCGATGTGGGGATTGCCGTTTCCGGCGCCACCGACGCGGCCCGGGGTGCGGCGGCGCTGATCCTGACGGCCCCCGGCCTGAACGTGATCGTCAAGGCGGTGGAAGAGGCGCGCCGGATTTTCGAGCGGATGACCAGTTATACGATTTATCGTATCGCCATGACCCTGGATATCCTGTTTTTTGTGGTCGTTGCCATGCTGATTTTCAATGACTATCCCCTGACTGCCATCATGGTCGTGCTGCTCTCTCTGCTCGACGACATTCCCATCATGACTATCGCCTGGGACAACACCATCGTGCAGAAAGCTCCGGTCCACTGGGAAATGCCCCGGGTGCTGGCCCTGTCGTCGGCCATGGGCGCACTGGCTTTTGGCGGCACTTTTTTTCTTTATATGCTCACGCGCTTTGTTTTTGATATTCCCTTGCTCGAAGCCCAGAGCATCATGTTCCTGCAACTCATTGCCGGAGGGCATCTCATGCTCTTTCTGACCCGGGTGCGCGGTCCCTTCTGGCGGCCGCCCTTCCCGGCCCCCATCCTGTTGCTGGCCATTTTGGGTACTCAAATCGTCGGCATCGCCATTGTGGCTTTTGGCTGGCTGATGCCTGCCCTGCCCTGGACCGTCATCGGTCTGGTCTGGGCCTACAACATCGTCTGGATGGTGCTGGCGGACTTCGCCAAGCTCGGCATTCACCGCCTGATGGACAACGAGGCGAAACATCAAAGCCGTTTCTTACGCACCCTCAACCAGTCCCTGCAACCGGCTCTGGCCGGGATTGAGAAGGAAGACGCAGCCATGCATCGGGGCATCCGGCAAGCATTCGCCCGCCTGATCCCCGGCAAGAAGAAGGGCTCACAGAAATAACACTGTAAAAATAGAGCGTTGGATGATCAGGAGAAAGTTATGAAGGCAACCGATCGCATTAACGAAGTCCGGCAGTTGATGGAAAATCTCAAGCAGGATTACCCTGCGGAAATCAATGCCTTTCTGGGTTTCATGGAAAAGGCCGAAGGCAATCCGGCACTGGACTCAGCCCAGAAAGAGTTGATCAATGTGGCCCTGTCGGTGGCCGCCCAATGTGAGTGGTGCATCGCCCTGCACGTCAAAAATGCCGTCGAGGCCGGCGCCAGCCGCGATGAAATCATGAGTGCCGGTTTTATGGCCGTCATCATGCATGGCGGTCCGGCACTCATGTACCTGGTGCCGCTCAGCAGGGCTCTGGACGAATTCCTGCCGGAGACCCCGCATGGATAAGTGGCATATGTCTCGGATGCTCCGCGACATGCTCCGCGCCAGAGCCTTTGAGGAGGCGACGGCCCAGGGCTATGCCCAAGGGAAGATCGCGGGCTTTTTGCATCTCTATCCGGGTGAGGAGGCCGTGGCCGTGGGTGTGCTTCATGCCGCCGAACCCGGCGATTATGTGGTCAGCACTTACCGGGAGCATGTCCATGCCCTGGTGCGGGGCATTCCTGCCCAGGAAATCATGGCCGAGCTGCACGGCAAAAAAACCGGCATCAGCAAAGGCATGGGTGGCTCCATGCATCTTTTCGATGCCAGCCGCCGCTTTCTGGGCGGCTATGCCATTGTCGGCGAAACCTACCCCATCGCCCTGGGGGCCGCTTATGCGGTGGCCTATCGCCGCCTGCCCGAAGCCGTGATCTGCTTTTTCGGGGATGGCGCGGTCAATCAGGGGACTTTTCACGAATCCCTGAACATGGCGGCGCTCTGGAAGTTACCCATTCTTTTTGTTTGCGAAAACAATCACTACCAGATCGGAACGGAAATCCACCGGCACTCGGCCATCACCGAGGTCTATAAACGGGCCTGCGGGTATGGGATTCCTGCCGAAAAGGTCGATGGCATGGATGTACTGAGCGTCCATGCCGCCGCCCAAAAGGCCCTGGAACGGGTGCGCAGTGGCGACGGGCCGCAGTTTCTCGAACTGGACGCCTATCGGGCCAATGATCCCATTGCCGCCGCCATTCACGAAGCCGAAAGCGGCTATCCCAACCCCGCAGCCATGGCGGCGGCGGGGCCCGACTGCATCAGCCTGTTCAGCGCCCATTGCTGTCGGGAAAAGCATCTGGATGAAACGGACATCGAGCGCATGCGTCAGGAAGTCCAGACCGAAATCGACGCCGCTGTCCGCTTTGCCGAAGAAAGTGCGGAACCTGACATGGAGACAGCCTGGTCCATTCTGCACGCCAACCGGCGCTATGAAACCCTGATGGAGAGCCCAGAATGAGTGAGGAAATCTATTACTGGCAGGCTCTGAATCGCGCCATGGACACGGAAATGGCGGCGGACGACAGCATCATCACCTTGGGGGAAGATGTCGGTTTATATGGTGGCACCTACCGGGTGACCGAGGGGCTCATGGCCAAATATGGGGAATGGCGGGTGCGTGATACGCCCATTTCCGAAAACAGTTTCACCGGGCTGGGAGTGGGAGCGGCCATGCTGGGCCTGCGGCCCGTGGTGGAAATCATGACCATCAACTTTGCGCTCTTTGCCATCGACGCCATCATCAACATGGCTGCCAAGATTCCCTTCATGTCCGGCGGGCAGTTTCCCATGCCCCTGACCATCCGCATGCCCGGCGGCGTGGCCCGGCAATTGGGCGCCCAACACTCACAGCGTCTGGAGCATACCCTGATGAACGTGCCCGGCCTGCGCATGGTGGTCCCCGCCACACCCCAGGATGCCTATGGGCAACTGCGTCAAGCCATTCACAGCGACGACCCCATCATCTTTCTGGAACATGAACTGCTCTATTTCAGCAAAGGGGTGGTGGATGAAACGGCCGTGGCACCCCCCATTCATCAAGCCATGCTCCGCCGCACCGGGCGGGATATGACCTGCATTGCCTATTCGCAGATGGTCCTTCTGGCTTTGGAGGCCGCTGAGCAACTGGCTAGCGAAGGCATCGAGATGACGGTCATCGATCTGCGCAGCCTTTCGCCCATCGACTGGGAAACCTGCGTGCAGTCAGTGCAGCAAACCCATCACTGCCTCATTGTCGAGGAAGACTGTCGCTTTGCGGGGGCGGGGGCCGAACTGGCAGCCACCTTGCAGGAACGCTGTTTTTATTTTCTGGACAAGCCCATTCAGAGAGTCGCGGGCCTGGATATCCCGACCCCCTTCAATGGCAAGCTGGAAGCCGCCAGCATTCCACGCACGAAAGACATCATTGAGGCCGCCCGACGCCTCGTCAGCAGCGCAGGAGTTCAGTCATGAAAAACCCCATCACCATGCCGGTACTCTCCGACACCATGCAAAGTGGCCGCCTGACCCGCTGGAACAAATCCGTGGGTGATCCTGTTAAAAAGGGCGAGGCCATTGCCGAGGTGGAAACCGACAAGGCCATTCTCGATGTGGAGGCCTTCAGCGACGGTTATCTGGCTGGGCCGCTAGCCGAAACCAACAGCGATATTCCGGTTCGTCAGGTCATTGGCTATATCCTGGATCAGCCTGCGGCAGCCGAAAAAACCGGGGATGTCGTTTCAGCACAGCCGACGGTCAGCAAGAAATCCCCGGCATCTCCGCAACCGGCAGCAGACACCGTGAAAAACCTCGAAAACCTGGGAAACTCCGCTCTTGCGTACAATCATGACGGTGCAGCGTCTGCATCTGTCCAGCCCAGATCGCCGACCTTGCCTCCCTCTGTCACCTCCACCATCGCCCATGCCGCAGGAAATATATCGCCTTACGCCCGCGCCCTGGCCGAGGATCTCGGCATCAAACTCCAGCAAATTTCTCCAGGTCCTGACGGGCAGATTCATGCCAGTCAGGTACTAGCCGCCGCAATGTCAGCGCCGGACGTTGATTTGCAGATGGGCCCGCCTTATCAACTGGAAAAACTCAGTTCCCTGCGTGCCGCCGTTGCCCGTAATATGACAGCCACCCTGCACACACCGACATTTCTGATCAGCAGTCGTATCGCCCTGGAGACCATGCAGAAAAACTGCAAAGCCAAAGGGCTGAGTTTTACTCTGGCACTGGGCAAGGCCTGCGCGCTGACTGTCGCTGAAGATCCCTGGTTCAATCATGTCTGGACCGGTCAGGGGCTGGCCAAGCGCCAGCGGGTTGATCTCGGCATTGCCGTAGACACAGGTGAAGGTCTGATCACGCCCGTCCTGCGTGATGCGGCTGCTCGCCCCCTGCGAGAACTGGCGGAGGATTGGCGCATCCTGCTCGGCAAGATCAAAAAGGGCCGGATTGCGCCCCAGGATTATCAGGGCGCCAGCTTTTACTTGTCCAATCTGGGTATTTTCCCGGAAATCGAACGCTTCAATGCTCTCGTCCCCACCGGGGCGGCGGCTATTCTAGCGGTCGCCGCAGCGGGTCAGGACGGAAAAACAGACTTCACCCTGAGCTGCGATCATCGCGTCATTTTTGGCGCTGATGCGGCACGTTTTCTGCAGCGCCTGGGCAAACGTCTGGAGGATATTACTTGGCTGCAATAACCCGGATCCTGAGTATCAATAGCGGTTCTTCGTCCATCAAGTTTGCCCTCTTTGCCTTCAGCGGAAAGGAGGAAAAAGTGCTGTTGACCGGAGCCGTGGAGCGCATCGGGCAAAGTATCGGCAGAATATGGCTGAATCAGGAAAACCATCGCATACTGGATCGCCACGAGGCTTTTCCCGGTCAGGACTCCGCCTTGCAGGCCATTGTCGGCATACTGGGTGAGATGGGAACGACCCATCCCGATGCCATTGGTCATCGCATTGTGTCGGGTGGCCCTTACCATCAGACCCATATCCCCATCGACGCACAAGTCCTTGCAGATCTGCGCAATGCCCTGCCCTTTGCTCCCTTACATTTACCGGCGGAAATAGCCGCCATAGAAGCTCTCCAGAAAATCTGGCCGGATAAAATGCAAGTGGCCTGT
Organism: Acidithiobacillus montserratensis; assembly: GCF_018853465.1. Lineage (GTDB taxonomy): Bacteria > Pseudomonadota > Gammaproteobacteria > Acidithiobacillales > Acidithiobacillaceae > Acidithiobacillus > Acidithiobacillus montserratensis. Next base: position 34,309 of record NZ_JABBOU010000007.1, read on the forward strand.
CTGGATACGGCCTTTCACCAGAGCCTGCCGGAGGTCTCGGCGCGGCTGCCTTTGCCGCGCAATCTCTGGCAGGAGGGCGTGCGGAAATACGGTTTCCATGGCCTATCCTATGAGTATATCGTCAGTCAGCTGGCGGACGCCGGGAAGGCTCCGAGTATCATCGCCCATTTGGGAAATGGTGCCAGCATGGCCGCTGTGGCCGACGGTCGCTGCCTGGATACGACCATGGGTCTGACCCCCACAGGGGGGCTGATCATGGGTACCCGCAGTGGCGATCTGGATCCGGGGGTGTTGCTTTATCTGCTCACCGAAAAAAATTACAACGCCGCACAACTGGAGCGTCTGCTCAATCATCTTTCCGGCCTGCTGGGCATTTCGGCCTGTAGTGGCGACATGCAAACCCTGCTGGCGCAACGCGACCAGAATCCCCTGGCGGCGGAGGCCATCGCCCAGTTTGCCTATAGCGCCCGCAAGCACATCGGCAGTCTCATGGCGGTACTGGGAGGGGTGCAACGCCTGATTTTTACCGGCGGTATCGGCGAACACGCGGCTGCTATCCGCTGGGCCATCTGCCGTCCGTTGGCGGGATTGGGATTTCAACTGGACCCCGTGGCCAATACCGAAACATCGGCCGGGAAAACACGCAAGATCTCGACTTCGACAAGTCCTGTGGAGATTCTGGTTATTCCGACTGATGAAGATTTGATGATTGCCCGCCACACCCGGCGATTGCTGGGCCTGACCCACTCACCGGCTGCTCACGCTCCATAATGTTTCTCTTGCCCGGAGGAAGTCCTGATGTCTTATGCGCACTTCGATGATCTGCTGGCAGCCATAGCTCCCCTGCCGGATATTCCCGTGGCCGTCGTCGACGCCACCGAGGCCCATGTCTTGCAGGGCGCCTGCGAAGCCAAGCAACAAAGCATTGTCGAGCCTATCCTGATTGGCGACGCGGCCAAAATCCGCCAATTGCTGCTGCAATTAGGTGCGGATTCAGGTAATTGCCCCAACTTTCAGATTGTGCCGGCGGACAGTCCCGAAGCGGCTGCCGATATCGGCGTGGAGATGGTCCTGGCGGGCAAAGCCCAGGCCATCATGAAAGGACACCTTCATAGTGACGCCTTCCTGCACCCCATTCTCAGCAAACTCCGTACCGGAAAGCGTCTTTCCCATATTTTTGTGACGGACATTGCCAGCTATCACAAACTGCTGCTGATTACCGACGCGGCCATCAATATTACCCCGGATTTGTTGACCAAAGCCGCTATCTTGCAAAATGCCATTGATCTCGCTCACATTCTCGATGTTTCCCGGCCCAAGGCCGCCATTCTTTCGGCCGTGGAGGTGGTCAATCCGGCCATTGTTTCGACCGTGGATGCCGCCTGTCTCTCGAAAATGGCGGAGCGAGGTCAAATTACCGATGCTCTGGTGGATGGCCCTCTGGCTTTCGACAATGCCATCTCCAGCGAATCGGCCCAAATCAAGGGTATCCACAGTGCCGTCGCCGGCGATGCCGACATCCTGGTGGTCCCGGATCTGGTGTCCGGTAACATTCTCGCCAAGGACCTGGAATATCTGGCGGGTGCGACCATGGCGGGTATTGTCATGGGAGCAAAAGTGCCGGTCATTCTCACTTCCCGGGCGGACCCCGCCCGCGCCCGTCTGGTATCGGCAGCACTGGCGGCCTTGATTCACTACCATCAGGCTGGAGCGCACCCGGCATGATTCCTCCAGAACACAACTGTCAGCCCATTGCCACCCTCACCCTCAATCCAGCGGTGGATATCGCTTATGAAGTCCCGCATCTGATCCCCGACCAGAAAAGCCATGCCCGAAACACCCGCTATGATCCCGGTGGCAATGGCGTCAATGTCGCCCGGGCCCTCAAGGAACTCCTGGTCTGCGCGCACAGTTGCTGCATCGTCGCTGGCAATATCGGCGAACTCCTCCAGAAACTGTTGCAACATCAGCTGGATAGTCCCCACTGTGTACACGTAGAGGGGGAAACCCGGATCAATGCCACCATTTTGCAGGCTGATCCGCCGGTACAATTTGAGGTAACCGGTAGCGGACCGCTGGTTTCGGATTTAACCCTCAACACTATCCGGGAGAGTTTTCTGGGTCTTTGTCAGGGAGGATTCGGAGTGCTGACCGGCTCCGTACCTCCCGGGGTGCCCGATCATTTTTACGGCGACATGGTAGATCGGGTTCAGACCGCAGGAGGTAAGGCCATTGTCGATGCCCACGGCCCCCTCCTGCAGCTCGCCCTTCCCCATCAACCTTTTCTCATCAAACCCAACCGTTATGAACTGTCGGTACTGAGACAAAGGGAGTTACCCGGCCTGGAAGATGTCGCGCTGGAAGCCCGGGCCATCCAGCGCGAAGGGGTGCAATATGTCTGCGTCTCTCTGGGCGGCGATGGCGCCTTGCTGGTGGCTCCTGAAGGCAGCTATCTGGCCAAGGCGCCATCTGTAGCGGTCAAATCCACAGTCGGTGCAGGGGACTCCATGGTCGCCGGTCTGATAGCCGCGTTGGCGCGTGGGCAAAGCCCCGCCGAAGCGCTGCGTCTGGCGGTGGCCTGTGGCAGTGGCACCGCCGCGCAACCGGGTACACAAATATTTTCACACAGTATGGTGATTGACCTGCTCCAGCAGGTCAATGTCAAGACACTGGACATCTGAAAGGAGATGCAGAATATGACGGAAAGCAAGACGGATATTTTGATTATCGGTGGTGGTCCCGCAGGAATGATGACCGGCATCACCGCTGCCCAGTTTTCCCCCCACAAGAAGGTGCTGGTTCTGCGCCCCGAGACCGACGCCGTCATCCCCTGCGGGATTCCGTACATTTTCGGCACCCTGGGCGGCACCGAAGAAGATCTGGCCGGGCGGGCACCGCTCCTGGCGGCCGGGGGAAAAATCGAGATCGGCAAGGTGGCCGGCATCGACCGCAATGCCCGCACCGCCACTCTGGAAAACGGTGATCTGATTCATTGGGAGCGACTGGTCCTGGCCACGGGCGCGGAGAATTTCATCCCCCCGATTCCCGGTACCCAACTGGAAGGGGTGTTCAGCATTCACAAGGATTATGATTACCTCGATCGGCTCTTCAACACCCTGATCCCGAAAATCAAAAAACTGGCCATCATCGGCGGCGGTTTCATCGGCGTCGAATTTGCCGACGAAATCCGCAAGCGCGGCATCGAGGTCCACATCGTCGAAATGCTGCCCCATCTCATGCAAGCCGCCTTTGATCTGGATGCCTGTACCGCCGTCGAAAAACAATTGGAAGCCCATGGTGTCCACATCCATACAGGCTGCAGGGTGGAAGCCCTCCTGGCCGGTGCCGAAGGCCAGCGCGTCGCCCAGGTCCAGATTGCCGGGCAGAGCAGCCTGGAAGCGGATGCGGTACTCATCGCCATCGGCACCCGCCCGCAGGTGGAGCTGGCCAAGGCCATGGGCCTGACCCTGAGTCGCTCCGGCGGCATCTGGGTAGATGCCTTCCAGCGCTCCCGGGAGGATCCTCACATTTTTGCAGTGGGAGACTGCGCCCACAAGCAGGATTTTTTTACCCGCAAAGCCAATCATGCCATGATTGCCTCACAAGCCGCCGCTGAAGGACGCATTGCCGGCATGAACCTCTATGGTCTGCGTCAGCTCCGTACCAATGCCGGTTCCGTCAGCGTCTACGCCAGCGAGATCGACGGCCTGGCTTTTGGCGTGGCGGGACTGACTCAACATCAGGCCGAGCAGGAAGGGTTCCCCATCCTCATCGGCGAGGCCCAGCTGCCTGACCACCATCCGGCTTCCATGCCCGGCACCACGGACATTTTATGTCGCGTCATTTTCGCCGCCGATTCCCTGCAAATTCTGGGTGGACAGGTACTGGGCGGCGCCACCACCGGCGAACTGGTCAATACCATCGGTCTCGCTATCCAGATGCACGCCACGGCCCCCGATCTGGTCAGCATGCAGTTTGGCAGTCAACCCCGGCTGACCCCCTCCCTGCATCCGCTGGTAGCCGCCACGGGCAATGCGCTGCAAAAGCATTACGCCCTGCTCCATCCCTGCGTGGATGATCCTCAATGAAATCACTGCCCAGGCACCGCAGCAAAATCATCTGTACCATCGGCCCAGCTTCAGATCAGGACAAAACCCTGGAAGCCATGATCCGGGCGGGGATGAACGTCGCCCGCCTCAACCTCGCCCACGGCAGTGCCGACGAACACCGGGCGCGCATTGCCCGCATCCGTCAGGCTGCCGAAAACACCGGACAGCGGGTCGCCATCCTCGCCGATCTGCCCGGCCCGAAAATCCGCATCGGTAAGCTGCCAGCCCCGGTCACTCTCAAACACGGCGACCACGTCCTCCTGGCGCCCGGCGCGCCCGGCACAGCCCAGGCCATCCCCCTGGAATTGCCACCCTTGGCAAACCCCCTGGCCAAAGGTGATACGATGTACTTGAATGACGGCTTTCTGCAGTTACGGGTGGAACAGCACAACAAACAGGGGCTCTTTTGTCAGGTCGTGGTCGGTGGGGTCCTGTTGTCCCACAAGGGCGTCAACCTGCCCGGCGTTCAGTTGGATGGTGGCGCCCTCACGCCAGCCGACCGGCAACTGCTGGCTTTTGCCCTGGAGGCGGGGGTCGATGGCCTCAGCGTATCCTTCGTGGAAACGGCGGAAGACCTCCATGCCGCGCGCCGGGAAGCCCGGGCCCTGGGCTATGCCCCCTTCCTGGTGGCGAAAATCGAGCGGGCCAAGGCATGGAAAGAGATCGACGCCATCATCGCGGCCACGGATGCCATCATGGTGGCCCGCGGCGATCTGGGTGTGGAAGTCCCCATCCAGGAAATTGCCATCATCCAGAAGCGTCTCATTCGCAAGGCGCGGGCGGCGGGCAAGCCGGTCATCACCGCCACCCAACTGCTGGAATCCATGGTCCATAACCGGCGGCCCACCCGGGCCGAAGTCACCGATGTGGCCAATGCCATCCTTGACGGCACCGACTGCCTCATGCTCTCGGAGGAATCGGCCATGGGGGACTATCCCGTGGAAGCGGTCAAAATGCTGGCGAAAATCGCCCAGGTAACGGAACAACACCGGGCCGAACTCAGCCCGCTGCATGCCGCCGGCCTCCAAGACAGCGCCAGTGTCGAAAGCAGTATTGCCGACAGCGTCCGGCACAGTACCGAAGCCTTGCATCCCCTCTTTGTGGTGACTCCGACAGAAACCGGGGCAACCGCCGCCCGCATTGCCGGCTTTCGTCTGCAGCCGTGGATTCTCGCCATGAGCCCGCACGCCGCCACCTGCCAGCGCCTCTGCCTGCACTATGGCGTTCATCCCATCGAAATGGCGAGTCCGGAACAAGGCTGGGAATATGCCGCGCGCCGCTGGCTGGTGGAAAATGGCGTGGAAAAAGGCCTGATTTTACTCACCCAAGGCCCCAGCAAGGGCCATCCCGGCGGCACCAATCGCCTGGAAATCCTTCATCTCGACACCTCACCCACAACAGGAGCTTGATTATGGACAGTTTGATCGAAGACATCATTGCCCGGGAAATTCTCGATTCACGGGGCAATCCCACGGTAGAAGTGGAAGTTTATCTCAGCAATGGACAACATGCCCGCGCCGCCGTCCCTTCCGGGGCTTCCACCGGCAGCAAGGAAGCCGTGGAGCTGCGCGATGGCGACAAGCATCGCTTTGGCGGCAAAGGCGTACTTCAGGTGGTACAACATATTGAAGAAATCATCGCCCCCGACCTGCAGGATCTGGATGTGCGCGACCAGAAGGCCATCGACGACACCTTGATCGGCCTGGATGGCACCGAAAACAAAGCCAAGCTGGGCGCCAATGCCTTGCTAGGGGTTTCCATGGCCTGTGCCCGTGCGGCTGCCGATTATTGTGACCTGCCCCTCTATGCCTATCTCGGCGGGCCGGGCGCCACCCGCTTGCCCGTCCCCTGTTTCAATGTTCTCAATGGTGGGGTGCATGCCCACTGGCAAGGCGCCGACTTCCAGGAATGCATGCTGGTTCCCTACGGCGCCGCCAGCTTCCGCGAGGCCCTGCGCTGGGGGGCCGAAATCTATCATGCCCTGCAGAGCATCCTTCTGGAAAAGCACCTCTCGGTAGGCGTCGGGGATGAGGGCGGCTTTGCCCCCGCAGTAAAATCCAACCATGAATCCTACGATCTGCTGGTAGACGCCATCCGCCGTGCCGGTTTTGAGCCGGGCAGGGACTGCGGCATTGCCATTGACCCGGCCTCCTCGGAGTTTTTCAAGGAGGGCAAGTACCAGTTACACACCGAGAATCGTGCTTTGAGCAGTGCGGAAATGGTCGATTACTACGCCGAAATCGTCGCCAATTATCCCGTGGTCCTGCTGGAAGATGGCCTCGCCGAAGACGACTGGGAGAGCTGGAAGCTGCTCAATGAAAAACTTGGTGGCAGCATCGAACTGGTAGGTGACGATATTTTCTGCACTAACCCTAAAATCATCGCCAAGGCCATCGAAGACAACATTGCCAACTCCACTCTCATCAAGCTCAATCAAATCGGTACGGTCAGCGAGACCATCGCCGCCACCCGCATGGCCCAGTTCCACGGCTGGGGGGCCTTCGTCTCCCATCGCTCGGGGGAGACCACTGACGACTTCATTGCCGACCTCACCGTGGCCCTGGATACCGGCCATCTGAAATCGGGAGCGCCGGCGCGGGGCGAGCGCGTGGCCAAGTACAATCAGTTGTTGCGCATTGAAGAAGAACTGGGCACGGCAGCCACTTATGCCGGCAAGCAGGCTTTTGTGCGCGGAGTACGCTTCTAGAGAACGCAAAACTCACAGGAAAAGCCGCAGAACGGGCGGCTTTTCCTGCACAAATTCTGGGTACCCGTCCCCTGGATGCTGGAACACAGCTCCGTACGGCCAGTGTCGCCCATGATTTCTGGTGCGGAATCGCGAGCATGGCTGCTTGTTGACTCGACCCGGAATCTCACAGCCTATTAAAGCTGCGGCAAGCGGTCCAGCGGGCTGATTACAGCGCTCGGCCCGCGATTCAGGACATGGGTGTAGATCATGGTGGTCTTCACATCGGAATGTCCCAGCAATTCCTGCACCGTGCGAATGTCCTGCCCCGATTCCAGCAGGTGGGTGGCAAAGGAATGGCGGAGCGTGCGGGTGCTGGCGGGCTTGGTGATCCCTGCCGCTAAAACCCCACGTTTGATGGCACGCTGAATACCCTGCTCGTGAGCATGATGCCGCCGCCGGACGCCCGAGCGGGG
>NZ_JABBOU010000070.1 GCF_018853465.1 Acidithiobacillus montserratensis
GACTTTGGCCCCATCTCTGCCAACCCCCTCATAAATCATTCACTCAGATGCTCATGCGTATGGTGGCGTAGCATGCGGCGACTTATTCCTCATGAAAATCGGTGAAACTTCAGTTTATGCAAAAAAGCCGATGAAATCCAGAAGCGTCCTGATTACTCCAGAAACACACGGATATTTTAACCAGGGCTCTCTTGGGGCATTGTTGGCGCAAGCTTTGGTGTTACAAAATGTTACTCATCTGATATATAAGAAAAAAGTGTTAACAGTTTCCTTTCAAAATATTCCCATTGGTTGTATTATACAATAATTATCAGTTCATTATTTTTATAAAAATATAAGTGGCAATCAGTGTCGAGGCGTGGAGTAGGTGCATAATCATGAGTACCATAAAATCAGTGGGTAACCAGAGCGAACAAAAGTCGGCGGCAACGCAGCATGTCGCCATTTCCGGGTGGACATGGATAATGCTCAAGGAACTGAGCGTTTTTTATGGCGTAAGCCCAACAGAAGTCATAGAAAGCCTGGTGTTGGATGCGGTTTTATCCAAGCAGGGAAACAGTCAGGTTTTCTGCGCAGATGAGTAATATTCCCATCAAGCCAGACAATCTGTTGCAATTTTTAGGGCTAAGCCGGGATGACCTCAGCCTGCTGGATCAACATTGGGGGCTGTTTGCTCAGGGCGCAGAAACCCTGGCCCGGGATTTTTATCATTATCTGTTTTCCCATCCGGCGACGGCCGCAGCTTTCAGGAACCATTCAGAAGCGCAGATTGAAGCGCTGATTCAGCGTCAGGCCGAGCACGGCTATGGGCTGTTGCAAAACCGCCTGGATGCTCCCTGGCAGATTGCCATGCAGCAATTAGGGGCAAAACATCATTATTTGGGTATTGATCCCGCCTGGTTAGCCGGGGCATATACCATTTACTGGCGGCACTGGCAGCCAGTGCTGGAAAAATTTGTTCCGTCCTCGGATCATTCTCGACTGGGGCGCGTTCTGATCAGCCTGTTGATGGGTGATCTGATGTGCCAATTGAGTGGTTACGCCCGAGCGTCGCGAGAAACCGACGGAGAGCGAAGTGCGGTTTTTGATGTTTTGCTGGATACTCTGGCCAGTACCCGCATGGAAAAAGAAACGGAAAACATCAGCTTGCTCCAGGTGCTGTGTGAACGGCTGCCGCGCAAAAGTCGCTATATCACCCTGGCTGGATATTTTCTGAGTTCGCATCGGGACCATGATGTCCTTACCCTGGAGGCCTCAGCCGGACTGCGTTTGGTGAAGCCTCATTTACCCTATGCCGCAGAGGATCCCTGTTGGGTGGCGCTCAGGCAAAATCAGGTTGTGGTGCAGTTAACCGATGATCCATCGGCGCCCCAGTGGATTCAACAGTTACGACCCCGGGTCAAGGAGCTGGTTTTTCTTCCCTTCGCGTCAGGTGAGCTGCAGGGGGTGGGTTTCATCGGTGCCCGGGCGAAAGGTTATTTTCAGAGAATCGGTTCAGATTATTTTGAAGCCTTTGCGCATTTGGGCGAAATCGTTTTGCAGTTGCGCAATCGTATGCTGCGTGATCCTTTGACCAAGGTTCCCAATCGTCTGCTCTTCATGGATCGTCTGGAAATCGCCCGCCGTCAGGCCCGTCGGGAAGAGTCATTATTGGGCGTGGTCCTGCTCGATCTGGATGGTTTCAAACCTGTTAATGACCGTTTTGGGCATGGTGCGGGCGATCGTTTGCTCATTTCAGTAACCCAGCGCATTCGTCAATGCCTGCGTTCTGGCGACACCCTGGGCAGATTGGGTGGCGATGAGTTCGGCCTGCTTTTTCCCGCCCTAAGTTCTCTCGATGATCTGGATATGGTCTGCGCACGTATTTTAGAAGCTGTGCGCAAGCCCCTTGAAATGGATGGTGAGCGAGTCAGTGTCAGTGCCAGTCTCGGCGTGACCATTTATCCCCTGGATGACGTGTCGGTGGAGACGCTTCTTGCCCATGCGGATTTAGCGCTTTACGCGGCCAAAAAACAGGGCGGAGATCAGCTCAGCCTGTATAGTCTGACGCTGGATGAGGCTGCACAAAATGCAGCCAATATGCGCCGAACCCTTGAGAAGGGGCTGAAAAATCATACACTGGTTTTGCATTATCAGCCTATAGTCAACAGTTTTGGCGGGGTGTCCGGAGTGGAGTCGCTGATTCGTATTCTCGATCCCGAACAAGGCTTGCTGGGGCCTGCGGCTTTCTGGGCGGGACTGGATCACCATCGCTATGCCCGGGATCTGGGGATTTTTGTGATGGATGCGGCATTCCGGCAAGGCCAGACCTGGCAGCAGCAGGGGCTTTTCCTGCGAGTGTCCATCAATATCAGCGCCCATCACTTGCTGGATGCCCGTTTTTTGAGTGATCTGGAGGCAGCCCTGGGTAAATATCCTGGCTTGGCTCCTGAACAGATTGAAATTGAAATTACTGAATCTGCACCTCTCCATGATCTCTCGCAGGCGCAGGAGCGTCTGGATGCCTGCAATCAATTGGGGGTACGCATAGCTCTGGATGACTTCGGTACGGGGAACGCCTCATTGACCTATCTCCAGCAATTGCCTGCGCAGTCGGTCAAATTGGACCAGAGTTTCGTGCGCGATATGATCAATGATCCCAAGGATTTGGCCATTGTGGCTGCCGTGATTACTGCCAGCCGGATGTTGGGACTGGACGTGATCGCAGAAGGGGTGGAAACAGAGGCCCACGCCAAGTTGCTGGCAAAAATGGGTTGTAGTCATTTGCAGGGCTATTTGTTTGCCAAACCCATGCCCGGAGAAGATATCCCCCTCTGGGTGCAGCACTTCAAAGGATTGGGCTTGGGGCTGCCCAGTCATTCTTCCATTGATATTTTGCCGACCCTGCTGGAAGGTCATGCACAACGTACGGAAAGTTTTCTCCAGGCCTTGTGTGAACAAAATACCATCCCTCTGCACGTACTGGATGAGGATGCCGAGGACAAATGTCACCTGGGACGCTGGCTGAAGGGAGACGGATCCCTGCGCTTCGGTGAACTGCCCGAATTCTTGCCGATTTTGCAGCGCCATGAAAAAATCCACCAGCTGGCGCGGCAGGCCAAGCATTTTCTGGACAACGGAGAGAAGGCCAAGGCCATGTCTTTGGGTGCTCTTTTGGAGCTTGAGAATAGCAAAATGATTGGTGAGCTGCGTGAACTTGTCTATGACGAAGGCGAGTTGCAAGCAGAAAATCATTCATGTGTATGTGACGAGCGTTGAGACAAAAGCGTAAAAATCTCCGGGAGCCGGCGTGGTGCCATGGACAGGCGGCGAAGGCCGCAATCCACCAATAATGGAGCGATGTCCGGGTCTCCGGCGGCTTCTCCGCAAATGGAAACCGGAACCAGACTGTCCCGGGCGATTTTTCGACAGAGTTCCAATACCGCCGGATGCGCTGCATTCCCCAGGGCATCGAGCAGGGGGTTACTGCGGTCGCTGGCCAGGGTGTATTGGGTCAGATCATTACTGCCGATGGAGACAAAATCCGCGAGTTCATTAAAGCCATCCATGCACAGAGCCACTGCCGGAACTTCGGCCATGATGCCGAGAGAGACCGGCCAGCGATGGGCTTGTCCGGCAGCTTCCAGCGTGTGATGGGCCTGCTCCAGAATGCCCCGGGCTTCACGCAATTCTTCGGGGTTGGTGACCATGGGCAACATGATCGAGAGTTGGTGGTTTCGACCAGCACGCAGCATGGCGCGCAGCTGCAGGGCAAAAATATCGGGAAAGGCGAGCAGTGCTCTGAGGCCGCGCCGCCCGAGGGCGGGGTTGGCTTCGTCACCCAGGGGCATAAATCCTAGAGGTTTGTCGGCACCGGCATCGAGCGCCCGGACAATGATGGGTCGGCCCTGCATGGGAGCCATAATCTGGCTCAAGGCCCGGGTCTGGTTTTCTTCATCGGGCAGGGTTTGTTGATCGAGAAAAAAGAATTCCGTGCGGAGCAGGCCGATACCCGTGGCTCCGAGGCGTCTGGCGGTATCGGCTTCGGCGGCGCTGGCAACATTGGCCCAGAGTTCCAGACGACTGCCATCGCTAAGACTGATCTGACCATAATCCCCCTGTTCCGGCAATGCGCATCTAGTGGCATCGTGTTCAAGCAGCTTTTTCAGCGTCACAGGGTCAGGGTCCAGCCAGATTTCTCCAGTCGTACCGTCCATGGCCACTGAGCGAGCGCTGGAAAGGGCGGGATTGTCGGCATTGATGATATAGGGAATCCCCGCGCCCCGAAGGAGGATGGCCGCGTGGGAATGTGTGCTGCCATGGCGATCAATGACGCCAAGCACTTGCCGGGGATCGAGGTGGAGAGCGACGGAAGGTAGTAGTTCGTCTACCAGCAAAATGGCCGGGGCACCAGGAGAAATTGTACTTTCCACAGCGATGCCCAGGGCCTGGAGGACACGCTGCCCCAGGTCGCGCAAATCTGCAGCACGGGCGCGAACGATCGGATCGCTGAGAGTATCCATGCGTGCTGCTGCCTCGGTGATGACTTGTGCCCAGGCTGGAGCCGCCGCCAGATGATCTTCCTGGATGCGTTTGCGGGTTTGTTCCAGCAGGACGGGATCCTGCAGGAGCAGTGCTTGGGCGGCCACTATGGGGTGGTTACTGAGTTGCTGTTGGACCTTTTCCAGCGCCGCCTGAAATTGCTGGAGAGATTTTGTGCTGTCGGGATCGTGGGTTTCGGGAACACGAGCCAGTAGGGCCTTCGGGATAAGGAGAGGCCCTTGGGCAAAACCGGCAACGGTACCCCCTGGACGCGACGGGACTCTTGGCACGATCTGGTCTGCCGGATTTGGTGCTGACGGTGTTGCCAGGATCTGCGCTGCGGCGTCGAAAAAGGCGGCGGCATCGGCACCTGAAGTCTCCATAATAAGCTCGTCCCCCTGACGCAGGTCCAGGCCGAGCATGGCCGTGAGACTGGTAGCAGAAGCCGCCTGTTCGGGGTGCCGGGCGGCGCGGATGCGGCTGGGCGTGGTTCGGGCCAGGGCGAGCTTGGCCAATGCGGCAGCCGGACGCAGATGTAAGCCCGCTGGATCGGACAAGCGCAAGCGGCGCTGTTGTTCCGGGGTTACTGGGGTTGCCGGGGGAGGAGGCTGTTCAAGGCTGTTGCGGTCAGAGGCGAGTTGCTGTTGTTTCATGCCCAGACCATTTTCGGCTTCCTGCCGCACGGCCGACAAAGGCGCCCCGCCGCTGGCGGCCAGGGCGGCGGCCATGGCTCCTTCCACAAAGGGGCCACTGCTCAGCTGCACCCGTTCTCTCAGGGAATCAGTCAGCAAGTTCAGGGCCATTTCCGTGCTCAGCAACGCACTCCCCATATCCATCAGAATCAAGGTTCCGGCGGGGCTGTCCAGCGCCTCAATGGCGGCCTGTATCGCCAGGACATCGGTGCCCAGTTCAGCGCCCTCCTCACCACTGCCTGCCGCAAGCGCCAGACGCAGATCAGCGCCGGTAACCTGACGGATGAGTGCTGCGGTAGCCTCCGCCAGGCTCCGGCTATGGGAGACCAGGAGGATGGCTACGCCAGGCATGCGCTCGCCAGGCAATCGAGAAGCAGACTGGCAGAGGTGGCACCTGGATCGGCGTGCCCTATGGCGCGTTCGCCCAGATAGCTGGCCCGGCCTTTGCGGGCAATCAGAGGAATGGTCGCATCCCGGCCCTCCCGGGCTTTTTGGGCGGCGACGCCCATCTCTGCTTTGTTGGTCAGGGCGTGGATGGCAGGCTCCAAGGCGTCGATCATGGTTTTGTCTCCCGCTTCAGCCTTGCCCAGCCGCTGGATGCCGGTCAGCCCCGCCTGCAGGCATCGGGCCAAGGTGGCGTCGTCCAGTTCCCTCTGCTCCCCGGCTATTTTGCCGGCCTCCAGAAAAAAGCTGCCATAAAGCGGTCCGGAAGCCCCACCCACCGTACTGATCAGGGTCATACCCACCAGTTTGAAGAGGCTGGCAGGTGTTTCCGGGGGATTGGCCTGGAGTTTTTCGCGGATCTTGGCAAAGCCCCGGGCCAGATTGCTGCCATGATCGCCATCGCCAATGGCCGCATCCAGAGCGTTCAGTTCAGCCAGATGGGATTGGAATTGTTCTTCGGCACAGGTGATCCACTGCATTAGGGTGACCACAGCATAGCCCATAACACGGCTCCTTTTTTAGCAACCCCAGCGCAGAGCGGGGGTACAGACCGGGGCATCCCAATAGGATCGCATGGATTCATCCAGGCGCAGGAGCGTGATGGAGACTCCCGCCATATCCAGGCTGGTCATGTAGGCGCCGACCAGCCTTCTCGACACCTTGAGGCCGTGCTGACTGGCCAGCCTTGCGGCGGCGCGGTAAACAATATTCAGCTCCAGCAGAGGAGTGGCACCCAGTCCATTGACAAACAGCAGAACCTCGTCGCCTTTTTTGAAGGGCAGATCCTCGATAATGGGCAGCATCAACTTTTCCGTCAAGGTATCCGCCGGTTGCCAGGGAATGCGTTGCCGGCCCGGTTCGCCATGAATGCCAATACCATATTCGATTTCATTCTCCCCCAGGGTAAAGCTGGCTTGTCCGGTTTCCGGATTGGTACAGGGACTGAGTGCCAGCCCCATGGAGCGGGCAGAATCATTGATGGATGTACACAGTGCGGTGATGGCATTCAGGTTTGCTCCGGCTTCGGCGGCAGCACCGCAGATTTTTTCGGCCAGAACGGTGGCGCCCACACCCCGTCTTCCCGCCGTGTACAAGGAGTCCTTGACGGCCACATCATCGTCGATGACCACGCTGTGTACTTCAATGCCGTCGTTCTGTAACAGCTCCGCAGCCATTTGAAAGTTCAGGACATCGCCGGTGTAATTTTTGACAATATGCAATATCCCCTGGCCACCATGCACGGCAGTCGAGGCTTCCTGAATCTGGTCAGGGGTCGGGCTGGTAAATATCGCACCGGGACAGGCGGCGTCCAGCATTCCCCGGCCCACAAAACCGGCATGCATGGGCTCATGTCCGGAGCCACCGCCAGAAACCAGGGCCACTTTGCCGGTTTTGGGAGCATCGGCACGCAGCACATACTGGGGATTTTCGTGGAGGCGAATCAGGTTGGGATAGGCCATGGCCATGCCTTGCAGAGCCTCAGTCACTACTTGGTCGGGTTGGTTGATCAATGCTTTCATGATTTATCTCTCCTCGGAATTTTCGGCGGCATCAATCTGAGATTTGACTTCATCCAGCGCCTTTTGCAGTTTTTCCAGTTTGAAACCCAGGCCTTTCTGTTCCACCTGTGGCTGCCGTTCTTTTAACAGTTTAGCGCGGACACAGAGGGTTTTGCTGATGCACCAGTCGTAAAAAAATACGGCAATGCTGGCGCCGATGAGGGGGCCGACAATGGGTACCCACCAGTAACCATGAGGACCCGGAAAGGCATTGGGCCCCCATCCCTGTAACCAGCAGAACAGGCGGGGTCCAAAATCCCGGGCGGGATTAATGGCATAGCCCGTTCCTACCCCGAAAGAGAGGCCGATAGCCGCCACCGCAAAGCCGATCATCAGGGGAGCCAGATTGGAGCCTGGTCCAACATTCATGTTGTCGATGATGGCAAATACAAAAAGCACCAGAAAAAAGTGGCAATGACCTGGTCCATCAGCATGAGTCCCTGGTGGCTTCCATAGTAAGCGGCGGGAAAAGTCGCAAAAATACTGAAGGTGGTCATTCCACCCGGATCAGCCCGGGACAGCACATGGTTGGCCAGATTCCAGGCGTTGATAGCGCGGAAATAGTCGTAATAGACGATGGCCGCCCCGGCAAAGCAGCCTACCACTTGGGCAATCCAGTAGGGGATGACTTTGCGCCAGGGAAAATTGCCCTTGATGGCAAAAGCCAGGGTAACGGCCGGGTTGATGTGTGCCCCGGAAACCCCGCCTGCTACGTAAACCGCCATAGTTACCGCAAATGCCCATCCCCAGACAATGACCATCCAGCCCCCGGCCCCCTGAAAAATGACCATGGTGCGATGGGATTCCGTGAGCCCCACGACAGCGACCGCGACGCAACCGGCGCCAAAGGCCAGCAGGACAAAGCAACCGACAAATTCTGCCAGCATTTCTGACCAGACCGACTGGGCCCGCCAGCCTGTTTTCACCCCGAATTTTACTGCTGTGTTTTCAGCCATTTTATGGTCTCCTTATTATGTGCTCAGTCCACCCAGGCAAATGAGCGGGTGACGGCTTTTTTCCAGGACTGGTAATAATGATCCCGGTCGGCGTCAGCCATTTTCGGTTCCCAGGTTTTATCAATACCCCAGTTGGCGCGCAGATCTTCAATATTGCGCCAGTAGCCAACGGCAAGACCGGCGGCATAAGCTGAACCCAGTGCCGTGGTTTCAATCATTTTGGGGCGCAACACCGGTACTTTCAGCATATCGGACTGGAACTGCATCAGCAGTTCATTGACCACCATGCCGCCATCGGTACGCAGGCTGCTGAGGGGAATGCCGCTGTCTATTTCCATGGCCTCGACCACATCACGCACCTGATAGGCGGTGGATTCCAGGGCTGCCCGGGCAATATGGGCCTTGTTGGCAAAACGGGTCAGTCCGGCAATGACCCCTCGGGCATCATCTTTCCAATAGGGCGCGTACAAACCGGAAAAAGCCGGTACCACATACACATCGCCGTTATTCTCGACGCTGCGGGCCAGAGGTTCGATTTGCCCTGCTACATCAAAAAAATGGAGATTGTCCCGTAACCATTGCACCAGTGCCCCGGTGATGGCAATGGCCCCTTCCAGTGCGTAGTGGGGTTTTTCGTCACCAAATTGATAGGCCAGCGTGGTCAATAGCCCGGCCTTGGATTGCACCGGCTCGGTGCCTGTATTCATGAGCAGAAAAGAGCCGGTACCGTAGGTGTTTTTGGCTTCCCCCGGAGCGAAGCAGGTTTGTCCGACCAGGGCGGCCTGCTGATCGCCAAGCATTCCGGCAAGCTGGGTACCGCGGAGTGGCGCCGTGCTGATTTCTCCATAAGGAGTAGAGGAGGGCACGATTTTGGGCAGGCAAGCTTCCGGAATCTTGAATTGCTCCAGCATTTCCTTGTCCCAGGTACAGGTTTGCAGGTCCATGAGCATGGTGCGGCTGGCGTTGCTGACATCGGTCACATGAACGCCGCCGTCAGGACCGCCGGTCAGGTTCCAGGCCATCCAGGTGTTGATATTGCCAAAAAGGGCATCGCCCTTTTCCGCCAGGCGCCGGGCACCTTCCACATTTTCCAGGATCCACAGGAGTTTCAGCCCGGAAAAATAGGTGGCCAGGGGGAGGCCGGTTTTCTCGCGGAATCTCCCCTGGCCGCCATCTCGCGCAAAGCGCTGGACCAGCTGGTCGGTGCGGGTATCCATCCACACCAAGGCGTTGCAGAGCGGGCGGCCGCTGTGACGATCCCAGAGGACGGTGGTTTCCCTTTGATTGGTGATGCCGACGGCAGCGAGATCGTTGGCGCTGAGATTGGCCCTGGCAAGGGCGGCCCCGATGACTTCATTGCTGTTGGTCAGAATTTCCAGGGGGTTATGTTCTACCCAGCCGGGTTTGGGATAAATCTGTTCGTGTTCTTTTTGCGCTACGGAAACTATATGAGCTTGTTTGTCAAAGACAATAAAACGGGTACTGGTGGTACCCTGATCAATGGCCCCTACATATTTTGACATTGGAATATCCTCCTCAATAAAAAACTCCATCAAGACAAAGTGGTGGCACCTCCCTGCCGGATTTTCTCCGTGCCTTCCAGTGAGTGCAGATAAGTTTCCAGTTTTTGCACGGTATCCTCAGGAACATGCAAAGCCATTTTTGAACGCCGCCACAAAATATCCTCCGGCTGCCGCGCCCACTCCTGGGTGACCAGATAATCCACTTCGGCCTGGGTCAAGCCGCCACCAAAATCCTGACCCAAATCAATCATCTGCCGGGCATTGCCGAGGATTTTTCGGGTGCGGGTGCCATAGGCACGGGCCAACCGATAAGCCAGATGTTCCGGTAAGAAGGCGTACTCTTCCGAGAGGGTGCGTACAAATCCGGAAAAGTCGCCAGCGGGGATGTCTCCCCCGGGCAAGGGGGCGTTGGCCGTCCAGCTCTGGTCCTTGGGATGGCCCAGAGCCGGTTGCAACAGGGACAGCGCATGCTCGGCAAGGCGCCGGTAGGTAGTGATTTTGCCGCCAAATACCGAGAGCAGCGGAGGAGTCTCTCCGCCCCCTTCCATATCCAGCACATAATCCCGGGTGACCGCAGAGGCGTTGGCCGCATGATCATCATAGAGGGGGCGGACGCCGGCATAACTGCGGACGACGTCATCGGGTTCTACAGGCTTTTGGAAGTAACGGGACACGCTCTCGCACAGGTAGGCGGTTTCCTCTGCCGTGATATGCACTTCGGCTGGGTCGCCATCATAGGGAATGTCCGTTGTTCCGATCAGGGTGTAGGCATATTCATAGGGGATGGTAAAAATGATGCGACGGTCGGGATTTTGCAGAATGAAGGCGTAATCCCCCTCGTAAAGACGGGGCACAATGATGTGGCTGCCTTTGACCTTGCGCACCGTTTTCTGGGTTTTGATGCCCAGCTCCTGGCTCAGGACGCTACCTACCCAGGGCCCTGCGGCATTGATCAGCGCCCGGGCATGAACGGTTTCCTGCTGCCCCGTGTTTTTATCCAGCAGCTGTGCAGCCCATAGCTGATTCTCCGGGTGGGCTGAGAGCAGTTGCGTCCGGGTCAAAATTTTTGCACCGCGTTCAGCAGCATCCAATGCATTGAGGGCGACCAGTCGGCTGTCTTCCACCCAGCAGTCGGCGTAGGTGAAGCCTTGGGTATAAGCAGGTTTGAGAACCTTGACGGCCGGGTGTGGTCCGAAATGCACGGCGCGGGATGCTGGTAAGCGACTGCGGGGAGCGAGGTGGTCATAAAGAAAGAGACCCGCCCGGATGCGCCAGGAAGAGCGACTGTCGGGACCTTGGGGTAATACAAACTCCAAAGGCCAGATGATATGGGGAGCGATACCCAGCAACCTTTCTCTTTCCATGAGGGCTTCACGCACCAGCCGAAATTCATAGTATTCCAGATAGCGCAACCCGCCATGGATGAGTTTGGTGCTGGCGGAAGAAGTATGGGCAGCCAGGTCATCCTGCTCTACCAGGAGTACCGAGAGCTTCCTGCCGCTGGCATCACGGGCAATGCCGACACCGTTGATTCCACCACCTATAATCAGTAAGTCAAAGGGTTCGGACATCGCTCCACCTCGCTATCTATGTGTTATGCATATGACGCAGTTTTGTTAATAGTCGTTGACCAACGCGAAAGCGTCCATATAGAAATAGTGCATAATAGCCATTAAGACAAGGTAAAAAAGGCGAAGACCGTCTCTTTTGCCGTGTGAAATGAGGGTATTTAATTGAAAAAACTAAACTTGCTTTTTCCTGATGAAGCTCTGATCGCAGCAGAAAAAATGCCTGAGCCAGAATATTTTCGGGATCTGCATCTGGACCAAGTCATAAATAAAATAACAGAAGGCAGGGAAGATTATAAGCTGAGCCCATACTTTTATTGGCTTCCGCAAGACCTGGAATCAATCCGATTTCGTCAGGGTATCATGCATGACCTGGAAAATACAGCCGTATATAACAATATATTACTATTTTCTAAAGATCTTTCTGGAATACGTAACTCCTTAGCGCATATAGAAAAACTATATTATCCGCTGCAACGGCAGCGTAACTATCTGGAAACAGCTATACGCTATCAGCAGTTGCTCAAAGGTCTGCTAAATCGTTTAAGCCAGATTACGATTGAATCATCAGGCCTTAAAGCATTCGTAATAAAAATGCAGGAAATAGTGGATACCGAATTTTTTATGGAGTTTGAAAATAAATCTGCCGCTCTGCTGGAGAAAATGAACAGTATTCGCTATGCCGTAATTGTCAAAGATAACCGGGTGACGGTACAGCGTTGTCTGGATGAAAATGATTATGCCTTGGACGTAGCACGACTTTGGTATTTGGATATGACCGGGACAAGCGCAGATGAAAGCAAACCAGGAGTGAATTCTGGTTATGATATGAATCACGTAGAAGCGCAGATACTGGAAGGCGTCGCCCGGTTGTTTCCTGAGCCCTTTCATGAACTGGCCAGCTACTGTCAGCAATATATGCTTCCCGGAGAATTACCTGACGCAAAATCGGACGCAGAGTGCCTGAAAGCTGGACGTTTTCCGTTCATGTCCGGAGATGTTCTGAACTGGGAGCGGGAACTCCAGTTTTATCTGGCCTATCTGGATTATATTGCCCCATTGAAACATCAGGGCTTGTCATTTTCCATTCCAGAGATGCTGGTGCAGAGCAAGTGCATTCAGGCGGAACAAACCTTTGATCTGGCTCTGGCTATCAGGCTACAGGAAGAAACGGGACAGCAGGTTGTCGTCAATGATCTGCGGTTATCTGAAGGAGAACAGATCTTCGTTGTCACCGGACCCAATCAGGGTGGTAAAACCACCTTCGCCAGAACGCTCGGGCAACTTCATCATCTGGCCGGATTAGGTTGCCCTGTACCCGGATTAAATACCCGCTTGTGCCTCTGTGATGGCATTTATACGCATTTTTCCTATCGTGAAGATATGGGCGCGGGACATGGAAAACTGGAAGAAGATCTCCTCCGTCTCCACAAGAATCTCGACAGGGCGACTGCCGCCAGTATTTTTGTGCTGAACGAATTATTCGACTCTACTACCTATGATGATGCGCTGTATTTAAGTGCACAGATTATGCCGCAATTACTGGAAAAGAAATCACTAACGGTTTGGGTGACTTTTATGGATGCACTGGCTTCTTTCGGCCCGCAAATTGTGAGTCTGATGAGTATGGTTGACCCCGATGATTTAAGTAAAAGAACCTTCAAGATTCGTCGGAAACCCGCTGATGGCTTAGCGTATGCTTTATCTCTCGCCAAAAAATATGGTCTGACCTATGAAACGCTTATGGAGACAATAGCATGATCAACATCAGCTTGCTTTATCCCGATGACCGGAAATACGACCTGGACCATGTTCCTGGCCATGCGGCCCGCTTGGCGCTGGACCTGGAACTCCCGGTATTATTTAAGGCGATGGCCAGGGATGATAAAACAGTGGATACCGCTGTGCGGCAAATCATCCTGGGCCAGCGCAGTACAGAAATATCCGTCATTATATTTCGTCAGCAGATTCAAAAAGATTTTATATGCTACACGGAATTACTTGCCAAGCTCTATCAGCTCAGTATGGATGCACTGGGTGCCTATCGGGAATCCCTGAGATTCTGGTTGTCCGCCAAGTCGGCGAGCAGACGTTTGCGCAGCAATCTGGATATTCTGGATATGTTGCTCACTCAATTAAGCAGTGTGCGTGATCTGGGCGAAAGTTATCCTGCGCTTGAATCCAGTGGACTAAAAAAATTTTTCCGGTTTTTGCAGAAGTATTATGACGATGAGACGTTGCACAGTTTGCGCGCGCAAATTACTACCCTGCGGATGGATAATGGTTTTTCGGTGAGTGCAAAACTGGATCATAATAATCGCAGTCAGGAATTTTTTCTGAACAGGGATCAGCCTTCGACACATTGGTTAAAAAACTGGTTCCCGTTGGTCGCTGCTGAGGAAGGTTACTCTTTTACCATTGCCCAGCGTGACGAAAGCGGTTTGACGGCACTGGCCGAGTTTCGTGATGCCGCCCTGGAACCCGTAGCCAGGTTAATGGACAGCGCCGTTCATCAACTCCTCGATTTTTTTACCCGGTTGCGCGATGAAACGGCCTTTTATCGGGGTGCTCTTAATCTGCGCGCGGCGCTGGAGGCGCGGGAGTATCCCCTGTGTTGGCCCGTTCCGCTGAGCAGTCAGCCAACGAGCTGTGTAGCCAGCAGAATTTATGATCCTTGTCTGGCGCTTTCTCAGGAGAAGCGGGTTATCACCAATGATTTGCAGGCCAGCAACAAGTCACTGCTGATCATTACCGGTGCCAATAGCGGCGGAAAAAGTACCTTTTTGCGCGCCTTGGGTGTAAATCAATTGTTGTTGCAAAGCGGTTTAGAGACGGCCGCTCAGGAGTTTTCGGCGAGTATTTGTGATGAAGTATATACTCACTTCAAACTGGAAGAAGATGCCAGTATGCATAGCGGCAAGTTCGAGGAAGAATTGTTGCGCATGGCGGATTTGGTTCCTCATCTGAAAGCTACCGCTATGTTCTTGTTTAATGAATCATTTGCCGCCACCAATGAACGCGAAGGTGCAGAAATTGCCTGGCAGATCTGTACGGCCTTGCTTGAAAAAGGCATAAAAATAATCTTTGTGACACATTTATATACCTTTGCGCAGCGCTGTTATACACAGAAAGGCAGCAATATTTTAGCCTTACGCGCACCGTCAGAGGAAAATTTATCCATGAAATACAAGATGTCAGAAGCAGAACCGTTGAACACCAGCTTCGCAAAGGATGTCTATAACAGGATATTTGAATATAAAAATAAATAATGATCCTATCTTTATCAGCATCGGGCCATAAATTAGCCATAAAATTTTCCGATAAAATTTCAATTTATCAAATTCATTAATGAATCGGATTACCTTGCGCTTCCTGATATCTGTGACTATAACTATCAAATCACAACAAATAATCGCAAACATAAGCCCGTAATATGGTTTCGGGTGAGGGGGTAGGGATGTACCTGAGTTTTGCCAGAATCTTTCCTGAGTATGACTGCTGGTCACATAGGAATGGTTGCCACGGGGTCCGGACACTTCCGCGATGATCGTGTTGGGAAGTAGCAATATGGATATTGTTCTGCGTGTACCACGCGCACCCCAGGCCGGAGAAACGGTGCTTGGTTCTGCCTATGCCCTGCATCCCGGTGGTAAAGGAGCCAATCAAGCGGTGGCGGCACAAAGGGCGGGAGCTTCCGTTCGCTTTATTTCTTGTTTGGGGAAAGATGCATACGGTGATCTTCTGCACGAAAAACTCTCTCAGGAAAATATCGACTTAACAGCACTGAGCCGTTCTGATACGCCCACTGGCCTCGCTTTCATTTTAGTCGAGGAAGGGGGGCAAAACCGTATTACCATTATCCCTGGCGCCAATGAAGATCTGCTGCCAGAGCTGCTTTCATCCATCATCTTCGCGGACGATATCCTTTTGCTGCAACTGGAAATACCTCTCGAAACGGTCAAGGCCGCCGCTTTGAAGGTCCACGCAATGGGTGGGAGAGTCATTCTCAATGCTTCGCCGGTCCGGGAGGATCTGGCAGAGATTCTTGCCCTCACGGATATGCTGCTGGTCAATGAAATAGAAGCCATGCAGTTACTTGGCCTGTCTCATCCCGTTTGTCCTCAGGACGCCATCGCTGTGGCTGAACAGCTGGCTTCAGGGCGGCAGGTGGCAGTCATTACCTTGGGGAAAAGCGGCGCCGCATGGGCGACCGGGCAAGGAAAAGCAGGCTTGTTACCGGGGTTTCCCGTTGCAGTTGTGGATACTACGGGTTGCGGTGATGCCTTCGCTGGTGCTTTCAGCGCCAGCATCGCCGCCGCTGATCCCATGGAATATGCCATCACTTATGCCAATGCCGCTGGTGCATTGGCTGCCATGCACGAAGGTGCACAAGCTGCGCTGCCCCTGCGCCCGGCGATTGAAAGTTTTATGGCGCAGCACATTTCCGCTAATTCTATCAAAATGTTGAGGGACAAATCATGAAACGCAAAACACTTTCCATCTGTATGACTGTCATGTCTTTATCATGGGGTTTTTCGGGGGTGGCCATTGCCCAGGATGCGGCACACCACTATACCTTTGGCTTGATGTTATCGGCCATGACGCCCTATTTTGCCACTATCAAAAGCGGTGCAGAGGCAGAAGCTAAAAAGCTCGGCGTACAGCTACTGGTTGAAGATGGCAACAATAATTCCATCACTCAAAGCAACCAGATAGATACCTTGATCGCCCGGAAGGTGAACTTATTACTCATTAATCCTACAGATGCCAAAGCGTTGGTTCCGGCTGTTGAAAAAGCCAATGCCGCACATATTCCAGTCATATATATTGACCGCAAGGCCGATGGTGGTCATGCCATTGCCTATTTTGCCTCGGATAACAAACAAGCCGGTGCACAAGCCTGCCAATATCTTGCCCAGAAACTGCATGGCCACGGTAATTTGTTCATGTTGCTGGGTATTTCCGGCGCCTCTGCAACCAATGAGAGAACCGCCGGTTGCGAGTCCGTGCTGAAAAGTTACCCCCATATCAAGGTGGTGGCGAGGCAGTCGGGCGGGTTCAGTCGTGAAGGCGGTCTCACCGTCATGCGTGACGTGCTGATTGCCAATCCTCATTTAAATGCCGTGTATTCAGAAAATGGGGAAATGGCCATTGGTGCCATGCGCGCAGCGGAAGCAGCTGGTCGCTTGAAGGGGCTGACTATGGCCATGATCGGTAGTGGCAGCGTGGGCGAAACACAGTTGGTGAAGGAAGGCAAAATTGCCTTGAGTGTTGCCCAGCAGCCGGCCGTCATGGGAGCGTTGGGTGTGCAGGCCGGATATAGTTATCTGTCTACGGGCACGGTGTTTGTGCCGGTACCCCTGCACATGGATCTGGCGCCGGGTCATTGATGAACATTGCAGCAGAAAGCGCTTCTGAAAGAAAGGATCAGCCGCCTTTGTTGCGTTTGCGCGGCATCGGCAAACGTTTCGGTGCCGTACAGGCATTGCGCGATATTGATCTGGATGTGTGGCCAGGAGAAGTGCTGGCCCTGCTGGGCGATAATGGCGCCGGTAAATCTACCCTGGTGAAAATCATCGCCGGCGCCCAGGCCCCGACTTCGGGGAGCATGCAATTCCATGACCAGACGCTGCGGCAGTTTGATCCGCGCGTGGCCCGGGATCTGGGTATTGAAACCCTGTATCAGGACCTGGCGGTGGCTGAAAACCTTGACGTGTCCGCCAATATTTTTCTGGGCCGCGAGCGCAAAAAACGCTTGTTAGGTATTTTGCCTTTCCTGGCGCGACGGGAAATGCGGAAAGAGTCCGTTCTGGCGCTGCAGAAACTCGCCATTCAACTACCGCTACGGCAACCCGTCGGTGAGCTCTCCGGTGGACAAAGGCAGGCCGTAGCCATTGCCCGGGCCGCTTATTGGCAGGCAAAGCTGGTGATCATGGATGAGCCGACGGCGGCCATCGGAGTAGGTGAGCATGCGGCTATTCTTCATCTGATCCAGACCTTGGCCGCATCAGGGGTGGCGGTGATTTTGATTACCCATACCATGCCGGACGTTTGGCAGGTGGCGTCACGCATTACGGTCCTGACACGGGGTGAAAAAGCCCTGGATGGCAGGCCGGATGATCTCGACGAAGATCTGGTCGTCAAGGCGATGTTGGTGGGCAAGGGAGTAGCCGCTTGAACGCCACGGTGTTAAAGGGGCACTCCCTGCGCCAGTTTCTGATGGATCAGGGGGTACTATTCGCGTTTATCGCCTTACTGATTTTTCTGGCATTTGTGGCCCCCCATTTTGTTTCGGTCAACAATTTCTTCAGTGTTCTCACCGATGCCGCTCCTCTGGTATTGCTGGCCCTGAGTGAGCTGGTGGTGATGCTGGTCGCAGGTATTGATCTATCAGTGGGGGCGGTGGCCGGACTGACGGGTGCCCTTGCCGCTACCATGATGCTGTCGGGCTTTCCCTGGCCTCTAGCCCTGTTTCTGGCACTTTTGGCTGCCACCCTGGCAGGGTTGCTCCAAGGGGTAGTGATTAACTATCTCCATATCACGGATTTTATTGCCACGCTGGCCGGACTTTCGATTTTTTCGAGCTTGACCCTGATTGTCACTAACGGCGAACCCCTGAACATCAATGACAATGGCTTTAATGCCATTGGTGAAAGTCACATTATGGGGATTCCTGATCAGGTCTGGATTGCCGGGCTCATGGTCATTCTGCTCGCGATTTTTCTCAGTCTCACGGCTTCCGGATTGTATTTGTACGCTATTGGCGGAAATCGCGTCGCCGCCTATCGAGCAGGCATCCGGGTACGGCGTCTGCGCAGTCTGGCTTACGCCTTTTCCGGATTCTCAGCGGGTCTTGCCGGCGTTATTTTCGCGGCACAACTAGCCACGGCAGATCCCAATGCCGGACGTGGCGACGAGTTACCCGCCATTGCGGCGGTAG
>NZ_JABBOU010000071.1 GCF_018853465.1 Acidithiobacillus montserratensis
TGCGTATTCTGGCCCATCGTGGGCAGTCATTCTGAATGATCGTGGGCGGTGATTCTGGGCGATGGTGGGCAATGATTCTGGCGGATCGTGGGCAGTTTGCACGATTTTCCAGAATCGGTGCCCACGATGCCAGAATGGCCTGCGGAAATTCGTCTGTGGAGTAAAAAACATTTTGGTCATTCATTGGCTTGAGCGGCATTCTGGGTCTTTTTTAGAGGAGATCCAGCATGCCCACACCGAGGATGACCATGAAAGCGATTATCGAGATCCTGCGATTACATGCCGCCGGCTGTAGCCAGCGGCAAATAGCCCGGGCCTGCGGGCTGTCCAAGGGGGCCGTGGGCAAGTATCTGCAACGGGCGACGGAAGCCCGGATCGGCTGGCCGCTGTCGGAGGGGCTGACGGTCGTGGAGGTAGAACAGCGGCTGAACCCGCGCCGCCAGCCCCTCCCGGCGTCCCGGCCGGTCCCGCCCGACCTGGCGCAGATCCATACGGAGTTACGGCGCAAGGGCGTGACCCTGCAACTGCTCTGGGAGGAGTATGTAGCCACCCATCCGGATGAGCGCACCTATCAGTATGCGCAGTTCTGTGTCCATTACCGTAGCTGGAAAGCCCGCCTCAAAACCAGCATGCGGCAACAGCATGTGGCGGGCGAAAAACTCTTCATTGATTATGCCGGGCCTACGGTTGCGGTCGTGGACCCGGGCACCGGCGAGATCCGGCAGGCGCAGATTTTTGTGGCGGTGCTGGGGGCTTCCAGCTATACCTACTGCGAGGCCACCTGGAGCCAGAGTCTGCCGGACTTCCTGGGCTCCCATGTCCGGGCCTTCCGGTACTTCGGCGGAGTGCCGACTCTCCTGGTCCCCGACAATCTCAAGGCGGCGGTCACCAAGGCCTCCCGCTATGAACCCGAGATCAACCGCAGCTATCGGGATCTGGCCACCCATTACGGGACCGTAGTGCTTCCGACACGCCCCTACAAACCCCAGGACAAGGCGAAGGTCGAGGTCGGCGTACAAGTGGTGGAGCGCTGGATTCTGGCGCGTCTACGCCACTTCCAGTTCTTCTCGCTGATGGAGCTCAACAGGGAGATCCGCCGCCTGCTGGAGGACCTCAATCAACGGCCCTTCAAGCGCCTGCCCGGCAGCCGCCAAAGCGTCTTTGAATCCTTGGACCGGCCCGCCCTACAGCCCTTGCCCGCACAGGACTATGTGTATGCGCTCTGGAAAAGCGCCAAGGTGAGTATCGACTCCCATGTGGCCTATCAGGGGCATTTTTACTCGGTACCCTATCGTCTGGTCAGTGTGCGGGTTGACCTGCGGGTCAGTGCCCGGACGGTAGAAATCTTCCACCAGCAACAGCGGGTGGCCAGCCATCCCCGCCAGACTCTGCAAGGGCGTTACAGCACCGTCCCGGAACACCTGCCCAAAGCCTACCAGCAACACCGGGAATGGTCCCCGGGACGGCTCCTGAATTGGGCCCTGTCCATTGGCCCTGCGACCCGGGACGTAGTGCGCTGGCAACTGGCGCGGCGCGCCCATCCCGAACAAGGCTACCGATCCTGTCTGGGCCTGCTCAGCTACTCCCGGCGCTATGGCAAGGAACGCCTCGATGCCGCCTGTGCCCGGGCGCTGAAGATCGGTTCTCCGACGACCCGGAGCATCCAGTCCATCCTGAAGCAGGGGATGGATCAAGTTCAGGAGAGCCCCTCTCCCACGACCCCCCTCCCGACCCACGACAATATCCGTGGCCCCCACTACTACCAGTGATTTACAAGGAGTCTCTCATGTTATACCAACCCACCCTGCACACCTTACGGCAACTGAATCTCACCGCCATGGCCGAAGCCCTGGAAGAACAATCCCTGCTGCCCCAGGTCCAGGATCTCCCCTTTGAGGAGCGCCTGGGCCTGCTGCTGGACCGGGAACTCAGTGCACGCGACCAGCGCCGCCTGACGCGCCTACTGAAGCTCGCCCACCTCAAGCACAACGCCTGTGTAGAAGACATCGACTACCGTGCTTCGCGCGGCCTGGAACGCGCCCGTATGCTCTCCCTGATCCAGAATACCTGGATCCGTCAGGGCCAGAACCTCCTGATCACCGGTGCCACCGGTACCGGCAAAACCTGGCTGGCCTGTGCCCTGGGACAGCAGGCCTGCCGACAGGGACTGAGTGTCCGCTATCTCCGTCTCCCCCGGCTGTTTGAAGAACTGCAGACCCGCCATGGGGACGGCAGCTTCGGGCGCTACCTGAACACCCTGGCCAAGGTGGACCTGCTGATTCTGGATGACTGGGGCCTGGCGCCCATGCGCGGAGAAGCGGTCCGTGACCTGCTGGAAATCCTCGATGACCGGGTGAACCAGAAGGCCACCCTGATTACCAGCCAGCTACCGGTCAACCATTGGCATGACTATCTGGGCGAGCCCACCGTGGCCGATGCCGTCCTGGATCGCCTGCTGCACAGTGCCCACCGCCTGGAGCTGAAAGGCGAATCCTTACGCCGTCACCGGGACCCCGGCACCGCCCCCAAAGTTGACCCATCGTGACCACCCGTGCTTAAAATCACAACGACCAAAATGTTCCCTCTCCAGGGGTGCCCACGATCGCCAGAATCGGTGCCCACGATCAACAGAATACGCA
>NZ_JABBOU010000072.1 GCF_018853465.1 Acidithiobacillus montserratensis
ATCCCTGGAGTTTACCGGAGATGCGAGATTTCAGGAGCAGGCCGCTATGGCGGCATTACGGGCGGGGTTGAAAGTGGCCGATATGAATCTCGCGCGACGGGCGCGGGAAGCCATCGCAGAGCAGGCCAAGCCAGTCATTGAGCCGGAATACAAACCATCTTCTGTGGTGGTGCCGGGTATCCGCTATATTGTGGAAGAAACGGCTGACCATGCGCCGATGAGGGACAAGCATGGTGAGATCATGCTGTTTGACACCGAAGCACAAGCATTCGAGGTTCGTAAAATTCTTGGCTTCAAATATCCGATAGTCCCTGTTTCGGTCGAGCAAGAGCCGACCAAGCCAGCGCCCGTCATTGAGACAGAAAGGCCCTCTGTACCTATTCAGAAGCCGATACAGGCAAGGCCCACACCAGAGCCCGTCAAGGTGTCAGAGAAGCCCTCTCCAGATCTGACCGATCTTGGAGCCCGACGGCAGAAGTTGGTGGAGTTGGCGAAAGCGCTACAGACCGATGCGGTGACAAAAATTGAGGACGTGCGTAAAGCCTATTTGGCGGCGGGATACGTGGTAGAACCACGGGAAGGGGGAGCGGTTTTTGTGTATCCCCCAGGGGATCTGCCGGAAGCGCGTAAAGCGGTAACCCAAGCTCGCAAAGACTGGAAAGAACGGGCAGACCGAAGCGGAGCGCAGCGGGAACCGATGGTGCCGAAAGCGCAGATAAGTGCTTATGGATCGGAGTATGCCCGCAGGGACGGCTGGAAAGGGTCGTTTACGGGTGCGGTGATTGCTGTTGATGAAGGTCATGTCTATGTGGGAGCGAAGGGCGGCGGTGGTGCGCCGCACTTTGTAGCGATACCGAAGGAACGGTTTAAAGCCCAACCATCGGTAGGGCTGTATGCCACGTTCACCCAGGGAGATGCGCAGCGTCCTGCGGGCTGGAGCAAGGTGCTGGGGAAGATGAATGGGCAGGGGCGACTGGTGAGAGACCAGGAGAAAGGCAAGGGCATTGGCGATTAGGGCTCCAGAGCGACAGGGGTGCCCAGGCAAGAGAAGGGCGGAGCGTTGTCACAGTGACAATCTCAACACCCGTTCATTCCCGGATGAACCGAGAAAAGCAAATCAAGAGTGGATTATGAGAACGGTAAGGGACTGATTCAGCGCATCACTGTGACGGACGTTGAGAGACTCTCAAAAAGGTCCGTTGTGAGGAAGGACCGGATCAAATCCCACGCAGGTGGATTTTTCATGATGGTTGAATAGGTATGATATATTAATACTAATGAATACCTCGGAGAGCTTGATCATGTCCACATCCGTTCCCCCTACCGTACCCATGGCGGTTAAGATAGATCTCGAAATGAAGGCGCGTATCCAGCGTCTGGGCGACGCCCGTCATCGTTCTATGCACTGGCTCATGAAAGAAGCGATCCGCCAGTTTGTGGAGCGGGAAGAGCAGCAGGAAGCGTTGCGGCAGGAAGGTATTCAGGCCTGGGAGGCCTATCAGGACACGGGGCTGCATGTCACGCAGGAAGAGGCCGATATCTGGATGGCGCGCCTGGAAGCGGGCGAAGACGTGGAGCCTCCCCATTGCCACGTCTGATCTGGTCCCCACCGGCGCTGCTGGATGTGCAGCGACTGTACCGATTTCTGGCGGATCGGAACAAGGATGCTGCGCAACGTGCGGTCAAAGCCATCCGGGCCGGAGTAAAAATACTAGCGGCACATCCAGAGGCGGGGCGTCCGGCAGAAAGCATGGAACCCGAATACCGGGAGTGGCTGATTGGTTTTGGTGGAAGCGGGTATGTGGCTCTGTATCGTTATGACGGGGAAACTGCATTGATCGTAGCTGTTCGGCACCAACGCGAGAGCACCAATCCAGAGACGTTAAGCGAACATTGAAACTTGGACGGGTTGATGGACAGATTCAGAGCCGGAAATGGCCCCGAAAATGTCCATAAGCGAAGTGTTCAGAAAACCTTCGTTTGTGAGATGTTGTCACAGTGACAACCACAGATTAGACCTTGCCGGTTGGTATGGCGTTGAAGCTGGCCCGGTCCACCATACTGGCTCTTCCAGACGATCTGGATGCTTTTGGTGGCCGGAGATTTTCCCGATATTCCCCGCTGGGTTGCCGGTTCCATCCACAGGGTGGCGCACAGAATTTGTGGACGGTTTCCTGCAAACCCAGAAACCGTCTAGTATATGCTTTAAGGGCCGCATGATTGGCCAAGTGGGGGCTTAAACCCGCACTAATGATCGGTAATCAGAGGAGCACCCAGAATGAATGCCGTTTTACCTTCTATCATCTCCGAGTTTGAGACCTCAGATCAGGAGGCTAGATATACTGCGTGGCTGCGTACAAAGGTCGCGTCGAGCTTGGCTGATAAGCGACCCAGTATTCCGCATGACGAGGTGATGGCCGAAATGGACGCGATCATAGCGGAAGCGGAAACCTCCGCTCAAAGGAAATTCTGAGTTGTTACCCATTATCTGGCGGGCCTCGGCCCGCGATGACTTGGCGAATATCATTCGCTACATCGCCAACGAGAATCCGCCAGCGGCACGGCGTATGAAACGCCTGCTGGAAGAGTCTGTCCTGCCTACTGCCGAACATCCCTATCTGTATCGTCAGAGCGAGCGAGTTCCCGGCCTGCGCGAGATTGTTGCCCATCCGAACTATGTCGTTTTCTATCGTGTTGCAACCGCCAGCATTGAGGTTGTGAACGTGGTGCATGCCCGCCGTGAGTTCCCGGTTTCAACCCAAAATGAGTAGCCTCATCGTAATGTCGCAAAAAGGCCCCTCACGGATAGATGAAGAACCCAGCAAAATCAGGCCATCCGCCCAGCCGTGGGCAGTGCCCACGAGACAGAATGATGCATTCTGTCTTGTGGATTTTTGTTTGGTCCCAAACATTCATAAAAATGCATGCTTCCTTGCATTTGTGCTGACATCGCTCTAGATTGGTAAAGAACTTAGTTACTTCATGACTAAGCTCCTCCCAGAAGGCCTAGTGTCGCCGTGCGACACTAGGCCTTCAACTATTAAGTCCTACAAGGTAACAACATCGACAGGTTTCGTTCTTCACGTAACCGATAGTCGCTGCATCATTAACCACGACAAAGCTAGACGGAAATCTTCGCTAGCTAGCAGCCTGTCGGACTTTCGGTTTTGAAGAAATACAACGCATTGATTAATAAAAGTTTTAATAAATTTCCGGGAAATGGCAGGTGCATATAGAATCAGTGGGTTACGCGAATAATCCGACAGGCTGCTAGCTTGGCCACTGATCTTTCAAGAGATGCATACCCACGTTGAGAACATGATTTTCTCAATTTCCTTGCATCTTTCCAGTATTGTTGTATGCTTTCCACACGAGGTAGGCAAAAAGAACACACTCAATGTTTTTCATGGGGTGGTGCTTAGACCTCTAAACTTTGGTCGAGGAGGAGTTCAAAATGAAGAAAAATTTAGTGGCATTGGCCGTCGCGGCCGCTTTTTTAGCGCCTGGAATCGCTTTCGCTGCAGACAATGGCAATTCAGGCAGTGTGTTTCAACCTGAAAATTCCCAGGATACTGGGCCGATTCTCTACGGTTATGCTCAAATCACTGGCAGCAATCAGTTTGGCACCGGTGGTAATGAAGGGCTGGTTTTTGGTGCCCACCGTATTCGTTTGGGTGTTAAGGGTACAGCTGTTCCTGGAGTAACTTACAATTTCCAGTATAAGTGGGATGGTGGGTACACCTCAAAAGGTATAGGCAGCCATACTGGTAACTCAGGGATTCAGGATGCAGAGATCAATTTCGCCTTCATTCCTGAGGTGCAGTTGAAAGTCGGCAAATTCCGCGTTCCTGTCGGCATGGAGCGGACTCAGTTCAGTGGTAATGATTTGTGGTTCATCCAACGTTCCATGAATCAGACTTTGGGTGCTGATCGTAGTTTGGGTGTAATGTTCCACAGCCCCAATGTAATGAATACGGGTTACTACTACAGCCTAGGAGTTTTTGATAACAGCTCTGTAGATGGAAATAACGCCTTTAGCAGCAATTCATTCTACAATAATGCGACCGATGTATATGGTGCAGGACAGAATTCGGTTGGAGGTGTTCTAACCAATGGTTCAGGAAAATATCTGTTTGCCGGCATGGTTGGTTACAAGCTGAGTCCATTGTTGAACATTGAATTGTCTGGGGCACGTTCAGATACAGCTAATTCTGGTGGGCCGATCGTCGGTACCAACCTGATTGGTGCCAGACAAGTAGATGCTTGGAACGTGGGCGCCCGTGGCGGCATGATGGGGCTCAAGTACATGGCAGAATATAGCGATGTGAACGGTTATGGTGGTGTTTCTGGGTTACGTGGTAGCGATTGGTATGTCGCATTGGCCGCCAATCTGCACGAGATGACTCTAACCCCAGATTGGTTAGACATCGAGCCAGCAGTTCGTTTTGAGCGGTTTGATTGGAAAGGTGCTGCAGGCTCTGGCGTGCCGGGATCTGTCAACGGTGAATACCTGAACAACACCACCATTGGCGTCAACTATGATCTGAATCCCAACAATCCATATGCTGCTCGCGTGCAGTTGAACTATGTAATTCCGACGGGCGCCTCTGGTTTCCGTCACGAATTGCAGGCAAACGGTGCTAATTATGCTCCTACCAATGCTTATATCTACAACACGCTGGCCTTGCAGTTCCAGGCTGGTTTCTAATAACTAACCGTGAATATAGGCCGCTATCGACCTCGATAGCGGCTTTTTTAAATTCTCATGTCATACCCAAAGCAAAGCGCTAACGACGATGAGCATTTTCGAATTGCTGCAAAAGCAATTATTGCTCTACGCAATGAAAAACTGGCTGTGATTGCGCGAAACTTGCAATTTGATCCTGGTGGACTATCCGGCTGGTTAGGCGGAACACCAAATAGATTGTCATTTGAGAAGAAGGAAATACTCTCCTGCTACCTAGGATTAGAGTATGCACATATTTCCACGCAGGTTGTACACTATTGGCCGACGTGCACCGATGATTTAATTGCATTTATACCAAGTTTATTGAATCAAAAAATGCTTAAAAGCATATCTATAAATATGATTACGTCAGACACTATTCCCATCGGTTGTGTTTATCATTCGAAAATTGGTGAATCAACATTCATTGCTTTATGTAAGGCACAAAACAAGGCTTTCCCAATACCCATTATCTCACCAGAAGAAACCGGCTGGGGAAATCTGTTGCCATCTATAGAGATTACCAGGAATACTTGGAACACTTGGTGGTCAGACCAGAACAAATCTCCTGAAGAAATAGCTGGTTACCTTTTCAGATCATCTGAGTAACAATTCTTTATCAGCTTGATCTACGACACAGGAACACAGGAAAATTAAACATCTGTGTGCTATTCTTGCGCTGACCTTTTACAAACCAGTCGTTTTTGAGAGGCTAACTGCAACTGTTACCGAAACACAGAAAACCAATCGCTTGCCATTCTCGAAAACATCACTTGAGTCAGATGCTCGATTTCATGCCCTGTATGGTAGGTTTTGAGAGGACGTGACCAGTCGCACTGTTTTGTTACCGTAACGGCTAATTGGGATCCCCAGATTGATAATCCGAATGCCCAATCGCATCCCCCAAATAGCCCCGGTGTCAGTTAGGAAATCTGTTACCGTAACAGTGTG
Source organism: Acidithiobacillus montserratensis (assembly GCF_018853465.1). Classification (GTDB taxonomy): domain Bacteria; phylum Pseudomonadota; class Gammaproteobacteria; order Acidithiobacillales; family Acidithiobacillaceae; genus Acidithiobacillus; species Acidithiobacillus montserratensis. Next base: position 5,678 of record NZ_JABBOU010000072.1, read on the forward strand.
CAGCGGTGCGGTCGCCCAAACCGACGCGAAGAGCAACGCCGGAGCCGCATCGGGCCTATGCCATTACATAATCATCCTGGCTCAAATTCCCATTCCAAGTCCTGATAGGTTTCAACCGGCGGCACCTCCACGTCTGGCGGCTCCGCTACCTGTGGGGCTTCCGCTTCCACCTCTACTTCTAAGCGGGTCATTCCATTTTCCACCACGTCGCTCACAGCCTCGCCTAGCGGCGCACCGCCGTTGAGGGCCTCCTGCACGTCCTCTGACAATGCCTCCAGGATTTCCGCATAATCCTGCGTGGTGTCCTTGGCATGACTGACCGCCATTTGCCGCGCCGCTTCTCGGGCGGCTGCCGCGAGTTCGGTAAAGTCACTGTTTATTTCATGCGGAGCGTATTCATTCAGGAAGTCCCGGCATACCTGGAAGTTACCCGCCGCTTCTTCGGGTAAATCCAGGTCTTTTTGATGGGCAACTGACGCCGCAAAATCCAGCATTTTCTGCGTCGGCGGTATGTCCTGCATCATGTCCTGTATGGTTTCTTCGGACAGGTAAACATGGGCCTCACCCCGCGCCCTGGATAACCCGACATAGCTCCACTCCCGGTCAACACCGGGGGTAATCAGTAAATGCGAACTCTCAACCGTCATCCCCTGGCTTTTATGGACGGTCGTCGCATAGGCATAGTCAAAGTCGGTGAAGGCTTCCGCTCCGGTCCCCTGGAACTGGACCACCTGGCCACCGTCCGTTTCAGCGTTCAGGAATACCTGCCCGTTGCGCTGTTCTAGGCCCTTCACGGTCGCTGTCGTGCCGTTCCGTACGTCCAGCCGGTAATCATTGCGGGTAAAGCGGATGCGTTCGCCTACGGCGATTTCCCGCGTTTCCCTGCCGTCCGGCAAATCAACGCTGTCCTCTAGTGCGCCCGCGCTTTTCAGGACATGCCGCGCCAACTGATTGAGGTCGCTGACATCCTCATTGGTGCGGGCCAGCATTAAACGCGCCTTAATGGGTACTTCGCTCGATGCCCAACGCTGCACCAGGTCCGCGCGCGCGCCGATATTGTCCTCGGCAATATGCAGGCGTCCGGCCTTATCCAGTCCGGCCAGTGCGGTTGCAGCCTGCCCGGTGGCCAGGTCGCGCACGGCCTGCCGCATCCATGCTTCCCGCTGACGGCGAATGCCCGTCAGGTCGGCCGCGCCTATATGGGGTTTGAAGTCCAACGGAACGAAAACGTACGCTAAGGCCATTCATCCAGCTCCGAAGGCTGCTTTAGTGGTCTGAGCTGGCCATTCAGCACCTGTTCTGCCAGCGTAAACGAGTAGTGTCCCAGCATGTTCACATGCTTATAGCTGAGCGGGGATAATCTGGCTTCGTCCTCTTCCTTCACTTCCTCGCCCCGTTGTCGTAAGTGATCCAGGGCAGCTTGCATGTAAATGGTGTTCCATAACACCAGAGCATTGGTCACCAAACCCAGCACGCCAAATTGATCTTCCTGACCCTCCCGATACCGTTTCCGTATCTCACCGCGCTGACCGTGACAGATAGCCCTCGCGACTGCGTGACGGCCTTCGCCCCGATTCAACTGGGTCAATATCCGGCGGCGGTAATCCTCATCATCCACATAGTTCAGCAGGTACAAGGTTTTGTTGATCCGGCCAGCTTCAATGATGGCTTGTGCCAGACTGGAAGGACGATCACTTTTCAGCAGCGATCGGATCAGATCGGAGGCCTGCACGGTACCGAGCTTGAGAGAACCTGCGATACGCATCATGTCTTCCCAGTGATGCTCAATCTTTTGGGGATGGGCGCAATTACGCGCCAGGTCATTCAATGCACCGTAGTTGGCCTCTTTGTCCACGCGCCAGAAAACAGATTCACCGGCATCAGACAGGCGTGGTGAAAACTGATAGCCCAGAAGCCAGAACAAACCGAACACCATATCGCTAGCACCGGCCGTGTCGGTCATAACCTCTATCGGGTTCAGGCCGGTTTGCTGTTCCAATAGCCCCTCCAGAACAAAGATGGAATCACGCAGTGTTCCAGGGACGACAATGCCATGAAAGCCGGAGAACTGATCCGAAAGAAAGTTGTACCAGGTAATGCCACGACAAGAACCAAAGTACTTTCGGTTAGGTCCGGCATTGATGGTGCGGATAGGCGTCACAAATCGCATACCATCGGCGGAGGCAACTTCACCGCCACCCCACTTTCTGGCCAGAGACAAAGTGGATTGGTAGTCCACCAGCTTGGCATTGGCTTTCACAAGAGTCTCTGCCCGCAGGTAATTCTGTTTGACCCAGCTCAGTCGGTACCGGGTCAACGCGGGCACCTGGTGCTTGATCAGCGGCTCCAGACCGATGTTGCAGGCCTCCGCCAACAACACCGCGCAGACGCTAACAGTGAGGCCTTCGGCGCGGGCATTGGATTCGCTGACATGGGTAAATTCGTCGGCAAAGCCGGTATGGGCATGGATCTCCAACAGCAATTCGGTGAGATCTACGTTGGGTAATAAGCCATCCACCTGTTGCGAGAGGCTGGTTAGGCTGGGCGGCTCATCCAGTTTGTCGAAGGGGGTAATGGTTAAGGTGGGCCGCTTGCCAGACAAGTCCAGTTCGATCGCCTTATTGTTATCAAAATTTTCGGCCACCTGCTTGTAAGTGACATCCAATTGGCGTACCAATCCATCAATGGCTTCCCGAGGATTAAGTGGGTGACCAAGTGACCGGCAGACCTGAATGCGATTGGCCTGCCATTCAGCACCTTGCAATAACTTGGCTCTTGGATCACACCAGCGGTCGCTATTCTCGAGATAGATGTCACGGCGGCGCAGGCTGTCTTGCAGCTTATCAAGAAAGCACAGTGTATAGCCGCGTTTGGTCACGCGCCCTTCTTTATCAAACACCAAATGTTTCCAGGGATTGGAAACGATATCCAGCGGAGCCTCTTCCAATAGCAGCTTGCGCGATTCCAGCCGGCTGGCCAGATACTGATACGCTTCCGAAGTTGCCTTGCCTGCCGGTGCCGCTTTGAACTCGATATCACACAGTAATTTCGGCAAGAAACGCCTGACCCGGCCATACTGCTCAATCATTTCATCCTGAAAGTTATGGTCATAGGGGCGAGCCAGTTCATGGACGGTAGCAATTGACTCTGCCAATTTTTCACGCGGAAATTTGGCAAAGATAGCTGACCTCAACAGCTCGTCATGCATGCTTTCATTGAGTATCAGGGCACACACCTCAGCCAGAGCCAACGCGGATTTATCCAGATCTTTCAGCGTTCGCAGCCGTTTCTTCTGACCTAACTTTTTCGCCTCCCCGGCGATATGGGTAATCAGTAAATCCAAGATGTCCAGGGCATCGTCGAGGGCGATGGTCTCATAGGCCTTGACGAAGGCAACCAGAATGGCAGCACGCTTATTCTCTGGCATTCTGGCTATTTTGTGCATGGAAATCATACCGGCGTGACGCGCGATATTTTTAAAGCGCACGGGAGGAATGCCGGTAAAATCCAGTTCATGTATGCCGAAGGCCTTCAGTTCTTGGTAACGGTCAACCGCTTCATTGAAGGCGGGACCACTAATGGTCACCGGTCCCTTGCGGTAGCGGTCAAAGCAGGAAGTTCTTGATCCTTCTGGAATCTGAAGCAACTTCTCAAGCTTGGTGATTTGAGCTGGTGTTGGCAATGCTGACAACCGCTGCCACAAGCGATTGGTGGCCCGTTCCCGTATTTCTGAAATCAAGCGCGTCAATGTGGAAGCGCCGGGCAAGAGAATTTTATGTTGGATGAGCCAGCCGGTGGCCAGATCGAAAAGCAGGCTCGGCCTCTCGTTGCTGATCCAGCTGCGCGTGTAAAGTATGCGGCTCAACCGGAATGACCATGGCCAGGTGAATTCTCGGTATTGGTACTGGTTTCTAATCAAAGCAGCATGTTCCCGCCGTGTAGTTTCCCGTTGCGCATAAATGGACAAGATCGCGACATCAGCAAGGCCAAGTTGCCGGGCAACAAACCATTGCACGTTGACCGGTATCTGTGAAAGATCTGAGAGGAAGGTTCCCAGAAATCGAACGCAACCCAACTGCAAGGCGACACCGAAACGGTTTTGATTGCCGCGACGATTGTTGATGAAGGCAAGGTCGAATTCATCCAGGTGAAAATAACGGGCCAACTGAACTTCATTCGGTTCGCCAGAGAATTGGCCATAGCTGATTTTCTGTTCCGAGGCTAAAAAATCGACGGGCATGCGCTCCCCCAAAGCTGTTCAATAAGCGCGCTTTTCAATGTCTATAAACTTATAACTTTGTGGACATGATAAAAGTATCCCCATAAACTGTCCATTAAGTCGTTAAACCATCAATTAGTAGACGTTAGGTCTATCAATCGAATTAGGAGACAGTTTTTGCCATGAGATTCTTTGGGTATGCCCGGGTTTCCACGAGTCAGCAGTCCCTCGATGTACAGGTGAAGGCCCTCAAGGCTGAAGGCGTCCATGCGAACCGGATATTTACCGACAAGGTATCCGGCAGCCACGTGAACCGCGCAGGCCTCCAGATGCTACGGCTCAAGGTAGAGGAAGGCGATGTCATCCTGGTAAAAAAATTGGACCGGCTGGGCCGCGACACGGCGGACATGATTCAGCTCATCAAGGAGTTCGACGCCATAGGTGTGGCCATCCGATTCCTGGACGACGGGATCAGTACCGAGGGAACCATGGGCAAAATGGTGGTCACCATCCTGTCAGCCGTGGCCCAGGCCGAACGGCAACGCATATTGGAACGCACCAACGAGGGTCGTCTTGAAGCTAAAGCCAAGGGGGTTAGGTTTGGCCGCAAGCCCACGGTGGACAAAGACCAAATCCGTATTCTCTACAAGCAAGGGATAGGGGCAACAGAAATTGCGAGGCGGTTAAAAATAGGTCGCTCAACGGTCTATAAAGGACTGGCTCCGGATAAACTGGTAGCAGATGACAGCAAATCATGAAAGACGTTTCAGAGCTTAGCGTACGTTTTCGTTCCATTGGACTTCAAACCCCGATGATAGGCCTTATGGCCACGACCCGCATATTGTTGGACCAGTAGCGAGAGATCGAGCTGATCAATGACTTCCACAATAAAACGGGCCAGGTGCCCTTCCGGGAGCCAGTCGTCCATGGAGGGGGGCAGAAGATAATCGGCCTTGCGGTCAGCATCGAGGAAGTGGGCCATAAAATTACTCATCACATTGAATTATAAGTAATTATATGATAATTCGACGCAAAGGGAAAGTCCGACAAGCTGCTAGACAGGAGATGAGCACGGGAGCGCAAAAAATTTTAATGTAGGACAGATTTTTTGTTTTTTCTTTTGTGTTAGGGACGGATGTCTGGTTATTAATATTAACATTTTTCTCAGGGGACGGGATAATACCCATGCTGGTATCTGCGTCGGCAAATATCCCGGGACCAGGCCACGGTAGTATCACAGGTCTTCTCCAGAGGGGGGCGCAAGATGCGTGAGGGGGGCCGCTGGCGACCGCCCCAACGTATTTCAATGACCTCCTCATCGGGAAATAGCGTGGGCACGACCTGAATCAGATACCAGCGACCGTCAGTGGCCCGTTCCCAGGCACAGATTCCCCGCCGACATTCCAATACTACAGACAGGTGCTGCGCCGCCCTCTCCCAGGGTTGATCAATATCCTCAGCCGGGGCGTCCATGTTCCGTGTCCATCGGTTCTGCTGGTTGCGATGGCTCGTGCGTGATCAGGGCGGGGTTTTTGTCGTGCAACAGAAAATCCGTGAATTTCGAGAGGTATCCGCCTGATTCGAGCCAGGCTGCTACATCTGCATGACTGGGGTATTTGTCCCCATTCAGCCCGGAATACGCCGCAACATGCTTTTTCAGAGAGAGAATGGCCAGTTCCATCAAAGCCGTGTCGCGCTCGCCTTTGTTGCGGTAAGCCCGATTTATCCCCAGTTGAACTTCCAATAGATCCAGCTCGATTGCGGGATCATCGAAGAAATCTGCACAAACCCGTCTGGTTGGCCTTCCAATCTGCATAGCGGTTCTCCATAGCCATAATGCGATGATTCGATATTATGCCTGTTTTTTGTAAATGCAAACACAGAGATAGAATAAGTATTTTGTTTTTTGTGTTGTTTTCGGCCGGATTCAGGCTTTCTTAGATAGAATAATGTGTACTATTATCCGATCTACAGTCACAAAAAGCCCCTGGAGACCCGATGCTACCCATAGATGCCCTCATCACCGACTTTGAAAATTGGCTGAAAAGCCCGTTTTTTGAGATTCCCTACGCGCAGACCTCTATCAAGGGATATACGGTCAAAGCTCGCCATTTTCTCCATCATGCCGAGGAAAGCGGCATAGAACAGATAGAGGCAGTTTCCTTGTCTTTCGTGAAAAACTGGATTATCCAGTCTAAAAACAGCATTGCACCGGTTTCCACACAGATGGTCCGCTACTCCGCCCTCATGCTGTTTTTTGACTGGCTGCAAAAAACGCGGGACTTTCCCTTTAATCCCGCCAGAGTGCTCCGTGAGGAAAAAGTCCGGCAACGCGCTGAACGGGCCCTCACGGGGGGCCAGGGCGGTCGCGGGGGACGCGGTGGTGCCAAACCCCATCGTCTGCCTCCCGTCCTCGATCATGCGGAGATCGACCAGCTCCGCACCGAAGCCAAGCGGTTTGAAACCATTGCCGGCTATCGGGATGCGGCGCTGGTCGATTTTTTACTGTCCACAGGATTGCGTGCCCACGAAGCGGCGAGTTTCAGGCTTGATGCCCTGAATGGTTATCTCTCCGGACGTCTGCGCGTCATCGGTAAAGGCAATAAGGAAAGACTGGTGCGCTTCCCTCCCCCGCCCGCCGAGTCTATGGAACTTTGGCTCACCGCCAGGCGCCGGCTTCAGTCCCCGGCGGATACCCTGTTTCTGACTGATCAGGGGAAACCCTTAAGCGCTGCTTTTATGTACCTGGTGATCCGGCGCCTCATTGAGCGCACCGCGATTCATAAGCCGCAGGTCGGACCCCATCTGTTGCGGCACACCGCCGCCAGTCTGTGGCTTGCACAGGGTATGGATTTGCGCCAGGTACAGGCCAACATGGGGCATAGTAGTATGGTGGTGACCAGCCGATACCTGCATTTGCTGGAGTGAGGAGCGTGTTTACCCGATGATTGCGGCGGCAAGTAAAACGCCCCTGCAGTGGCTACTATTTCAGGCCTATATCCATCGCCGCATCAAAGTCTTCATGCGCAAATGCGCCTCTCCATCGCTCCACCTCCGCTTTGGGAATGCCCGCCTTTTTCGCTTCTTCCGCCCAGTTTGCAACCGCCTGTGCCATCTGTCGCACGGCCGCGCGGGCGTTGGTTTCTTTCCATAAAAAATCGCCAGCAGCCGTCCATATCGACGTGAAATCCATCGTGCTTGTCCCGTCGACCCGTAGGGTGGTGCCATGCGTGGTCCGGTCGTGAGACGGCGGCGAAGGATTGATATCAAAAGCGGGAGACAGGCGGAATCCTGCCGCTGGCGACCAGAGCACGCCATGATTCCGCAGGTGGTCGTCTACGTTGCTGACCAATACTGAAAAAGCCATGCGGCGCCATAGCTCCCGTACATCTTCTGCGGGAGCTGCCAGTTCGCGTAACGATTCCGCTATTTCTTCATAAGATCGCGTATCGCCATCGCGTGCGCCGAGGAGGGTCATGGCGGACGCATAATGTATGCGGTGCCCAATGGCGTCCCGATCGAATCGCCGCGTTAAAAAAACGCTCGTATTGCTCGCCAAATGAAGCAGCCGATAATCGGGGACGTGAATACCGCTTTGTCTGGCCAAGTGAACGGACAGGTATTCCCAATGAGAACGGTAGCGGTCTTCCGCGTGAACGCCGGGAAATTTGGCGATCCATAAGGATCCTTCTTTATCCATAACGGCGGCTTTAGGATGGGCACCACCCAGCGATGCGCCCGGTCGCAACAGCAACCGGATATCCTCCATCTCCCGGTCGTTATTGCCTGCGTCCAACCTTTGCGCCGCAGCGACCAGCCTCGGCAGCTCAGTCAATGGCGGAACGCGAACCCGAGATTCGGCCGCCAAAAAAGGACCATTGCCAACACGGAACCGCAAAGCTCCCATGCGTAAGCCGTCATCCACACGCAACAGATAATCTGACGTGAATAGCGGTCGTTTTGACGGGTCTCCTTTGCGCATCAACAGCCGACCCCATCGATCTGGTGCGGCATCAGAGAACACACCAAAAAGCGACGGAGAATGATATACGCCGGGGAGTAGCGGTAACTCAGGATCGATGGGAAACCCGATCTGACTGGTCAACCATGCGTTGTCGTATTCGAACGATGTGCTTTCATGGCCACCCCGATAATGGCACCAGAATCTACCTAACAGGTGAGGATTTCCTGCAACATCCATGAAAACGTGCACTGCATCTTCGTGTTTCACGCTAACATCCTGGATTACTGCGCCTTGAAGACGATTTTTCTCGCCCGTTTCCGCCGCTGCTCTGCCTCTAGGGCAAGACCAATACCATCTTTCGTCTCATCCGCTAGTTGCATCATGCGATCATTCAACCCCAGAAGCCATAAGGTCAGCGTCAATGTACCCATGCCCACCCCGGGATCTCCGTTTTCCAGCCGCAATATGGTTCCGGGGGATACCCCGGCGCGCTCGGCGAGTTGGGCCACCGTGATATTTCTGCGCAAGCGCGCGGTACGCAAATCCTCCCCCAGTTTTTTGAGAGATTTGCGCACCTTGGGCGGCAAGGCGTTTTTGGCTAATGGCTTCACCCTGTTTATTATCCATCCATGGATTACTGTTGCGCATAAAGTACCATAAATGGATGATTAACGACAAATTCATGAAAAACGGTGATGCCGGTTATCCATGCTCCGCATCGCTGTTTTTTGGTTTGAGTAGGGGCCCTGTGGAAAAACCTGTATCCAGCATCCTACGTCCTGACGGATAGAAGCTGCTGGCCCGGTTGTGAGGATGGGTCAAACCGTATCAAGGCTGATCATGGGCGTCTCACTGTGATCGTGATAGACCGCCTATAATCATTAAATGAGCCATTTTGCGACATTAACGCCATAATATTAGCTGTATGGCGACAAATCACGAGAACCACATGCCTTCTTTGGCTGAAAAACGACGATTGGGCATCGAGGACAGCGCAGTCCTGTTCGCCTATGTAAGAGCGAATGAAACGCGCAAGGGCGGCCAGATGGCCGCCCTTTTCACCTCCGACCTGGTGGCCACTGCCTGGTAGCGTGTAGCACACGCAGCACGCGCACCAGGTCGCCAGCGACGTCATAGATCAGGATGTAATTCTGATGGACCACTAGCTCGCGAGTGCCTGCGACGCGACCAGGCCGACCGATGCCGGGATGATCGAGCAAACGCCCGGCCTTTTCTGCAAACAGTTCATCAAGGGCCAATGCGGCGGCTGGGTTGTCGGCCTCAATGTAGTCATAGATTTCGTCGCGGTCGTGTGTCGCCTCTGGCGTCCAGAACAACGCCATCATTCGGCGGAGGCTTCAAGTCGGCGGCGTGTTGCTGCCCGCTTGACCGCGAACTTTGCTTCGACCTCGGCCGCTGGGATCAGATTACCGGCATTGGCTGAGTCAAGACCGATTTGCGCCTGACGACGAAACCAAGCGTCATGCTCGGCGGCTTCCTGCTGCTGCCGAACGAAGTCGCGCATGAAGTCGCGTAGGAGCTGCGCGGCGTTGCGATCGCGGTTTTTGGCTGCGGTGGAGAACTCGGATTTCAGCGCTTCATCGACCCGGAAAGTAAAGGTAGACTCGCTCATGGCGTTGCCCTCATGTGTTACAGGATAAACACATCGTAGCACAATGCTAGGCGTGCTGAAATTGTCTTGCCGTGTCGCGTAAGTCCTGAAGGAAGGGCGGAAGGCGCCTTGCGCACTGCGGAAGGCCGGCTGGTGGCCCAAGGGATGCCCGGGGATTCGGGCGCGCTGCACCGCCTGGGCCGGCTGGCCGATGCCCTGCGGGGGACTCCCCTGCCCCGCTTGACAATAATGAGGCACTCAGATGTGTCCGATGGCTTTGATGCGAGTGCAACCGCTGTAGTCTATATGCGGGGTATTAACGCGCCTGTTTGGTTATGGAAACACGCATCTTTACCGTACTTTTCGCAATATTCTCCACCCGTTTTGCGGTATCTTTCTCCGTATGAACCCCGCCGCTCCGCAAAAGCCTCCGGTTGCCCCCCTCCTGCAATTCATATTGCATGATGGCCAACGGGTGGTTTTTGTCCTGCAGTACGATCCCGATCATCTCGCCGCAATCCGGGCTATTTTTCAGGAGCATCGCGGCGTCTGGCGCAAGCCTTCCCGCGCCTGGGTCGTCCCTCAGGGCGCCGCCCGGGAGATAATGGCGGAACTCGCTGAAATGGATCCCGACCGGTTTCCGCTCCCCCGATCCGAGGCTTTCCTCGAAAAAGCGACCCAGAATCCCCGTGCTTTTGTGGCCCCGCAGCTGGATGTGCAGATACAACCTTTGACCGATGGGCGCCAGGCCGTGCGTTTTGCCTACGACCCCGTCCTGGTCACGCTGCTACACAAAATGCGGGGCCACTGGCATAAACCCTGGTGGGTGGTGGATTCTCCTCTACAGTTAATCTAAGCCGGAAACACCCGTTGATTGCGAGCATGCTATTTTCGATTGCAAGCCGTTACATATAGCCCTCACTTTTTAGGCCGCGATATGTCGAACACCTTTAGCCACTCCCCGCTGCCGGGCCTCCCAGAGGTCGTAAGCCACTTGCATTCGTAACCAGAATCCAGCCTCTACACCAAGTGCTGCCTCGAGACGTAGTGCCATGTCTGCACTGACGCCCGATCGCCCATTTAATAGCGCCGACAAGGCTTGTCTAGTCACGTTCAGCGCCTTCGCAGCGTCGGTGACACTCATGTCTTCCGGCAAGTACTCACGCAACACCTCGCCGGGGTGTGCGGGATTGTGCATTTCGCTCATGACACCCTCTCAGTGGTAATCCAAATAATCGACCAGCTCCGTATCTTTACCATCGAAACGGAAGATCAGTCGCCAGTTTCCGTTCACGTTCACCGACCAGAATCCCTCCAGATCGCCGGCCAGTTTGTGTAGTCGCCATCCCGGCGCATTCATTTGCTCCGGGGCCTCTGCCGCATCCAATGCCGTGAGAAGCACCCGCAACTTGGCGGCGTGTGCCGGCTGGATGCCCGCTTTGCTGCCCGTGCGGTAATACACGTCGAGGCCTTTGTGGCGGAATGTTTTAATCATGGTCAATATGTAAACCGCAACGCGACGCTTGTCAACATTCTGCGTCGACTTGGTCCCGGGTCATAGGGACGGGCGCAGTGCTATTTCAAACGGTCAGGTTTTACAAGGTGCACTGACATCTGGGACACTCGCGATCTGGACATTGGCGTTGGAGTATCCTGCCGAGGTATGGCGACACAAGCATATGGAAAAACCTGGTGGGGTGCCCAGTGGCTCAATGCACTGACCCATATCGATTACGACAATCGGCTGCCACGTGGTCGTACCTACGCGAACCGGGGTGCCGTCACCCGCCTGGAAGTCCGTGGGGGCCGCATTCGTGCCCAGGTCAAAGGCTCCCGAGCGCAGCCCTATCAGGTCGAGGTCGATGTTCCCCCAATGTCCCCTGCGCACACCCAAGCCTTGGTCGAAGCATTGATCAGGGATCCGTTGGTTATTTCGCGGATGCTCAACCGGGAGCTAGACCCCGCTGTTCTGGAGCAGGCCCAGTCCCTGGGCATTGCGGTCTTCCCAGCGCACTGGAAGGATCTGTCCATGCGCTGCTACTGCCCGGATTGGGCGGTGCCCTGTAAACACATCGCAGCCGTAATCTACCTGGTAAGCCGGGAAATCGATGGCAACCCTTTCTTGGTGTTCTCACTCAGAGGCGTTGATTTGATTGAGGCGCTGCGAGAGCGACACATCATTATCGCCAGAGAGGCACAGGCCGCCTTGCCTTCTGTGGAAATGCTCTGTGTGGAACCGGCCGGGGCTGTAACTGTAAGCACCCCGCCTTGGGAAGGCACGCCTGCGACGCACTTTGCCTTCGACTACACCACCCTTTCGGACATCGGTAGCGATTTGATCCATGTCCTCCCGGCCATCCCCACCTTTTTCCCACAAGGGGATTTCAGGGTGATGTACGAGAAGGGGTTGAAACGGGTTGCTCGCCAAGCGCGGCGGGCACTGGAATTCCCGGCGGATATCTCCATGGCCTGGGATGCTGAAGAAGATCCTCGCCTGGAAGTGGACGCGCACTATCAAGCTATCCTGCGGGGCCATTCGCAATGTGCGGATTGGTCCGCCCTGGTGGCCGCTTTGGGATCTCTCAACGAAGCCGACCTGCCTGATCTGCAACCTTCAGTCACCCATTTCTATCACGTGCGTATGGCTGCGCTGCAGTTGATCGCCCATGGAGCCGTCGTACCACAAATCTTCACGCTCCCCAAAGGCGAAATCGCCCTACGTTGGCTGCCTGCCATGATGGATGAGCAGGTCCGTCTGTTGCTGGAGCGACTGGGGGTGTTCCTGCCACAGGGGCTGTTGCTATACCGGTCTGGCCGCGCGGTGGTGGAGCTGTCTGGCGTGCATCAGGCACTGACACTCTGCAGTCTGATGCTGGACAAGCACATCTGGCTTGGGGCAGATATGGATAGGGACAAGTCCGCAATATCGAAAGTCTCTACACTTTTCTTCGGTTCGCTCCGGGGGCATTTTGATGGCCCCGGAGAGGGAGCCATCCCTTCGGGGATACAAGTCTGGCTCTCGCGTCTGCATCTGGGCCAACACCCTCAGGCGCCCGTCCTCTGGTTGGAGGAGACGGTTTCGGGCTTTGCCCTGACGCTCGGGGTCGAAACCAGAGATTCCCCCTTGGGAGGGAAACCCGTTCCTTTCGCGGATTTTCTGACTGAACCCACATGGGAGGATTCCCGTTACCGGGTATTACTGACGGTATCGCTCCTCGCGGAATATTTTACCCCGTTGCAGGACTACATCCGCGATGGCGCGACCATACCGGTAGCGCTCACTCCAGAAGCCCTGCCCACTTTTTTGTTGGATACGCTGCCAACGATCCGCTTGTTGGGTATTCGTGTTGTCCTGCCCAAGGCCTTGTCCAATCTGTTGCGACCGCGCCTGTCCGTGCGGATTCAGGGCAAGAAGGGCACCTCCACCGGAGTCCTTCACATCGATGAGCTGTTCCGCTTCGACTGGACCGTGGCCATCGGTGATCACCAACTCAGCCGCACAGACTTCGAGGCACTGGTCACGACCGCCCATGTCGTGGTCCGATTCCGGGGAGAATACGTGCTGTTGGATCCCGCCGAGATCGAGCAGCTGCGTGTCCAGTTGGAAAAACCGGCGGTACCCTCCGGGCACGAACTCCTGCGGATTGCCCTGGCAGAAGAATACGCCGGGAGCCCCATCGTATTGGATGAAACCGCGCGCGCTTTACTGCACCGGTTGAGCGAAATCGGTGATCTCCCGCCGCCCGTCGGCTTGCACGCCACCCTACGCGCCTATCAGGAACGTGGCTTCGCCTGGCTCTACCGGAACTTTCGTGCGGGCCTCGGCAGCGTTATCGCCGATGACATGGGTCTGGGTAAGACCCTGCAGGTCATCTCGCTCCTGTGCCAATTGAAGGAAGAGGGGGAATTGGACAGCGCCAAGGCGCTGGTCATCGTCCCTACCAGTTTATTGACCAACTGGACGAAGGAGATAGCCCGCTTTGCTCCTCAACTCACCACGGGAATATTCCATGGTGTGACCCGGGTTTTGGAATCCGCGCGCCCGGACGTCCTGCTCACCACCTATGGCGTTATTCGTTCCGATGCGGCACGGATCAAGAAAGCCTCCTGGCGTGTAGTGATCATCGATGAAGCGCAGAACATCAAGAACCCCACCGCCGCCCAGACCAAGGCAGTCAAGGCCATTCCGGCCCGATCCTTCATCGCCATGAGTGGGACACCTGTGGAAAACCGTCTGTCCGAATTCTGGAGCATCATGGATTTCGCCAATCGCGGTTTATTGGGTCCTTTGCCCCGATTCACCAAAGAATTCGCAGTTCCGATCCAAAATGACCACAACCGGAAGGTCATTCAGCGATTTGTAAAAATCACCGCGCCCTTCCTGTTGCGGCGACTCAAATCCGACAAGCAGATCATCAGTGATCTGCCGGATAAGATCGAGCAGGATGATTACGCCACACTCACCCGGGAGCAGGCTGCCGTATATGAATCCGTGGTGCGGGAATCCCTGCGGGTGATCAGCGGCGAATCCGATACCTTCCAACGCCAGGGACTGGTTTTGCAGATGATTCTCGCCCTAAAGCAGGTCTGCAACCATCCGGCACAGTACCTGAAGCAAGGCGACAAGAGCGCGTCCCTTTCGGGTAAGGCGGAGCTCCTGCTGGATCTGCTGGATCCCATCGTCGCCAATCATGAGAAGTGCCTGATTTTCACTCAGTTCCGGGAAATGGGAACCCTACTGGCGGCCTGGATTCATGAGCACACGGGACGCGCTCCGCAATTTCTTCACGGCGGAGTCAGCCGCAAAAACCGGGATACCATGGTAGAGCGTTTCCAGCAGGATCCTACGGAACGGCTGCTGATCCTTTCTCTGAAGGCCGGTGGAACCGGCTTAAATCTGACCGCAGCCTCTCATGTTATTCACTATGATCTATGGTGGAATCCTGCTGTGGAGGCCCAAGCCACGGATCGCGCCTACCGGATCGGGCAGCAGCGGAATGTGCAGGTGCACCGGCTTATCACGCGAGCGACCTTCGAGGAGCGCATCAATGAAATGATGCAATCCAAGCGCGATCTGGCCGACCTCACTGTCGGGACGGGGGAGCAGTGGATCGGAAGCATGAGCAACGCGGAGTTGAAAGATGTTTTCAGCCTCGGATGACCATGAGCGTTGTTCTCGAAAATTCGCCCGGCGTGGGCATCCCCTTCATTGGAGAGTGAACCATTTCGGGAGCTGAAACCACCTATGCCGCATCCTTGGGCGTCGCCGCGCACCTGTGCTCAGCCCAGGGAACCAACGAAATCAGGTTAGTGGGACCAGCCCTGGAATGGTTCACCCTCGGGGCCGCCCATGGACTACTATGCGTGTAGGGTAGAGGACCGCAACGATAAAACTTAATTCATTAATTGTGTTTACTCTGCTTTCAGTTTCGTCGTAAAATTACAGAAGCACATGAGGCGAGAAAAATGATTATTGGCGTATTGAATCAGAAAGGTGGTGTTGGCAAGACAACGTTATCTGTGAATATTGCAGCCTTTCTAGCACAAGAAGGCTCACGAGTTTTACTGATTGATGCGGATCCACAAGGAAGCTGCTTGGATTGGGCAGCTACACGCAAAGATGAACCACTCTTTTCAGTCGTGGGATTGCCTCGTGCATCTATCCACAAGGAGCTTGGGCAGATTGGCGCGGGTTATGACCACATTATTATTGACGGTCCGCCCAGAGTTACAGACTTAGCCCGTAGCGCGATCATGGCTAGTGACTTAGTTCTGATTCCAGTACAACCTTCACCGTATGATATTTGGGCGGCTGACGAAGTTGTACAGCTCATACAAGAGGCTATCGTATATAAAAGCGACATGAAATGTGCATTTGTTGTTAATCGTAAAATCGCAAATACAGCGATAGGCCGTGATGTGCGTGAGGCCTTAGCAGCTTTTCCAGTGCCAATCTTGGAAGCGACCGTGACACAACGTGTTATCTACGC
Organism: Acidithiobacillus montserratensis; assembly: GCF_018853465.1. Lineage (GTDB taxonomy): Bacteria > Pseudomonadota > Gammaproteobacteria > Acidithiobacillales > Acidithiobacillaceae > Acidithiobacillus > Acidithiobacillus montserratensis. Next base: position 21,463 of record NZ_JABBOU010000072.1, read on the forward strand.
AGAAGCCGCTGCCCTAGGGAAAGCTGTTTTTGAGATTGATGCTGCAGGACCTGCAGCATCAGAAGTTTCTGCATTGGTAGCCGAGTTGATGGAGTTTACAAAATGAGCGCGAAGAAAATTCAAATAGGGTCAAGACCAACTGGCAAAGTTGCCGTTGATGAGTGGGTTAAAAATAGGGAATCTGCACTTACCGGAAAAGAAACCACAAAACGGCTGACAATTGATGTACCAGAAAGCTTGCACAGAAATATAAAGATGCAATGTGCAGCACGTGGAACCAAAATCGCTGATGAGGTGCGCGAGATTCTTTTACAGAAATATGGAAATGTGTAAATACGATTAAACGATTTTACATCTAAACAGAAATCATCTGATCTGGGAGATCGACATGAGCGGAGAAAAACCATCCGGTCCAGTGCAAATTGGAATGACGCTCGGTGATTACCTAGTGGAGAGGTTGAAGGCAGCCCAAGCCTCACAGGAGCAAGGAGAAGAAGAACAATCCAAAAAAAGTCGGCGCCTGATCGACCGGGATCATAATGAAGCATCACAAGTTGTAAAATCTGTTGGACCATCAATTAGAAAACCGCCTAAGGGTGATAATCAAACCGATTTTTTTATCCCAGCCCTCTACGATGTGGGCACTCGTGATAGCCGCTCAATCATGGATGTGGCAGTGTTTCGTTTGTCTAAGCGAGACCGAAGAGCTGGTGAAGTGATACGCTACGAGCTTACGGACGGATACGTAGAAGTATCCTCTGGGTCAGCTGGTATGGCTAGTATTTGGGACTACGACCTTGTATTGATGGCGATTTCTCACCTCACAGAGTCTATGAATCGGTTCCGAGAGGGGAAGGGAGATAAACCTGGCCGCGTATTCCGTCCACACGTTGCGGATGTCCTCAAATTTTGTCGTCGAGCTGATGGTGGCAAGCAGAAAGATGATCTCGTAGAAACTTGCATTCGATTAAATACCACGCACGTTGCCATGCAGCGAACGAGAAAAGCGAAAAACGGTCGCGTAGTAACCATATCTGAAGGCGAAGCCTTGATTAGCCGCTACAAGGTCGTCAAAAGCGAAACGGGAAGGCCAGAGTACATTGAGATTGAGTTGGCTGATTGGATGTATCGCGAAATCGCCGAAGGCAAGAATCCGGATGTGTTAACAGTCCATCCCGACTATTTTTTGATCGATCCTGGTATTGGTCGTTTTCTCTATCGATTAGCGCGGCGAGCAGCGGGCAAAACTGAAGCAAAATGGTCATTCAAGGTTCTTTATGACCGCAGTGGTAGCGCGGGAACATTCAAAGAATTCTGTCGAATTCTGAGACGCATAATTGAAGCCAATGATCTACCTGAATATACCCTTCAGGAGGAAGAAGGACAGTCCGGACCGCTGATGCTTATGAAACACCGAGAAGCGGACACCTAAAACTTGGTGTGTAAAGTACGGAAAAACAGCCCTATGTAAAACCCCTCTTGGAACCATTGAGACAAAAAACATCCCTTTCTGTGGATAACCCGTACTTTACACACCGCATCCCGTACATTGCACACCTGATTACGTACTTTACACACCGCATCCCGTACATTGCACACCAGCAGAAAACTTAGTCTATTGATCTAAAAAGATTTTTATTTATTTTTGCCACCTAAATCTTTATTAAAACTAATAAAAACTAAATAAAACCCACAAAACTGTGGATAACTCTTAGATTTCAAATGACTCCATCAACGAGTCACTAGGAACTTTACTAAAGATACCACGAACCATCTGTTTTCGGCCTGGTCAAGCAATTCTGACCTCATTGAGCAGGTCGGGATGACGATCCAACAGCTTGAATAGCTTGACCAGGGCCAGCGGCGGCTTGGTTTTGCCATTTTCGTAGCGCGAGAAGGCATTGATGCCGCCGCCGAAAATTTCAGCAGCTTCACGCTGATCAAGAATGAGCGCCCACTTGCCGCCTACGGCGCCGGGCGCAAACCTACCCCGGCGGGGACCCTGCTGGTCCCCCTGTCCGCGCCTTTGGCTTGCCGGGTCGACCCCCTTCGGGGACTACGTCCCCCACTGCTGATAGCAGCGGCTCCCCCTCTAGTTTTACAAAAGAGGAGTGAATTTGGCGTATAACGTGATTTTGGTGGTTGAGTGATGGAAATGTACCGGAATAGGATTTGCGTCGATTCTGGGACAGTTTCTGGGCCTTTACAGCGGGATTCTTTGTCGACTTTTTGATCGGTTGTCGATTCATCGGTGGGGCGGTTCCTCTTGTAGTCGTTACAGTCACGATATATGCTTTCGTGACTGTAACCGCTTTGAGGGAGTTTCTTAAAAATGGGTAAAAGCCCGGCTGAACGACAAAGAGATAAGCGGGAAAGAGATTATGCCTAAAGTTTCACCGTTTTTCCGCGAGGAAAATCGGCATGGTTAACAAAAATGTCGGTCATTAAATATTATTATTTATCTATGAATTATACTTATTTTGGCGCTATTTTGT
>NZ_JABBOU010000073.1 GCF_018853465.1 Acidithiobacillus montserratensis
ATTCTGGAAAATCGTGCAAACTGCCCACGATCCGCCAGAATCATTGCCCACCATCGCCCAGAATCACCGCCCACGATCATTCAGAATGACTGCCCACGATGGGCCAGAATACGCAAGGGGCTCGTCTCCCGGGTCACCAGGGGCGGCGGGGTCTTTTTCTTTGTTTTCTTCGCCGCCATCTGCTCCGCGTCCGGCAGGGCCGTAGGGAGCACTGCCGGGGCCTGCGCGGATGGCGTTGACTCCGGCGTTTTCCAGGCAAGGCCCTCACCGGCTCCGCTCCCCACGCTTCCCGTACCCAGGGCGGACGCGAAGGCGGCGTCCTGCGTTGCGTAGGGATTCTTTGTGGGCGCTGTGGACGCTGGAGCCTTCGCTGGATGAGACTGCTCAGCATCACTGTTCGTGGCCGCAGTTGCCGACGCGTCCGACGCCCCTCCAGGCGTAGTGGGCTGGTGGACCTGCTTCCGGTGCGCAGGGGCGACCGGTGCGCCAGTCCCGCTCGCTGGCTGGATGGTTTTGGCCTGCACCTGCGGCCTGGTGTGCCCGAATATCGGGTGATTTTGCAGATACTCATAGCCGCCATAGGCGCCCAGTCCGACCACCGCAGCTGCGATATAGAGTGGCGTCCGTTTGATGCGCGTCGCCATCCGGTCCCTGTCGGGCTTGACCTCGATCCCGGGCTGACTGGCTTGTGGGCCTGGTTGCCTGCCAGGGCCAGGCTGCCCGCCAGGGCCTTTGCGGCTATCCACGGCGGGCTGTTGTCCCGCCGGGAGCAGCCCTTTCTTTTTCTGGAGCAAATCGGAGAAAAATTCTTTGCCGCTTTTCATGGCTACGCTCCTGCCTCGTTCGTGAGGCGAATTTCGGCCAGGTGATTCCAGTTGCCCGTGAGCAGATCGATACGGTAGGGGACGGCCCCCACGGCCAGCGTGTGTCCTTCCATGCGGTAGCCCACCAGCAAGGATTTGCCAGCCTGGTTGCGCACCAGAACCATCGGGGGTTTCCCTGTGGGCAGGCGGATATAGGTCATCCTGTCCTTGATGTCGCTGACCACGCTGATCGGCTGGACAGGCTTGCAGTCGCCCGTGAAACACTGCATTTTCCAGTCGAGATCGGCATGTATGGCATTTACATGTGGAGCATTGGCATGCGCAGCATGGGCGATGGGCGTGGCCTGCCTGTACTGGTTGCGTATACCCGCTTCCCTGGATTGGGGGATAACGTGAGGGACGCGATAGAAGGACAGAACCGGCGTGAACCGGGAGGTACCGCTGACCAGGCCCACGGTGTACGTCAACGGGTAACCGTGAGGGCTGGTCGCGACGATCTGGATACTGCCTTTGAGTCCGGCAAAGCGGGGCATAATTTCCAGAATGGGATGCCTGCCGGCTGCGGTCTCCTTCACGACCCACTCGGCGCGCGGGGCGCCGACCAGGGAGACCGGCTTGACGCCCTTCCCCAGAATGACCACGGAGAAATTGCCAGGGGCGGTCTGAAGCACCGGCAGGACTTGCCCCAGTGGCACGATGACCTCTCCGCCCGGGCGCGTGAATACGGGGAGCTGCGAGAGCGTGCCCAGGGCAAAGGCCCGCACCGATTGTTGCTCCACCGCCCGGATGGGTTCGCCATAGTGGATATTCAGACTGTGCCGAAAAATCTGGGCGGTGTTCACCGTTCCGGCAATTGGCGCGGACTGTCCGGCAACTCCCGGGGCCTTCACCGTGGATGCCATGGAAGCAGGCACACTTGCTGTCATGGCAATCGTGGCCATCACCAATACAGACCGTTTTTTCATCGTTTTTGCCCCGTAGCGCATGTTACCTCTCCTCCTGCTGGATGGTGACCACCTCAGAACCCAGCCGTAACAGGATCTCGGCAGGAACTGAATCGACAACATAGGTGTTGCCCCGGATCTGGGTATTGACTCCGATCAGGTGTCCGCTGGCATTGCGGGCTTGCAGGATGGGAAAGCCTCCGTGGCTCGCCAGCCCCTGGGGCATGTCGATGAAGGTATGGGTCCCATCGTCATACACGCGCAATGGACGGATCGGCTTGCAGTCGCTGGAACGGAACCATCCGCCGCCACCGCAATGAATGGACCAGCGAAGATTGACGTGATTGAGACGGATATTGGGCAAAGGCAGTACATTGCCTTTAGGGTCGGCAACCGACGGATCCGTTGGCGCGTTGTCTGCCGTCTGCAAGGCTGCCGCCTGCGAGCCTGCTGACGGCAAGTCTGTTTTCCAGGAACGGACCTCGCCCCCGCTATCCTCGATCTTCAGGGCGGGAATGTAGCGCACTGCGTCACTGACCAGACGGATTTCATAGTTGATGGGCCTCCCCTGGTCGGTTGCGGCTACCACGATGTTTTGGTGGAGACCCTTGAATTTCGGGCTCAGGAAGATTTCCGGCTGTTTCCCAACCAGCGCCTGCTGCACATTCCATTCCGACTTGCTGATGCCAACGGTCGTCACGGGCCTGACCCCGTCGGGCAGCTCGATGATGCAGGTGTGCAGCGGCGAGCAAACCAGCACGGGCCGACCGGCCAGGCTGTCGACGGTTCCGTTCGTGCCGCCGACCACGGGAAGGGTGTTATCCATTGCCTGGGACGCCGTCAGCGACTGACGGGCCAACGCTCTGGTTGCAGCACTTTCTGGACCCTCGGGCGGCGTGGCGATGGACTGTTGCCACACCTGTACCGCCGCTATCCGCTCGGCGGCCTCCGGGGAGATGGCCGGGACCTTCTGGCCCGCAGATGTGGTGCCGCCAGATGCGGATGATGTCGTGGACGGATGGGCGAAACCGGTTTTCGCCCCTGCAGGCTGTATTGGCGGTTTTCCCTGCTGCGAACTGAGCGGGTTCACCGCAGGAAGCCCAGTATTCACGCCGGCCAGCGCCAATCCAGGAAGGACGGCAAGCCCCAAAGAAAGCCATGTTCGATTTATCATCTCATCTTCTCCTTACACCTGGGGACTGAATGCAAAGTGCGTGATGTAGATGCCGAATGGATTGCCTTTCAGGACATTGGGGTTGTTCGATGGCGGGACCGTCGCGTAAGTGACCGTGCCTTGCCAGTTCTGCTCGCCATCCACGCCGCCATGCGGGCCATAGCGCTTTACCAGGAAATCGACGATGTACGAGCCACCCTTGCCCGTTACCTGCCCAACGGGAACGGCGCTCTGGATCGTGACTGTGTTGCCTTGCGTCTTGTTGGAATAGGCCGCGTAGGGATTGTGCTGCGCATAGAAGGCGTCCAGCGAGGATTCCGCGCTCGATGCGATGTAATGATAGGACTCGTCAATGAAGTGCTTCTGCACAAACTTGTCCGGGCTGCGCGTGAAAGCGAGCCAGGTAAAGCGGGAAACGATGTGCTGCACTACCGGCTGGGCAAAAGAGCCGGCCCGCACGGCCTGCGCCAGTTCCACAGCCTTGCCCAGTTTGTCCACTTCGACGACATAGGGCACCACATGGACACGGTCTGCCTCATACACCATGCCCGCCCCAAACAGGGCGGCAATGCCGATAGCCGACAGGGCAGCAATGCGCCAGTTTCTCGCCTGCGCGATGTAGGAGCCGTAGCGCTCAAGCCATTCCTGGCGGGCAGCCAGATAATCGGGATTGCTCGACATGAAAATACCCTCTCAGATGGTTCCTGAGAGGGTATAGATCGAGGGTTGAGGGGATAACCGGCATGAGGCTACGTCACCTTATGCGAGTCTTCAAATGTTTTCCTCTGCTGGATAACCGCAATCCATCTACTGGCGACTATCAAGGCTCAACGACGGCTGGGCAGCGGAAGCTATCCATTGCTTACGTTGGAGAGTGGGTACAATACTCGGCTACTGCTGATGACGTGGTCGAGCTACATCGGCTTCCAGAAGCATGCGCACGTAGCGGGTGTAGGGCACGCCCTTGGCTTTGGCTTTGGCCTTCACGGCTTCCAGCAATGCTTCGGGTAACCGCATGTTCAGGGCGGCGTCTTTCGGCGCGATTTCGAAGCGCATTGGCTGGAACTGCCGGAAGTCGAGGTCGGACAGGTCCTGCTCTAGGAACGCTTCGGCCTCTGCATCAGTCTTGAACTTAGGTACCTGCTTCATAATTCGTAATCTCCTTCTCGTGCATGTAACGGGCACTGATCGGGCGAATGAGGTCATCCCTGATGGCAAACGCCACGAACATTGGCCTGCCATCGACCCGGCCCACCGCAATATGCCGACTTTCTGTCGGGAGGGAGTGCTTCGGGTCGGGAGCAACCATCACCCTTCCTTCGAGAAACAATCGCTCTATCACTTGGCGGGAAACGCCATGCTTTCCGCACTTCGGCCAGTTGCCGCTATCCCAATCGAAGCCCACTATCTCCATGAGAGAAGTGTAGGCGTACGTCTACACAAATGCAACTCATCCATTTGCCCAGGTATCTGACCACCAATGGGCGGTTTCCGCTCCGTTGCCGCCATTCGCCCTGCAGCCAGGAGTGACAGCAACGCAGCGTTATGTATACCTCGTGATTATGTATAGCAGTAAAGACGCGAGCCTTGCTACGATTGGTTTGTGTGGCTGAGGTAGGCTCGCGAGTTCTACATAATCAAAGCCCTTTTAGAAATTCCATCAGAGAGTCTGGTGCGTGATAACGGCTTGTGCTTGCACCTGGTTCTTGCAGATGTGCGAGCGCCCGATCCTTCATCGCCAAATCAGCTTCCACGTAGTGATGGGTGGTCGCGGGATTTTCGTGCCCGAGCCAGAGCGCGATTACATCAATTCCAACTCCTGACTGCAGGAGGTGCATGGCTGTGGTATGCCGGATCGTGTGCGGCGTGATGTGCAGTTTGACCAGATCAGGATTGGCCATAGTGGCTGTCTGAACGGCCAACTCCAAGCGTTTTGCTACGTTGTTCCTGGTCATTTCCTCCCCATCACGGTTGGGTAACAGCGCCGATGCAGGTCCAAGATAGGGATTTCGCTTCAACCACGCCCGGACTTCTTTGACGGTGGTCCGCCAGAGTGGAACCGAGCGCTGTTTACGGCCCTTGCCATGCAAATGCACAAATGAGGATTTATCAAGGACGACGTCGGATACGCGCACACCGATAATCTCGGACACTCTCGCCCCTGTGTTGTATAGCAATCCCAGCAGCAGATGATCACGCTGACTGGTCCAGCCGCTGCCTGGTGCACCAATCACCGCCAGCATCTCATCGCGAGATAAGTATCCCAGCGTGGGCCTTTCGAAGCGTTTCATCGGGATGCCCAGGGCTTTTTCGATGACATGTAACGAAGTGACATCACGATGCGCGGCGAATTTGAGAAACGACCTCAGCGCAGCAAGACGGGCATTGCGGCTCCGTATAGTGTTGTGACGTTCTTGTTCAAGATGATCAAGGAACGCCAGGATTAATTCTGGCGTAATATCGGTCATTTTCATCGTTGCGGGCGACTGCACGCAGCGGACACTCGCAAAGTTAAGGAACAGCATGAATGTATCCCTGTACGCAGCCACCGTGCACGGGCTCAACGCTTTTTGCTGCATCATATATTCAGCAAAGAATCCTTGCAGTAATGCCGACAATGTCGGTGGCGCAGTTGGTTTTATTTCACGCATCGTCCACCTCCATCTCCATAAATTGCATGAACTTGGCGCCTGCCAGCGCCATTAATTCGGGCACACCCGTGAGGTACCAGTAGGTGTCCGTAATCCTCGCATGGCCAAGATAGGTCGACAGTGAGAGCATCGCTTGATCAATGTTGATACCCTGTTCATGCCAGAGCATTACTCGGCGAACGGCGAAGCTGTGTCTTAAATCGTGGATACGTGGTCCTCCGTGGCACCCGCGATCCAGCCAGCCAAGTTGATCGCGCAACTGGATGAACACACGATGTACCTGACGATCGCTCAGTGCTTGGCCCAATCGCTTGCCGCGAGTGCCCACAAAAAATGTGGTTTCCTCGGTAGTAGATATCTCCCGGGCACGTATCCGTCGGTAACGAGCCAGGGCATCCACAGTGCTGGGATGCAATGGTAATAGCCGCGTTTTCGCAAATTTACTCAATCGCACAGTCAGAGTGCCTGCGTGCAGGTCGACATCAGAATCGAGTAATTTTAATGCCTCAGATATCCTCAAGCCAGCAGAGGCAAGCAGGCCAAACAATGTCTCGTAAGTTGCTGCGCGCAGACCATTTTGGACATCAAGTCCACGCGCAGCAGTCAGCAATTCAACGATCTCGTAATCGTGGTAGATATGTGGAGCCACCCTGCCTGGTATAGGGCCAAAAACCGATTCGTCAGGTATTTCTGTGAGGGCCTCGAATTGACGTAGCCACTGGGTAAATGGGCGTAAAATGGCAAGGCGGCGCGCTTGAGTACCCAGAGAAAGAATCGCTGTTGTATCGTGGCGTGCCCAATCAGCCATGAGAGTGGTGGTTAGCGGACCCTGATGAGATCTGTTGACTGAAAATCTGGCAAAATTTGCCAGGGCCGCGCCCATATTGTCCAATTTGAAGCCCATGCTGCGCCGTTCGGCGAGATAATCATTAATCTTTGCCTGGAGATCTATGGTGTTGTTCATAGCTTGATGCTCCCCGGCCACGGTAAGGCGACAGCGGCCAGACTCGTGATATCCAGCTTGGCATAAATGAGTGAGGTATTCAGCGAGCGATGCCGCAGAAGATCGGCTACTTCCTTGAGTGAGCTACCATGATTGACCAGTTGGCATGCCAGCGTGTGGCGCAATGCATGAGAGCGCCCATGCGTCAGGCCGATGCGGTGGTAGGCATCACGTATCACCCTGTGGACTGTGTCAACACTAATTGACTGATCGTGGGGCGCATAAACACGAACAAAGACCCCCTGATTGGTGGTTTTGGGGCGTTCATAGCGGATGTAGTCCGCCAGCGCCTCTCCGGTAATAGTTGGCAGTGGCAAGATGTCCTGGCGCAGCGCCTTTGTCCGATTGAGCGTGACGGTGCCGGAACGCCAGTCGATATCAGACAGCTGAAGACTGGCTATTTCACTACAGCGCAAGCCTATGTCTAGGGCGCAGCGCACCATGGCGTAGCCGCGTTTTGGAGATGGAAGCGCGGCATTGAATGATTCGAGAAGACGGTCAACATCTGCGGGTGCGAGCGCACGCGGCAAAGAAGCCAGACTCCAGTTAGCGGGCAAGGATATCACGCCAAGCATGCTATCCACGTGGTCACCGCAGGTCGCTCTATAGCCTAAATAATCGCGCAATGCAGCAGCCAACGCCTTCGCATTAGAAATTGTATCTACTTGCTTGAGCTGATTGGTAACAAATTGACGAATATCATTGGGTTGTAACGTTTCCATCTCGACGGGACGGCCTTCAAATTTGTGTAGTAGGAGCCGTTGTATGGTGCGTAGCCGCCCACGGCATGTCATTACACTGAGTCCTCGCACATTTTGCATGTATGCGTGATACCGACTTAGTTCGTCAGCAATATCGCCCGTAGGTGCGGGCTGCTCGGCGATTACTCCTTGTTCGCGCAATACCTTCAGCAGATTACCGAGTGTTGCCCGCAAGGTGAAGAAGTCACGATTAACCGGGGATGGACAGTCACAGTGGGGGATGTGATCATTTAGGAATCGATGAATAACCATCTCATTCAGTAAGTTGATGGAAATATTATCTTTAGCCATCCAGTGTGCAAAATGCACAAGACCCAAAATGTAGCCCCGGATTGTGCTAGTAGCATAACGGCCAAGCTGTAGATGGGCTGTGTATGCGTCCATGTGCGGCGCAAGCACACTGGCGAGGAGGAATGCCTCAGGAGAGGAGTAAAGTGGATTGGTACGTTTCATGATGATGACCTCCAGTAGAAGAATCATCACTTCAACGTATCACTCAGATTATGTATATCATCCGGGCGCAACATCTACAGCAAGATCAATATTTATAGGGTATTCAGCCACACCGCCGTAGATGCTATACATAATCGCGAGGTATACATAACGCTGCTTATGTATATATATACATAAGCAGCGGAAGCGGTCATTCGGTGGACTGACCATCCTGTTCTCGAAACTCATCGTTAATTTCTGTAATGTGCCGGCCAAGGTGGTACCAAAAATGCCTCCAAGCGTATCGACGAAGGTGCCAGCGGTTACGCATACGCCATCCAAGTTATCGAGACCTACTCCGGGTGAAACGATGAACCAGTTCGCATCTTGCTGTCTGAATAACGAGTAATCACTAAAATGCAAAACGGCTTGGTCTGCTCGGCAGACTGAAGCCCAAAAAATCAATCCACAATTAGTTAAAAAATCTCCATACAAAATTCTTATCAGAGAAGGCATTACCCACGTTTATAAAACGCTCAGAGGCAATGTATAGGATATTTCGGAAAGGATGCAAGAACGGGCACCTATTGGACTTGCTGAAAACAATGTGTAGTCTCATATGGATACTGTCTATTTTGATGCTGCATAGCGCCTATATTGAGGTCACCCATTCACGGAGAAAGAATGTTTTTCTGGACTTTGTTTTTTGCTTTTTTGTTCACTACAATGGCTGGATTATCTTTGTTTCTTTTGGATGTACGCCGTAATAGGCTCGCCGCATGGGTACTGGTTGTGACGCTTCTGCTCATGGCAGGGCAGCAATGGTCACAGGTGTTTTCTGTTACTGCTACAAAAGCGATTAATCACCCAGGAATTTGGCTTTCGTTCTGGCCAGGCATCCTGGGGATTGCTGCGGCAGCTATTCTCGATGTCCGGTGGTGGGCGCGACTATTATTCATGGGAGCAGGTTTTTTGGGGATTGTCTTGGCTGTTCTTAAGATATAGCAAGTCGGCACTGCCATCTCTAACAAGGCCAAAGGTAGAAGTTGGTGCCAGTGACTAGGTTCTTTTCGGAGATTGCCACGGTTGCTAAAATGACATGGCTATTACGCCATCTGGAATCTCTCTAGCCCCTAATCATCCCGCGAAAGAATATGCTCCAACTCGGAAAAACTTTGCACTGCGTCATTCACTGAAAGTTCTAGATCGAGTTGACGGGCAATTTGGCTGATGGAGAAAACCCCTCTTATTTCCGTCTGCTGCATCCTATTCTCTCGAACCAAAGCGTGTTGGCGACCCGCGTCACGCAAGGTAAGAACAATGTCCCCTACCATGGAATGCTCTACTTCAGACAAATCCAACACATCGATTTGATGTTGATCGATCATCACGTCCTGCACTGTAATTTCATCCCGAGTCAGGCCTTTTTCTGCCGCGATACGAATCGGCTTCTCTCCTGTGAGATCTCGAGCCGTTACCAATCCAATCAGGATGTCCGCATCGTCCAGAACAAAGAGCATCCGAACGCCCGTGTGAATCATGTGTTGTAAAGCATGATCGATAGATGCTGAGGCTTTGGTGGTAACGGCGGGAACGCGATGCAGGTCCGTCATACAATGGATAGCCGGGTCTTCAGGTGACACTTTGAGCGGAAGCCCGTCATCCATTAGACATAAGCGCGAACCCGGTGGAAGTCTATAATGTTTCAATGCCCGAAATGCCTTCATTACCGTATCTCCTATCATGCTTCACGACAACCCGCTCAAATCAGTTTGCAGGGGTGCTCGATTGGTTTGAATGCCAGCAATGCCTCTCATGGGCTGGACTTTACCGGTTCATCTCTATCCAGAGCAAAGTGCCCGGAGAATTCGGCATGATCAAGTATGTGCCACAAGTTGTAAAACTCTCTGGCTCGACGATCTGTGGCTGGAGGGATATCCAGTTGATCGGCCTTTCTTCCTGGTGTGCGAAGCTTGGCCTTCACCATCTCCCAGTCGGCTCCTTCCGGAAGCCCCAGTGAAGCCTTGTCCGTGGCCATTAACAGAAAGTCGTAATGCTGAAGCTGGTGACTGGCCGCTCCTTCTGGAGGTTTGTACCCCGTAAATCCAAAGCTGTTACGTCCTGAAAGGATACCTTCAGGCAGAGGACCACCTTCATGGATTCCTTCAATGCTTGGCGGAATATCGTAGAGTAGCCAGTGAATACGATGTTCGCTATCCGCTTCGCGATGTTCCATAAGGAGTATCAGACTTTTGGTTCCTTCTGGCACGTGTTGCCAGAAAATAGGCGGGGTTGCTCCGTCTCCCTGTTGCGTAAACCGACGAGGAATCCAGTCATCAGGATCAATTCCGGTACTAAATACTCTCATTGGTATGGCCATGTGAATCTCCTTTCTCAGCAGACAAACAAGTCGGAATGGCTTCCTGTAAACCAGAAGCCATTCCAGATCGCTCAGGAAATGGTGATCCTCTTCCGCTTGGCGGATTCCGTTTTTGGCAGTACCAATTCAAGTACACCCGCTTTAAAGGTCGCCTTTACCTGATCATTATTGATATCCACCGGAAGTTGAATTGTCCGGGAAAACTCGCCGTAACGCCGTTCACGATAGACATAGTTCGCGTCTTTTTCCGTTTTCTCCTCTTGTTTCACACCACCAAGGTAAACTTGGTTACCATGCACCTGGATATCCAGATCGTTCTTTTCAACACCGGGCATTTCAGCTTTGAGAATAAAGGCGTCATCCCGATCAATAACATCTATATTGGCAACCTGTGGATAGGATTGTCTACGTAAAGATGCCGGGGAAAAGAATCCGGGCATAAACGTGTCAAGTACGCCTTCCAGTGGATCAGTCGGACGCACATCCATAACCGTGGGACGGGATACTTCTTTAGCCATGGTGTATACCTCCATCTTATAACAATAACCTTCTAACAATCATAGCCTGCTCTCAGGCTGAAAGATTTATGGGTACTCTCCAGTAAAATTTCAAGGGGGTGCAAGTGGTATCTAAGCGAATGGAATGCACATTCTTCAGGGGTATCTCTAGGCAGCTTCCGAAACAACTGAGCGAAGCCAGTAGATGTCCTAAAGAGTGTGCCACAAGGGCTTCCTACCCCTGTGGCACAAATCATCTTCAAAGATGATAAAAAGGAGAGTAATGTTCAGAAAAATCGGGTCAGTAACATAACGGTACCGACATATTGTCAGTTAGGCCGGACCAATATCCGGATCCATATCGAGTGGATCACCCCATTCATGCCGAACCTCACCTCGCCGCTTGTCTGGAATACTGATTCCTTTGAATAACTCATGGAATGTCTTCAAGTCCGCCGGTATCGACGACAAACTAGCCAAGGACTCAATAATCTTACCAGCTTCTCTTTCGCTCATTGTCGCTACGACCATCTTATCTTCAACATTAACCTGCATGAGATACTCCTTGATAGAACGACTTTGGTTGACGGAAGTTGTTATCCATGGAAAGTACTGCCTCTGCGGAAAGATAGGCAAAGTCCAAAGTAGACCGGTTGAATTCTCCCGCTTTTTTGAGGAGCGCATCAGACACCTTATCCGCCTCAGACTTAGTCATACTTAACTGGAGTTTTCCATCGGACAGTTTCTCTAGCTTCATAATAACCTCATTAAATAAGCCAAATACGCCCAAACATTCTTAAACGTGCCAATTTCGACCGCAAAATATGCATAAAGTTCTGTCATGCAGAAGGAACAGGAATGATAGGTATGGTGGACCCCTCTGTCAAGACAATAATCAGCCGAGTTTAAGAGGGTAACCTTTCACACGCAGCGGCACGGCGCTGCCCCGGTTTTGCTTCTGATTCTGTTTCCTGACGATTTTCTTTTTTCGCGGTGAATTTTTCCACTATCGTTGCGCCGCCACCGTTCGCTGTCCGGTAGACCTCGTCCGGCGTGCTGTAGTCCAGCGATTGATGCATTCTCTCGGTGTTGTAAAATACAAAGTATTCCGTCAGCCCCAGCAGTAATTCCGGCAAGGTGGCATAGCCTTTCAGATACACGTCTTCGTGCTTGACGCTCCGCCATAGCCGTTCCACGAAGATGTTGTCCAATGCCCGGCCACGCCCGTCCATGCTGATCTGGATGCCTGCTGCCGCCAACCGCCCGGTGAAGCTCGCCGAGGTGAACTGGCTGCCCTGATCGGTATTGAATATCTCCGGGTTGCCGTAAGTCTGTAGTGCCTGATCCAGACAGTCCAGACAAAATCCTGTGTCCATGGTATTCGACAATCGCCAGGCCAGTACCTTGCGCGAGTACCAGTCAATGATCGCCACCAGGTAGACAAACCCTCGCGCTAATCGGATGTAGGTAATATCCGTGCTCCACACCTGATTGGGCCGGGCCACTTCCATGCCTCTGAGCAGATACGGGTAAACCTTGTGCTCGGGATGCGGAAGGCTGGTATTCGGCCCTGGCGCCATGCCGGCCAGTCCCAGTATGCCCATCAGCCGCTGTGCCCGCTTGCGGTTGATCCGATGTCCCATGCCGCGCAGATACACGGTCATCTTGCGGCTGCCGTAGAACGGGTGGCGCGTGTATTCGGCATCGATCAGTGCCAATAGCGTCAATTCCTGTTCGTTCGGCTTGGGCACAGGGCGCGGCGCGTAGACGGTAGAGCGGGCAACCCCTGCCAGTTCGCATTGCCGGGTCAGTGCCAAGGGGTCAAGAACGTTGACCCAAGGTTTGCGCGTTTCTACTGGGCTATCCCGGACTTTTTTTTAAGCCAGTCCAGTTCCATCTTGAGCCGCCCAATCTCTGAGTAGAGCCGCTCCGTGCTGGCGGATTGATCCACCGGCTTGGGGCCACGCTTGGCTTCGAATAGGCCTGCCGCCTGTTCTTGCAGCTCCTTCTTCCACAGTCCCACCTGAGTCGGGTGCACGCCAAATTCCTGAGCGATCTCGTTGACCGTCTTGATCCCTCGAACCGCTTCAAGTGCGACCTTGGCTTTCTGCTGACTACTAAAAATCTTGCGCTTCCGTTCACTCACAACCTGCTCCTTATTTACAGCAGGTTACCATCTTAAATAACCGTCCGGAAATTGGGGTCCACTATAATGTGCACCCGAGAAACACAGGATTGGATCAGAGATCCCGCGATAATTAGATAATAGATTCTATAAAAACGCCTTATGGTAAATCTATGGCCGTTCTAATGAATCAAGTTTTCAAAGCAAAATATTAATACTGATTATGTCGATGGCTGCTCTATATTTTACTGTATTTCAATATTTTTCAATCGGTTTTCCTGAATGGTGCTCACTAAATTTAACAAAGCTTCCCGCGAAAAATCCATCTGCACGCCCCTTTCTGCAGTACCATACAGTGTGACCCGGATATATTCTTGTTCTTGATCGTGCCTTAACTGATCCACAGCCTCCAGTAAGGCCTGTTGAACCATGGGATAGAGCCGCATCTGTATCGCGGGGATCTGCTGACCTTCAGCATTTTCCATGACTAGCCCAATTTCCAGAATTGACGACTGCGCCCGATCTTTTTCATTTTCACCATCCATTTTGTATCTCTCCTGCAGTAATTTTAAACGATCTACTGCCGTTTCATTGGGTCCTTGCCATTAAAAAACAATACGCCAAACCACATCGCAACGTCCGTTATCTTTTACTATCGCCTAACGCCGCGTGATTCCACCAAGATTTCTTCCAGCAAATCCATCTGGCCAGTATGTGTGGCAGAGTCCTCTGAACAGAGCATGCCACTCACGGATACTCCTAGCAATCGAATAAATGGCTGTGATTCAACGGGAAGTGCCTTGTCCAACAAATCTGGCAGACAGGCAATAAGATCTTCTTTGCGCCGAACAGCCTGCGCATGGGTATAGGCTCTTGTGATTGTTTCAAAATCAGAAAAGCGCACCTTGATGCTGATAGTGCGCCCCGCCAGTCCTACGGTTATCAGGCGGGCGGAAACTTGACTCGCCATTTCCTGCAAATGGGCCAGCATGACCTGCGGGTCGTTTATATTTTGCGGGAAGGTCCGCTCCGCGCCCACGGACTTTCGCTGGCGACTGGGTTGAACGGGACGTTTGTCTATGCCTCGGGCAATCTCGTAAAACCAAAGACCGGTCTTGCCGAATTGTGCGATCAATGTTTCCCTTTCGGCATTTCGGAGATCCAGAACGGTATGGATACCCAGTGTGGACAACTTTTTCACCGTGGCCGGTCCTACACCGTGGAGCTTGCCAACGGGGAGGGGAGACAGAAAGTCCAGGCCCTTTTCAGGCGGGATCACAAAAAGCCCATTGGGCTTGCGCCAATCGGAAGCGAGTTTGGCCAGCAATTTGTTGTAAGATACCCCTGCCGAGGCGGTCAGACCGGTTTCCTGTTGGATGCACCAACGAATTTCCCGGGCAATCTGTACCGCCAGGACCCCATCGGCAGTGGCCGCTGTCACGTCCAGAAAAGCTTCATCCAGTGACAGAGGTTCCACAAGCGGGGTATATCTCCGTAGAATCTCCATGACCTGACGGGAGGCTTTCCGATAATCCTCCATGCGGGGGCGGAGAAAAATCGCTTGCGGGCAGAGCGACCGGGCGCGGGCGGCTGTCATGGCGGAATGAATGCCGAACCGACGGGCTTCATAGCTGCAGGTGGCCACGACACCTCGACCAGCCGGGTCGCCGCCGACGATGACGGGTTTCCCTTGGAGTTCGGGATGGTCCCTTTGCTCCACGGCGGCGAAAAACGCGTCCATGTCCACATGAATAATCTTGCGAAGTTCGGCGATCGGCTCGGTCAGCAGGTTCGGCAATGAACAGTCTCCTCAGTTGTTGAGATTTTATCAGGAACTGATCGGAGGAGGGGAGGTTGTTTTGTTACTCCAAGGTTACATCAGGGACACACGGCTGTACGCAATGGGAGGAATATCCATATTCATTCATGAGATTGACTCTGTCTATTTGTACTCAACTATCTGAGGGGCGGCGTTTTTGGGTTATTTCCGTTCCAGAGAACCTACATTGCTCTGTCTAGCTGTTGCGTTGTTAATAACGGGTTTGATGGCGTGCCAACGATGCGGGGAGTGGCTCTTGTTGGGCTCAAAAAGGCGTTCTATATGGGTGTGGCCTTGATGATCAATCCAGAATTCCCAGAAGGCCGCGAATGAAATTACCGCAAGGATCTTCAAGATACGCTTGAGCACAAAATTGGCTCATTTCTTGCGATCTTTTGCAGATTGTTGCCACCAATAAACGGCTTTATGCGTGTTGGTTGGTACACCCTCGCCGAAGTTGTAGGCGAAGGCCAGATGAAAAGCCCCATTGGCGTTTCCGGATTCTGCCGACTTACGAAACCAGGTATCTGCTTTTTGCTGGTTTTTTGGAATCCCTCTCCCATAAAAATAGTGCACACCTAAGGCATTTTCTGCTGCAGGATCTCCAGCATGCGCCCATTTTATAAGTTTATTCACAGACATTCCTGCCATTGATTTTGGCATCTCCGTTACATGCACCCGAAATTCGGGGACGTGGTGAACCACTAACTCACCAGCCGTTGCTGCAACGGGAATTACGGTGAGACCAAAAGCAACGTAGTAAATGCACTGGCGACATAAGAGCGTGGACATAGCACCTTCCTGGTATAGGAAAATGCCCCGTGACGTGGGGCTGAATCCGTCAAAACAGCAACGAATTCACGGCAGATGCCTGATTCCAAGAGGTTCCTTGGAGTATTCGCCAACATCATCTGCTGCTCGTGTTCAGACACCGCGAGCTGGTCTTTGGGGTATATCTCGTAATGCTATCAAATAGGCAATTTAGGATGATCTACTTTCTCAGGATGCTTCCAGCGTACTGACAGGATCTCGTGACTGGCCAAGGGATTTATGGGGGCTGCCAGTACATGGGATGTCTGAATGGGCGTCCTCATCTCTGTTCCAGGCAAAAACCATCGGGTCATCATGACCGGTTCAGGGAAGTTGAAGGCTGGACCGATGAAAGGACCAAAAGATACCCGTATGAGCTGATTCATTTGAGCGATCTGTTGATCCATTGCCACCTGCATGGAGCGCATCTGCCACAAACTCCGATTGATCAGCGCTTGCGCCTGTACTGGAGAGAGATGGCTGGCAGTCACCTGCAAATGTCCGGGATGACCTTGTGCCCCCCAAGTGACCGTTTGTATTCGGATGACACCACCGGGAATATGAATGGTTTTGTTTTCCGCAGAAACGGGAATCGAATGGCCATCCACTGAAACATAAGCTGTCGCCGCATGGGCGAGGGGTAAGGCCACAGTCGCACCGAGAAGGGGCAAGCTCGCCAAGGCAAGCCACTGGCGTTTTGTTTTCGAGAGAGGGTTTCTTTTCATGGCTATCCTCCTTGCTGTAAAAAACCCTGGGACCAAAACAATCGGATGGAAGTGTTCTTCCATCCGAAAAGACCGGAGTTCCTATCAGAAAGTTCCCTGCCAGTCGGGGTCGAACTTGACGAGGCGATGATTGTTCACGGTTTTGTTTGAAGCCTTTCACTGCAGAATCTCCTGGAATTTGCTAGCGATATAATGGTCTTAGGCGGTTGAGCAATAGCAGATCATTTCGGATGGCATTTATGGATGTAATCAACAAATCGGTTATGGACAGGCTGGGCGCCCAATCCCAAGAATTTCGACATACGCAGCCTTACCCATGGATCCGTATTTCGGATTTTCTTTATCCGGAAAAGTTTGACCAGCTCTGCAAGGATCTTCCTGATCCCGTTCTTTTTGAATCCCAAATGGGTTACAAAAGGGCGCACGGGCAAGCAAGCCATGATCGTCTCGCACTGCAATATCGACCAGCGCTGGAGAAAGTCCTGACGCCCAGCTGGAGGGGTTTTATTCACGAATTGCACAGTGAGGCTTACAAGGATTTCTGGCGCGAGATGCTCGGTTTAACATCCAGGACACCGGTTATCCTGACCATGCACTGGCATTATGCGCCATCCGGTGCCTCCATTTCACCCCATACGGATGCCCGGCGGAAAATAGGTTCGCATATTTTTTATTTTAATACGCCAGAAGACTGGGAAGAAGCCTGGGGCGGACAGACGCTGGTACTGGATGATGGTGGCAAATGGCCACGTCATTCGGCGCCGGTCTATACGGATTTGCGCGAGGCCGGGGCCTCACAGGTACTGGGGAACCGGAGTTTTCTCTTTGCGCAAACTGATCATTCCTGGCATGCCGTCAAAGCCGTGCAGTGTCCGTCAGGTCATTTGCGTAAGGTTTTTATTGTCGTTGCCAACCGCCTCACCCCGCAGGTCATCTGGCGACGCGTCCGGGGCAAAGACGCTGACGGCTACCGTCTGGCTGGTGGTGTTCAAAAAAACTAATCGTTAATAGATGATGCATATATTATGCAAGGAGAAATCCTTGCATCCCCTTTTTGCTGCCCCGATTACGGATTCTCAGATGAGGTACCTTGTCCTCAGTAATGTTGCCTTGTCGATCTGATTAACTTCAACTTTGGGATGATGACGCCGGAACACTATGGCAATTGATTCTATGCAAATTTTCTACGTGGTTTAACATTCTTATTATCATGACACGACTCCAATATTCGCCTCTTTTAATTGTAGGTAACGGCGATATGGGCTGGTCACCGGAAGTGCGGTGATGGCCGATTTGTAAGCCTGTTCTGCCTTTTCAGGCTGATCCAAAGCGGTATAAGCATCGCCTTGGATTTCATCCGTGATAGCTGCGAAGGCCTTGCTGACCTTTGTTAATAGGATAAGTGCCTTGTGGGGATGATGATGATCCACATAGAGCCTTGCCAGACTCAGGCGGGCCAAACTATGCATGCCGAGCGGTACTTCATGATGATCAATAATCGCTTTGAAGGCTTTTTCAGCAACAGCTACCTGTTTGTCTTCCATATCCAGGCGAGCTAGAAAAAAATGCGCAAGCGTTCCATAGGGTGTGTGATTATAGGTATTTATAATGCTTTCCGCACTGGCACGGGCAACGCTATTATTCTTGTGAACCGTAGCGTTTACCAGTTCACTATAGAGCAGCGCGGCCTGTTGCATCTGGTGCTGCTGATACTTGTTGTAGCCCAAAACAGCCAAGCCAACAAAAAGAAAAAAGAGAACGCCTATAATGAGCAGCGTTCGATGACGGTGGAAAAATTCCGTGAGTTCTGGACCAGTCATTAACAACAGAATGGGTAGCAAGTGATTTATAATCTTGTATTACGACCAGCAAGAAATCAACCCTACCTCAATTCATTTTCTGCTTCGCCTCGTCAAACCGATAGACCTTTTTGTCTACATGTTCTGTTGATGCGCAGACAATGAACAATTCATTGAACTTGCAGTCTCATACAGGGAAGCAGGATCTGGCGGTTTACCGATGGATTTGATGAATTCCTTTTGCTCCGGTTGTTTTATTACCAATGTTCAAACCTATCCATGGAGGTGGTCCGATGTGGATGATAAGAAAGAAATTTCCAGCCATTGCTTTAACAGCATCGGCCCTTCTTTCGGGCTGTGCCACCATCACTCCAGTCAGTGGAAACTTCCCGAAAATTGCGCCTGAACAGGCACAATCGGGTCGGGATGACGGGAAGATCGTACGTTGGGGTGGAAAATTGATTGAAACTCAACCCGAGGAGCACCAAACCTGTTTTACGGTATTGGGTGAACCTTTGCGTCACAATGGCCAGCCCAAATCAGAAAAAGGGGAAGCCCACACGGGCCGTTTTTTGGCATGTACTCCGGGTTTCTATGATCCAATGGTTTACAGCAGCGGACGGAACATCACCTTCGTGGGGCGGGTAGTGGGCGTAGTCCATCATAAAATTGGGCAGTTCAATTATCTCTATTCCAAATTGGAGGCAGGCGCTGTTTATCTTTGGCCTCTTCGACCGATAAAACCGCCTGTCCAGGAACAGTTTTACATGGGGGTTGGGTTCGGCAATTACCCGGGTTGGTGGTACGGACCAGGTTGGGGTTTTTGGCCATACTGGTAGTGTGTTGAATGCACGTTTGATATCGTCCCTGCATAGAGAGACCCAACCGGATATTCAAGATGTTGGATTAATCAGTCGAATGTTTGGAGCGTGTTGAGTCTGTGGCTGGATGGTAGACTTTCAGGGTGTGCTGATCAGGCATATCCACGTCATGTACCAACCAGTAGTGGCCTATCTCAAAAGCGCCCCAATAACACAGAGCGAGGACTATCAGTACTAACCATTGTTTCAATGAGGCCTCCTAATAATGGGTTTGATGGTGAAAAGGTTTAGCAAGGAAGCTCCTGTCCGGAGCTTCCCTTTTGTACGCTCTTCAATGGCCAGGTAACTTGATTGACTGACCCACCCGGATCGATGTGATCTGATTGATCACCGACCAAAACTCAAACTCAACCCGGAAGCGTAATCACGACAAAAAGACTTTCATGATGGCTACGCACCCGCATAGATATCGGGGTGTTTGCCGGAAGCCCTTTTACCAACTGTGCAAATTGCTCAGGACTGTCGACACGCTGCTGGTTGATAGACAGGATAGCCATTCCGCTGTGCAAACCGATAAAAGCTGCCGGTCCCGGGTAGACCGCCTGGATCAACACCCCGTGATGAATACCCAGTGCTTTTTGCTCTTTATGCCCCAAGGTTCCAATGCGCAAGCCCAGCCGACGAATATCCAGACTCTGTTTGCTAATGGCGAGCTGCATGTGTTGAGGCATGGTGCCCACTTTAACCCGCAAGGTGTGGGGTTTACCCTGCTCTAAAACCCCAACCTTGATGCTTCTGCCTGGCGGTGTGTCTCCAACCAGTGGGGGAAGTGTACCCACACTATATATGGGATGATGGCCATAGGTGACAA
This sequence comes from Acidithiobacillus montserratensis, assembly GCF_018853465.1. Classification (GTDB taxonomy): domain Bacteria; phylum Pseudomonadota; class Gammaproteobacteria; order Acidithiobacillales; family Acidithiobacillaceae; genus Acidithiobacillus; species Acidithiobacillus montserratensis. The sequence goes on from NZ_JABBOU010000073.1 coordinate 19,637, forward strand.
TGATTTCACCCGGTTTTAATCCCGCTTTGGCAGCAGGGCTTGAGGGCATGACCTGGGCAACAAGTGCTCCGACGGGCTCAGGGAGATGGAGGGCTTTTGCCAATTGAGGGGTGACGGGCTGAATTTCGACACCAAGCCATCCGAACTTCAATTTTTGGTGGCGCTCGAAAGCATGCACCGCACGCATGGCTGTATCTATAGGTATACTGAACGACAAACCCATATACCCGCCATCGTTGGTGTATATTTGATCATTGATGCCAACCACCTGTCCCCGCATGTTGAAGATGGGCCCACCCGAGTTGCCCGGATTGATGGGTACATCACTTTGAATAAATGGAATATATTCATCGTCGTGCGGCAATGAGCGATCCAGCGCGCTCACCACGCCTTGGGTGACGGTATTGTACAGGCCAAATGGCATACCAATAGCCAGGAGCCATTGACCAACCTGAAGATTTTTTGAATTGCCAAGACGCACTATGGGGAGATTGTGTGCATGAATTTTGAGTAATGCGGTGTCGTAACGCACGGATAAGCCCACAACGCGCGCACGATAAGCATGGTGATTAGTCAGGGTGACGACAATATGATGCATACCGCGCACAACGTGACCGGCAGTAAGAATGTAACCATTATGGGAAATGATAAAACCCGAGCCAAGTGCCTTGGTAACCTCTTTCACCGGGGGCGTGTAGTTCGGTAGGCCATGGAAAAAACCAAAAAAGGGACTGTTTTCTGGAAACGGATTGAAAAATCCTTGGTGACCGTGAACAATTTTTGTCGAGGAGTCCGTAATTCTGACAATGGCGTCTCCAAACTTTTTCACGATGGGGGTGAAGTCAGGCAGATTTACTATGCGTTCCGCATTAGCGGCTTGTTGAGGGGACGGCAAGGGCGTTATGGTGCCATCCGTCTGCCCGAAAACAAGATCAGACACCCCTACACTGAACCCCAAGGCAAGAGCCACAGCCAGCGTTAGGATATAGCGAGAATTTTTCCGCAGCTTGGTTTTCATCAGTTATCTCCTTGAATTTTGCGGTGTCCCTGACTCAGATTTAAATCTGCTGTGCAAAAGAATCTTGGGATTCTTGCCGGGTTTGGACGATGTGTTTTTGGCAGTCATAGAGGCCGGATAAAGCTGGCATCCTGGAACCAGGTAATCTGGATTGATATCCTGCTCCCGAGCCTGATTGGCTGACTGACAAAGGTAGTGTGCTCCTGCTACAAAGGTCAGATTATGGTGAACATCAGCCATACCTGCACCCGGATGAATGCCCAGCAAAACCAGAATGGTTAGCAATAGCCGCTTTTTCATATCCATTAATCCCATGAATAAAATTTGCTCAGCTTTATAGAACGGTGGTACTACCCGATGAATAGACAACTTCCGGGTATGTGACATAAAGAACTCTATGAATTGCCGGGTTGAGCACTATGTATTTTTCTAATGGGAAAGTTTTGCTTAACATTTTAGATCTCCTTGGACTGTAAAACTACAGATTACGTCTCTATTGGATAACATTTATGGGAACAAGTTCTGAGGTTTTCAAGTAGTGGATTAGAGTTGAGAAATTGATTGGTGCACTGTTAGAGAGATAACCCGTCAGCGAGCATGACGCCAGGGAACTTTCTGGTCGGTTAAAGGTCAGCTTATCTATCTTGAATTCCGGAGAAAGAAAATGCATATCTATCTTGTTGAGGTGTGATGCGCACACCTTGAAGTGCGATGGTAGCCTTTTTAGAGGGTCGGTATCTGAATGCTAAGTATGGATATAGTTCGCAGTCACGATTATCGGGATAGAATCGCTGTTCTTATGGTCGCTCCGTGTAATATCTCCTCCCGGTTCTGTGGTGTTAGATCACAGATGTACTGAGACTGTCTGTTGTGGATTTCTGCAACGATAAGAAGGTGGTTCACATGAAAAAAATTCGATTGATTATTCTTGCTACTGTGGTTAGTGCCTATGCCATTCCGTCCTTCGCTGGAACAGTTGCTACGGTTAACGGAAAGCCCATTGACCAGAGCGAAGTGCAAACTATTCTGTCCATGAGCCCAAACCTAGCGAAGACACCCCATGCCCGGCACCAAGTTGTACAAAATTTAATCAACATGGAGATATTGTCACAATACGCCATCAAACATCACATTAATGAGTCCACCAATTTCAAGACGCGTTTAGCGTTGGCTCGTGAGCAGATTCTTGCTGATGTGGCGGTGGATCATTATGTCCATGATCATCCTGTAACCGCTTCGACCCTTCTATCAGCCTACCATAATTTCGTGAAATCCATGGGGAAAAAAGAGTACAAGGTTCGGCAAATTCTGGTAAAAACGAAGGCTGATGCGGAAAATATTTTGAGAGCGCTTAAAAATGGAAAGAAGTTTAAAGGGTTGGCTCAAAAAGATTCGATTATACGGTCCGGTGCGGCGCATGGCGGTGAGCTTGGTTGGATTGTGCCTGCTATGTTTTCTGCGCCCCTGGCCAAAGCCATAGAAACCGCACCGATAGAAAAGCCATTCGGACCTGTAAAGACACAGTATGGCTATCACGTCATGGAAGTTCAGGCAACACGGGTAATCACTCCACCATCCTTTAACGCGATAAAAGAGCGTCTTGAAGTTCAACTCGCTCAACGAGAAGCGGCCAGATTTGTCGATGATCTTCGCCATCATGCTAAAATTAAAATGTTTGGCTAGCCGTAGTATGTATAATGGATAACTGTTCGTAAGTACGCTCAAGAATGAAACCATGCGTTCATGGTTGGATGGGAGCTAAATCTCATCTACTTAAATATATCGCATGAATGCTTCTGATGGAGAGGGAGGGAGATGATCTGCTTTTTAACCTTGATAGGTATGCTGCGATGAAGGATTATATCATCCTACTGATTTCGGCATTCATGGGTCTTGATTTTGTGTTATCGGGAGCGTTATGGCCGCAGTATTATTGCGCAACATTAATTATTTTTATGACCTTGATAGTCTTACAAATCTATCTGGTGTATGTGTTGCATAAAAATGCTGGTTGGCCTGATGATTGAGTCTATGTAATCTAAAACTTTGATTTCTGGGTACCACTATACCTTAAGGTTAAGGAAATATGTGCACGCAATGCTGCTTTTCCACCACAGCATGTCTCTTAAAACGGTCTTCTGATCCGCTTAAATCACTCATGCTTTGGCTTCGAATAGCTATCTATCAGTACGCGATCTTGGCGCGTTTGCTGGTTCATCGTGAAGCAGGGTTACTGTGACATCTATTATGGATAAAGTAATCTTTACATGTGAAGGTATAAGATATGCCAATCAATCCAAAAATATTCCATAAGCTAAGAGCAAACTGGTCTGTTCTTACGGTTTACGAACGTTTTGAACAGATATTTTCAATCGCCATATCTTTCGTGATAATGGTAGTTATTGTGCTTGCTTTTGGCAGCTTTTTGTCACACGTCGTAAACCTATTGGAAATAAAAATAATTGATATAAATAATCGTACTTTTTCCACTATTTTTGGCTCTATTATGAGCTTGCTGATTGCCCTGGAGTTTAATCATACAATTTTCCACTCCATCAAACATCGTGGACAGATAGTCCGTGTTAAAACGGTGGTTCTGATTGCTATACTGGTAATAGCTAGAGAGTTCGTTTTACTGGATACCGGTAATATCCACAGTGCCACAGTTCTTGCTTATGCCATTTCTGCTGTATGCCTTGGCGTGGTTTACTATATCCTTGATGTGCGAGAACGTATAGGTCAGGATGAGTAACTATAGGAGCGTGAATTATAATACGTATCCGAATCCTCTGGTAAGATCATTTATCTGTCTCTTCGTGAGGAGTTATAAAAGCTGATTTTCGTTAATTTGAGCGTGAGTTTGTCTTATCTTGTTATTGATTTAACTTTATGTTTATGCTTGTTTTCTTGGGGTGCCATATGATTCAGAATAAACAGTCTATCTGGTTTTTACCGATTGTGTTAGGTTGTCTGGTTCTTGGCACAGCACAAGCGAGTGTTTTTGCGTTGCCCAATCAAGGCAATATAGTTGGATCATTGCATGCGGTAACAACGCATCAGGACGATACACTTCTTGATATCGGTAGATTTTATGATCTGGGTTACAATCAGGTCACGCATGCCAATCCAGGCGTTAATCCGTGGCTACCCGGGCAGGCTCGTAAAGTGGTCATCCCCGCCCAGTATGTTTTACCACCCAAACCTTGGGTTGGTATTGTTGTAGATATCCCTGCGCGACGGATTTATTACTTTCCAGCCCATGATCATGTCGTATTTACTTACCCTGTTGGGGTGTTTCTACCCGGCTGGAAAGAAAGCTTGACGACTACTGAAATCATTGCCAAGTACCGGATGCCTGCATGGAATGTTCCGAAGAATATCCATGCCTGGTTCAAGAAGAAATTTCACATGAATATACCATGGTACTGGCCGCCTGGCCCCGAAAATCCTATGGGCGAATTGGCGATGGAAACGGGACTCTCTGGTATTTTTATTCATGGAACATACCATCCATGGGGCGTAGGCATGCGGTCCAGTCAGGGCTGTTTTCAGATGTATCCTGAAAATATCGCGCAATTGTTCCCCATGGTTCCGGTCGGGACCCCGGTTCGCATTATCGACCGGCCCAATTTGGTCGGCATTGATAATGGCCAGCTTTATCTTCAGTCCTATAAGCCCTTGGACACTTATCATAAAGAGGGATTTTCAGACCTCCAGCGCGCCGTTATGCGCATCAAGCTATTCATGACGAAACATGGAGTTCATGAAAAAATTAACTGGGGCAGGGTGCGTCGCATCGTTGAAGAGCACAATACAGTCGCTTTACCCATAGGCGTTCATTCACCTAGTTATCAAACACTATCTGCAGCACTTCCAGCCAAGCCATATGCTTACGCCCCGTATGGTCCTGCAGCCAATAGTGCGGCCGTCCCTCCGCCCTTGGCTTTAGCGAAACCCAAAAACCAGGAACACCTACATGTACAGGTTATCCTTAAGGGTCAGAAGGATTGACTCTTTGAGAGTATCCTAGTTCAGTTCGTGTAATCTTCAATATCCTTCTCCCCGCCATTCGTATTTCGGAAAAATTTTACGACAAAGCGGCTATACTCGGAGAGATAGGCAATAATTCAAGCCTGTAGGACATTTTTAACCTCCTGATGTGGCTAATGTGATACTGGATTCGCCGTTTCCAGGCGCTGATGTATGCTTCAGACCATCCTGCCCGCATGGTGCCTTAAAACTGCATACCCAAGCCCACATCGCCGCGAAGAATATTGGGCGCGCCTCGCAGTGTAAAATCATCATCATGTAATCCGACGTACAGGGAGACATTGGCCATTAGGGGATAATAGGCGTTCACCCCCATTTGTAGAAGGTCTGAAGTGCGATTGAACGTGGTTGGTGCGAATCGAGAGAGATGCTGGGTTTCCGAAATACCGCCAAGGTATCCGACATATCCGGTGAAATTGACGCCTGGCAGAGATGCTGCCGCATAAAGACCACCACCCAGACCGTTGGTGCTCAGCGAAGAGTGAGAGTCATAATAGGCATTGGACTGTGCAAAGCGGTTATACTCATAGCCGACATAAGGCCCGACAGCCAGGATATTGCTGGCGTTGAAAAGATAGCCGAGCTTGAGCCCAATGGTGTTGGTATTGCCACCGGTGTAACCCTGGTAGGTAGCCCCGAACTCATGGCGGTATTTCGCCGTGCCGAACAATCCACCATTGTAAAGGCTGGCCCGTAGACCGAGTCCACCGTTGGTGTTCCCATACCGATTGGTGGCCCCTTGTACATTGCCGGAAACACCAACCTGATTCATGACGCCATATACGGACGCTTCTGCGCCCAGGGGTAATGCCAGTGCGAGGGTCAATGCGGTAAGCCATGTTTTTTTCTGAATCATCGGAACACTCCTGTTGGTTGAGTCAAAAAACAGCCGGAAAGTGATGGCAGGACTTTCGAAGTCACACCGTTACGATCAAGCCACTCGGGATAGACAAGAAGTAGGCAATCTCCCTGTCGAGTCCAGAGACTAAGACAGCAGAATTTATGCCAAAGGTTCCCGTGGGATAGATTTTCATGTAATCAGTGGCCTGCGCCGTCTGCTCACGAAATGGTGCGACTAGATGGCCCTTTCTTGATCAGATCTGTTGTACTTTAGCGACAATATGGCGCTATAGTGTCCCTGTTGTATGCCCTTACCATAAAAACGGATCCCTTCTCTTCTGGAATCGGGCACGGCTCAGTATGTCGCTTCTGTCGCAAGATCCTTCCGCTGTGCTGGAACGCTTATTGCCTTTCAACATCCATACAGCCTTTGCCAGGAGAAGTACGATGCTTTTATCAACCAACACCAGAATCCCGGGGAACCGATTCCCTACTGTTTTGCGCATGGTCGCTCCACTGGTGCTTGCGATGATGTGCTGGGCGCCTTTGCCGGTTCACGCTGACGCGCTCACTGGAAGCCTCTGGATACCAGGCGTGGCACTCAACATCGGTCAACCTGTTTATGGACCATCTGTTGCCTACCCGACTTATCCAGGATATGCACCCGCACCTTATACCTACAGCAGAAAGTCCTATCGGCGTGCAGAAAAATATCAGCGACGACTGGTCAAACGGGAACGTAAAGCCGATCATCGTTATTGGAAAGCAATACACAAGTCCGAAAAACGTGACCGCAAAGCGGAAAGGAGATATGCACATTTTTTATACCGTAACCCCTGAGCTATTTGTTCGGGGAAAGATAAAAAACCGATCTTCCTACAGGAGAACCGTATGTTCCATGAAATGGAGTCACTGAAGCGCCGTAAAGTCTGGCAACCAGCTTTACGTGTAGCGACCTTGTTCGGCACCTTGATGGCGTTGGCGGGATGTTATGCCTATCCCCCTGGACCGCCTCCAGGCCCTGGCGGATATTATGCGCATCCTGCACCGCCCCCACCTCCACCGCCGCCCGGAGGGCCAGCGGGTCCCGGGGCTTATTACCAGCAACCCGGGCCGCCGCCCCCCCCACCACCTCCGTGAAGGATTTTATGGGCGCGTATGTCTTGTAAAAGTCAGACAATTTTTCTGTAAACAGGTCTAAAAAAAGCCCCATTTTTCTGAAATGGGGCTTTTCCTCCGGTCATGAATCAGGATTTCAGTGCATCAAAGCGCCGGTTGCTGCTCCTGCTGCACCGCCCACTGCGGCCCCTACGGCCGGATTGCCACCCACAACAGCACCCAGCACTGCACCGCCCGCAGCACCGATAGCCCCACCACTCAGTGCGCGTTGTCCTGTGGGGCTCATATTGGCGCAGCCAGTCATGGCGATCAGACAAAAACCCAACGCCAGAACTTTTAACCCGTACCGGTGATGACCGAATTTTAATCGAAGGGGATATTGCATGGGGATTAGGCTCCTTATGGTGTAGTAGTGGAAGGGGATCCGGATAGTTGTTCCACATCCCGGGTTGCCTGAAGAATTTCTTGTCGGGCAATCCGATAGGACGTTCCAGAAAGCGGTTTGGTGCATAACGGCTGTACGACCGCCTGAATTTGGTCAAGGTCGTCCCTTTGGCCTTCTGCGTGCGGTCGTTTTGTCAGCTTTTGTTGCAATAGACGCACCTGCGCCTGGTATTGCTGGCAATCGCGCTGTAGTCCTGATGTTCTCTGGATTGGATGCTTGGGCGCCAAGATGGTTGAGGTGGGTGGATAAGGTAAGATCTGTTCAGGCCGATAGTGCGTCGACGCGGGTGTTGGGGGTGGGGCAGCTATCGTTGAGGCGCAGCCGCTCAACAATAAAGTGCCCGCAATCAGCCAATAATACGGCCTTTCTCTTATCCTGTTCTGCGAATACACCCAACATTCCTACCAGGGAGTGGATACATAACCCACTACGGGCGTGGGAGCCGCGTAAGAGCCGGATGGAGGCCCGGGTGGCGGCGGTGGTGGCGGCCCTCCCCAGGGCCCTGGTCCCGGTGGAGGCGGGCCTGGTGGAGGCGGTCCCGGCGGCGGAGGAGGTGGCGGGGGTGGCGGAGCCGCATAATAATACACGGGTTGTGGGGGTGGCACGTAAACTACTGGTGGAGATACGGGATAATAGGCCGGTGCTCCGCCTACTGAAACACTCAGCCCCGGAACGGCCAGGCCTAATGAAAGATTGTCGGCGAGTGCTGGAGTGATCCCAACGGCCGATGAAAGGACGAGGGTGGTAGCCACCACCCATAGCATCGATTTTCGTCGAGCTGTTGAGGGGGAGGGAATGGATTTCATAATGATGCTCCCATAAAAAAGACCAAAGGCATACCAGCAAAAAGCATTCCTACAGGATTTCAGCCGGTTTTCATTCGGTCGAGCCCTACTGTACTGTAGTCAGTCCACTACAGTGGGACGCTGACTTATTCCATCTGGTTAATTTTTAAGCATTTGTGTTGTCGCTCTTCAGTCAGGTTGAGAATCTACCCGGAATAATAGCCACTGTCAGACGACCATTGGCCGCATGTGCCGCACAGCAGGGCAACTGGGAATGGGCGTCAGACAATACGCTTAATCAGCATTTTTATTGGAATGCGGCATGTTATAGTAAACGACACTGCCTGCAGCGCTTGCCGCCATTAACGGCAAGCAGCCACTGATCATCATGGCGGTGCCGCAAGCGATTATTATACGCAGGATAAAACCCAGCAGGCTTTGCAGTTTCTCTAACGTCCAGTGATCGTCTGGCCGTGTTTTTTGCGTCATGATTCGATCCTTCGTGGGGGTAGCTTTGGCTGTAAATTTTGGGCACGCATTCTGCATTAGATATTCCACATGGTGGTTGAAAAATCAAACCACAGTACTGGCATCATCAGTTCCAAAGAAAGAACAGTGGAGAAAAATACCCGTTCAGGACATTGAAAAATAGGAACAAAATGAAATATCAACATATAGCAGTGACCACAGCAGATCGTAATTGACGCCTTATGGCCCGCCAGTCCGCATCCTCTTTGGTCCTTACAGCCTGGATCTACGAGAATCATGGCCAGATGAAAGCCTCAGATGTTGGCTATAATGTAGTACGAGCAAATTTCTACGGACTATTGTCTGATAGAGAAATCCTTGAACAGGAGGTTACGATGTCTGGAACGGATATAAAAACTGCAAATCCTGCCGCTTCGTGGGTCCGGGCAGCCTTACTTTTGACAGCAGTGATGGCATTAGCCGGTTGTGCCAACATGAGCCCAACGGGCCAGCGTGCCCTGAGTGGCGGTGCTATTGGCGCTGCTGGCGGTGCAGTTTTGGGAACAGTCGCTGCGGGCGATCCTGCCGTCGGTGCTGCGGTAGGTGGTGCGGTGGGTGCGGGGGTAGGTGCTGCTCTCCCCCAAATAGAAAACAGCCTGAACGGTAATTAACCCGTTACTGCACTGAGTGTTAGGGCACCCGACTTATTTCCAGGGAGCTTGCATGCGGGTTATCAGTAACAATGTACGCACGGAAGCACATTACCCATCCGGCCCATTGAGATTTTTCGAGAGATATTTATGAATAATCCACAATCCCGCACGATAAAACGCACGACAATTTTTGCTGGCGTCCTTGCAGCAGCGATGTTGAGTTTAACCAGTTCATCGGCCATGGCAGCCGTTTCTTTAGGATTGGCGGTTCCCGGACTGAGCGTGCAATTGGGTACGCCTCCCGTCTACTACGCG
>NZ_JABBOU010000074.1 GCF_018853465.1 Acidithiobacillus montserratensis
CGCCACCGCCATGAACACATTGCTGGAAAGCGCCATTCGCAAGGCGCCGGAACAGTACTGGTGGGTCCATCGCCGTTTCAAGGACCAGCCGGAAGGTTGGGATTATCCTTATTGATTGCGGTCTCGGGAATTTATTTCCCGGGTCTTGAAAATGTTTTTGGGGGACCCCATTAAATGGGGCATGGTGAGCAGGTCACCCTGATTGAGACAAGGAGATACCCATGGTTGATGAAAATGTGAAATCGGCCCCCCAGGCAATGCGTTCTGTAGATCCCGTTGAACAGTTTTTTGACTCTTTGCTGCCCGGCGTTTTTCGGCCGGTAAATAACGGTAACCAGTCAGCTGCCGCGAGAGCCCATATTGCCCGCATTGATGTCCTGGATCGGGACAACGAGATTGTGATTCGCGCGGAAGTTCCTGGTATGGATAAGGAAAAGCTGGATGTGCAGGTGCATGGCAACCAGGTGTACATCAGCGGCAGCAAGGAAGAGAACAAGACGGAAGAAGAAGGTAAATATATTTATCGTGAACGTCGTTATGGAGAGTTTTCACGCACGGTACAACTACCTGTAGATGTGGATGCCAGCCAGAGCAAGGCGGCATACAAGGACGGCGTTCTGGAACTGGTTCTACCCAAGGCAGAGTCCGCCAAAAGACGCAAAATCAGCGTAGAATGATGTTTCATTAATACATCTTCATAAATGGGTCGGCGCTATATCCGGCCCATTTTTTATGACTTACTTGCCAATACAGAAACGCGAAAAAATCTCTCCGAGCAAGTCTTCCACATCTATTTTGCCAGTGACTTGAGCCAGAGCATGGGCAGCTTCGCGCAGGCTTTGCGCCAGCAGTTCGGGGTGACCGGCGGCCTTTTGCAGGCATACGGCCTCCGCCACTTTGTCTCCTGCCCGAGCGAGAGCCTCCACATGACGTTCCCGCGCACTGAAGGCGCAGCCGTTGTGATCCATACCCATCTGCGCCATGATCTGCGCTCTGAGACTATTCATGCCCTGCCCTTTCAGAGCAGAAATGGCGCAGGCGCTGGCATCGGCAGGAGCCTCGGGAGGGTTGGCGACCAGATCCAGCTTGTTCCAGACGAGTAGCTTGGGGATGCTTGGTAATTCGTCGAGAATAATCTGATCATCTTGCTGCCAGCCCGCCTGGGCATCAGCGACCAGTAATATCAGCTGGGCACTATGGAGAATCTGCCGGGCGCGGGCAATACCTTCGGCCTCTACCAGATCAGCGGATTCCCGGAGTCCTGCCGTATCGATGAGTTCGATGGGCAGCCCGTCGAGCAGGATTTCCTCGCGCAGCACATCCCGGGTGGTTCCCGGAACCGGGGTGACAATGGCGGCATCGCGTTGGGCCAGGGCATTCATCAGGCTGGATTTGCCCACATTGGGACGACCGGCAATAATCACCCGCCCGCCCCGGGCGAGGCGGGCGCCCTGCCCGGCTTGCTGCAGCAATTGCAGCAATTGCTGCTGTAAAGCGATGAGCCCCTCATGTATGGCTATGTCGTGAGCAGCGCCAAGATCCTCCTCGCTGAAGTCCAGACCAGCCTCTACCAGAGCAAGAAGCTGCAATAATTGTCCATGTATGACCGCTACGGCTTTGGAAAAAACGCCTTCCAGGCTGGCCGCAGCGGCGCGCGCCTGGGCTTCACTACGGGCATGAATGAGATCGGCTACCGCCTCGGCCTGGGCCAGATCCATGCGCCCGTTGAGAAAGGCCCTCTCGGTAAATTCGCCGGGACGTGCAGCCCTGGCGCCGTGTTTTCCAGATGCTTGCAACAACGCGGCCAAGGCCAGAGGACTACCGTGTCCCTGTAACTCCACCACGTCTTCTCCGGTGTAACTATGGGGCGCGGGAAAATAGAGAGTAATCCCGTGATCTATCCTCAGCCCGTCCGGACTGTAAAAGCGCCGAAATTGGGCCTGTCGGGCTGGCCAGGGCGGGCTGGAGGGTTTTTGACCACAGAGACGCTGGCCAATCCGCAGGGCCTGCGGACCGGAAAGACGGACGATACCCACCCCACCTTCGCCAGGTGGGGTGGCAATGGCGACAATGGTATCTCCCTGTACATAGGACATCGCGGAATCCTGTTATGAAGGCCGGGTCAGGAGTGGCCCGGCCCGTAAATACGCTGTTGCTGCCTAGTCCTTGGCCGCCATGATATGGCGGGTGATCAGATACTGTTGGCCAATGGACACAACGTTGTTGGTCAACCAGTACAGCACCAGACCGGCCGGGAAAAAGGAGAAAAACACGGCGAAAATCACCGGTAGTGCCGACATGATTTTTTTCTGCATCGGATCGACGGGTGCCGGATTGAGACGCTGCTGGAAAAACATGGAAATACCCATCAGCAGCGGCAGGATGTAGTAAGGATCGGGCACTGCCAGATCGTGAATCCAGAGAATGAACGGCGCCTGACGCAGGGACACACTTTCCACCAGTACCCAGTACAGAGCGATAAAAAACGGCATTTGCAGCAGGATGGGCAAACAGCCCGCCATCGGGTTGACCTTTTCCGTGCGGTAGAGCTCCATCATGGCGGCACCGAGTTTCTGGCGATCATCCCCACATTCTTTTTTTAGTTTTTCCAGTTTGGGCTGGAGCTTGCGCATATTGGCCATGGACCGGTAGCTGATGGCCGAGGGGTAAAAGAAAATCGCCTTGATGACAATGACCAGCAGAATGATGGCCAGACCCCAGTTGCCGACCAGGCCATGAAACCACTTGAGGACCAGGTGCATGGGTTCGGCGATGATGGCAAACCAGCCATAATCCACCGTCTGTTCCAGCCCCCGACCCAGAGCGGCCAGTCGGCTCTGCTGCTTGGGGCCGAGGAAAACCTGCTGGGTAATGCTGGTACTCTGCCCGGGCGCCAGAGTCGGCAGAGGCGTGTTCACCCCGGCCACATAATTACTTCCCGAGGGGCGGGCATACACCTGCACATGGGCCTGTTCAGGCGGCAGGACAGCCGCCAGAAAATAGTGATCCATCATCCCCGCCCAGCCGGGGCCGGCTTCCTGGCGGGGATGATCGCGCATGTCCCCAAAGCTGACCTCGCTGAAGTTACCGCTATGCATCAGCACGGCGCCCGTAAAAATGGACATGAACATATGGCTTTCGGCGCGGTCGTTGCGCAGAATCTGGTCGAAATAACTGCCGTTCCAGGCCTGGGTACCGGTATTGGTAATCTCAATATGCTCTTCCGCCAGATAACTGTCCGGCTGGAAAGTCCAGGTCTTGCTGACCGTCAATGGCCCGGCTTTACCTTTCAGGGCAACAGTACCGGCGTTAGCCGAGTGCGGCGCTTCTTCGGTAAATTGAGGAATCAGCAACTGTCCATCACTACCGATAAAGCCGCTTTGCTGGGTGGTCAGTTTGGCCGGAGAGGTATCGAGAATGGGGTAAGGCTGGGGATTGTTGGTGGCAGTGGCATAAGCGCGCAGGCCGAGATTCTGGATGTCACCACCGTGAAGGCTGATCTGACCGGTAAAAACCCGGGTTGCAAATGGAATCGTCGGACCATTGACTGGGACGATGGCCTGAGCAGCCACCGGAGCAGCACTGGGCGGTGTGGAAACTGTCGGGGCGGTCTGCGGCGTGGTGCTGGGCGACACCGCCTTGCTGACAGTACTGGGAGCGGGTGGCACGGATTTTGGCGCATTTTGTTCTTGCCAGGCCTGAAACAACAAAAAAAAGACCACGGCCAAGGCAATGACAAGAAAAGTTTTCTGATTTTCCATGGAGCCCCAGTGTGTTTAAGGAACAGGATCAACACCGCCTGCGTGCCAGGGATGGCAGCGGCCGATGCGTTTGATGCCTAGCCAGGAACCTTTGGCAATGCCATAGCGTTCAATGGCCTGGCAAGTATATTCAGAGCAGGTTGGATAAAAACGGCAATGATGCCCGAGCAAGGGACTGATGGCGTATTGATAGGTGCGAACCGCGATTACGGCGGCGCGGCGCGCGCTCATGACTTCCTCAGCAGTTGCCGGAAATAAATCCCCATGGCCATCATGCTGAGCTTTTTCGCCCCGTTCCGGGCCACTACCATCACATCCTGCCCC
>NZ_JABBOU010000075.1 GCF_018853465.1 Acidithiobacillus montserratensis
TATTTGGCCTGCGTCTGCTGGGTCTGTTTCTGGTGCTGCCAGTGTTTTCCGTCTATGCCCACGGGCTAAGGGGCGCTATGGATCATCCCGTTCTGATTGGTATTGCGCTGGGTGCCTATGGTCTGACCCAGGCATTTTTTCAGATTCCCTTTGGCAAGCTTTCTGACAAGTGGGGACGCAAGCCGGTCATTGCTGTAGGCTTGCTGATTTTTGCCATTGGCAGTGCCATTGCCGCAACGGCGACCAGCATCGAATGGTTGCTGATTGGTCGTATTGTCCAGGGAGCGGGTGCGGTGGCAGCAGCCATTATCGCCCTGACGGCTGATCTGGTGCGGGAAGAACGCTGGACCAAGGCTATGGCCATCATCGGGATTACCATTGGCATCAGTTTCAGTATCTCCCTGATTCTTTCTGCCCCTCTGGCCCACTGGATCGGGGTCAGTGGCATATTCTGGCTGACGGCGGTACTGTCTCTCGCCGCTATCGGTGTGCTCTATCTGGTCATTCCGGCGGTTCCTAACCGCTTTCATCGCGATGCAGAAATGAGCCCGGCCATGTTGGGGGACGTATTGCGCGACCCCAGTTTGTTGCGTCTGGATTTCGGGATTTTTTCCCTGCACACCGGGCTGACCGCCATATTCGTGGTCCTGCCCCTGGTACTGATTGATCCCCGGCATCCATTACTGAGCCTGAGTGACCAATGGATGCTCTACCTGCCGGTCATGTTGCTTTCATTTGTGGCCATGTTGCCCATGATCATCGTCGGAGAGGCCAAGCGGAAACTCAAGGAAGTCTTCATCATCGCCATTGCGATCTTGCTGGTTTCGGTCATTCTCATGGCGCTGTCGGCCCATAATATCTGGTTGATTGCCGTGGCACTTTTCCTGTTTTTTATGGGCTTCAATGTACTGGAAGCCAGTCTGCCTTCCCTGGTGGCGAAATTTTGCCATCCCGGTGCCAAGGGAACAGCTACCGGTGTATACACCACGTCTGAATTTCTCGGAGCTTTTTGCGGGGGATTGCTGGGCGGCCTGCTCTATATTCCCGGAGCACGAAATTACAGTGATATTTTCTGGGCGGTAGCCATCATTTATGCCCTCTGGCTGATCGTGGCTCTCACCATGCAACGCCCGCGTTATCTGGCGACCCGGGTGTTTACGCTGACCGAAGCCGCTGAGCGCCAGAGTAATCTGGAAAAGCGCTTGCTGGAGCTGCCAGGTATTGCCGAGGTGGCGGTATTCAAGGACGAAGGCGCGGTCTACTGCAAAGTCGATAGCAAGGTTTATGACGAGCAGGCGGTGATGGGGGTGCTGTCGGGAGCCTGAAGTATTAAGCGGGTTTACTGTCTGCTCTTTCAGTCGGACTGATGGAAGGGCCAGGCGCCACTTCGCCGGTACAGCCCGGGAAAATCAGGCGGTTTTTTTCAACAGGGCATTGATGGCTTCAAGATCCGCCATGTTGATTTGACCGGAAGCAGCCTTGAGCTGGACTCTGGCGATGACCTGGTTATAAAAGGCGACGTTGTAATCCTGTTCGGCGCGCACATAGTCCGTGGCGGTATGCAGCAGGTCGATGATGGAGCGGGTGCCGACCTCATAGCCCTTGCGGGTACCTTCCAGGGATATTTTGGCTGAATCAGCGGTTTCCTTGGCTGCCTTGAGTTGAGCCACGCTGTTTTTCAGATTGAGAAAAGCGGTTTGGGTGTTCAGGGTCACTTCATCGCGAACATTGGCCACATGATCGACGCTGGCCACTGTTTGCGCCTGGGCTTTTTGTACGGATGAGGAAATGCCTCCGCTTTCATACAGGGGAACGGAAAGGTTCAAACTCACTCCCGCCTGATTGATCACTAAGCCGGGAAAGGGGTTACCCAGTTCGTGTTGGGCGGCACCTTGCAGGTTGACCACTGGCCAACGTGCCCGCTGTTGATACTGCACCTGTTGCTGGGCGGTATGCAGCTGGGCCTGAGCCTGATGCATCAGGGGCTGATCCTGAATGGCACTTTGCACCCAGCTCTGCATGTCATCGGGTTGCGGACCCAGTGCCTGATAATGGCCGAGGGGTTCCAGTGTTTCGACCGGGGAGTGGGTCAGGCTTTCCAATTGTTTTTTCGCCACGGCGACACCATTGCCGGCCTTGATGACATCAGCCTCGGCAGCATCAACCCGGGCCTTGGCCTCGCGCACGGCAATGATGTCACCGGTACCGATTTTCAGAGTGGCTTCGGTTTGTTTATAGATGCTTTCCAGCAGGGATTTCTGCTTTTTTGCCACCTGTTCCTGGGCCTGCGCCTCCAATACGCCGAAATAGGCTTTGGCTACCTGCAGCGCGAGTTGCTGTTCGGTGTAAGTCAACGCTGCGGCACTGGCCTGGATGCGGCTGTCCGCCTGCTTCAGGGCGGTCCAGGCCTGACCGTTAAATACCGACTGGGTGATGTTGACGCTGTAACTGTCTGAAAGATAGGCGCGGTTAATGGATATATCGCCAAAACCGGTGATGTCGGCGGTGTTGAAGCCAACCGATGCACCGACGCCGACATGGGGTAAGAGGGCTGCGCGGGCGAGGGGTTTATCCTGCATTTGTGCGCTGAGTTCGGCACGGGCCTGAGCCAAAACCGGGTCGGTATGGTAAGCCTGTTGGTAGGCATCAATCAGATTCTCCGCCCAGGCAGGACTACTGCCCAACAGGCAGGCGGCAACAAGCAAAGACGAGGCAGAATATTGGGTGCGCATGACCGATTCCTGTTACTGAGCAGATATCAGACAATACCGACCGATCGGTCGGCGGTCAAGAGAGATCATCATCTGATACTCGCTTACGGGCGCTGGAGCCCTTGGGCAAAGTGCTCAGCATCCCCTATGCTAAGACGTAATTATCGCTCAGGATCATGGTTAAACTGATGACAATCTCTCCTCCGCTATGTGTGGATGTGGCATATCCAGTTGATCTTGCTGCTGTTTTTTCGAGCCTAGCAGAAACTTCCTGGTCGCAGTGGCTCGACAGCAGTACCCAGACACCGGGGCAGGGGCGTTACAGCATTCTGGTGACGGAGCCCCGTCGGCGAATTTGGCAATATCATGGTCAAGTCTGGGTAGCTGATGGAAAGAGTGAGGCGCAAGCCGCGTCCGCCTCTTTATGGGAAGTGCTGCGCGATGCTCGCGAAGGGCTGGCGGTGGACGCGGAGCACTCCTGCCCGGATCTGCCCTTTACCGGTGGCGTGCTGGGTTATCTAGGTTATGATTTTGCCCTGTCAGAGTGGGGGCTGGAAATTCCGGAAGAGACACTTTGGCCGGAAGCTGCCTTTGGCGTTTATGACAGTGCCTTGATTGTCGATCATCTGTTGCAACGTGCCTGGGTGCTGGCTCCTACAGCGCAAATGCCCGGCGTGCGCATCCAATGGGAGTCGCGCTTGTCAGCGGCCGAAGCAGTGCCGCGCGCAGCAGATTTCCGGGTGCAAGGGCCAGTGCAGGCACAGTGGTCTGCGGCGCAATATGAGGCTGCTTTTCAGCGGGTGAAAGCCTATATTCAGGCGGGGGATTGTTATCAGATTAACCTGGCGCAGCCATTTACAGCGGCTTATAGCGGTTCATCCTGGTATTTGTATCAGCATTTACGCGCCATGAATCCGGCCGCATTTTCCGCTTATCTGCGCTTTCCCTGGGGATCCGTCCTGAGTTTTTCACCGGAGCGTTTGCTGCAGATAGAGCATGGGCACATGCAGGTGCGTCCCATCAAAGGCACGCGTCCCCGTGCGACGGATGCTTTTCAGGATGCGCACTTTGCTGCCGAATTGTTGAGCAGTGCCAAGGATCGTGCCGAGAATGTGATGATTGTGGATTTGTTACGCAACGATCTGGGAAAGGTAGCAAAAATCGGTTCTGTTCGGGTGACCCAGCTCTGTGGTTTGGAATCCAATGCGCAGGTGCATCATCTGGTGAGTGTCGTCGAAGCGGAATTGGCACCTGATCTTGATCCACTCAAGGCCTTGGCGGCCTGTTTTCCGGGTGGTTCCATTACCGGAGCACCGAAACGCCGGGCCATGGAAATCATCGCCGAACTGGAGCCAGCTAAGCGTGGGCTTTATTGCGGGAGCATCGGTTATATCGATCGGACTGGAAAAATGGATATGAACATTGCTATTCGTACCATAACAATGAGCCAGGGCGAGCTGTGTTTCTGGGCGGGTGGGGGGATTGTGGCTGATTCCCGGGTGGATGCGGAATATCAGGAGAGTCTCGACAAGGTGGCATTGTTTCTTCGAGAACTTGCAGCGCTTGCCGGTCTCGCTTAGAGTCCGCCGCTGAGATCATATTTTAAAGACAGGCATGTCCCGAAAAAAACTCCACTCCCGTTGGCAACTGCTGCTGCAAATTGTTTTTACTGCAGGCGTCCTGTTCTGGCTTTTGCACCAGACCAACTGGCAGGCCCTCAGCCAGCGTTTTGCCGAAATACGTCCATGGTGGTTTGTGGCGGCCATGGCTTCCTATGCCTTGAATTTGTCAGTATCGGTTATTCGCTGGCGCATTATTTTGCAGGCGATGGAACGCACTGCGCCGATGCTCTGGTTACTGCGCCTTAACTGGGTAGGCGCTTATTTTAATCAGGTATTACCAGGTGCTGTTTCTGGGGATGTGATTCGCGCCTGGTACACCCGCCATCAGGCCGGGTCCATGCCACTGGCGCTGGCGGCGGTGTTCGGGGATCGCTTCATGGGCATGGGCGCGTTGATTGTGATTGCCGCGCTGGCTTATGTGGCCGGCGGCTCGCGGGTGGGATTGCTCCCCCAGATGGGTTGGACCATTGGCATTTTGCTGCTGGCTTACGTGCTGATTGTCATTCTTATTTTAAGCCCGTTTCTTAATTTTCTCGAAAAAATATCCGGTAAGCTGGGAAGTAAACTACACGATATTCGCCTGGGAATGGGAGCCTTGCTGCGCCATCGCCTGGCTTTGGGTGCCACCATTTTTTTGTCATTCGTGATTCAGTGTATATCCATTCTGACGTTCTGGATCATGGCCCATGCCCTGGGTGAAGCACCGGATGCGGTCGCACTCTGGGTGGTCTGGCCAGTGATCAGTCTGTTTCTGGCCCTGCCTATTTCCTTTGCCGGTTGGGGGCTGCGCGAAGGTCTGATGGTGTTTTATCTAGGGTATTTGCACATGAGCCACGATCAGGCCCTGGCCTTGTCCCTGTTGCTGGGCTTTAATATGATCCTAACCAGCCTGCCGGGTGCTTTGCTATGGATTGGCCTGAACCGTCACCACGAGGCACCTCCCGATCTGCAATCGCGAACCGAAGAGAATGCGTGAGAAACTTCTCAAACTCTATATTCAGTGCGTTGCCACTAGATGCCGCATCGCGATATAATCATTTGGTTAACTTTTATGCAGGTCCCAAGCTGGCGTAGCTCAGTCGGTAGAGCTACTGATTTGTAATCAGTGGGTCGGGGGTTCGATTCCTCTCGCCAGCACCATATAAAACAATAAGTTATCAATTCACACACAACTCATTTTCTCTATGCTGCATGGGGCCATGCTATCGCGCCATCCGCGCCAGTGGCGTAATGTCGGGACGGGGCAACTGTTCAGCCTGCCAGAGTTCCCACTGGGTCTGCATCGCCAGCCAGAACTCCGGCGACGTACCCAACCAGGCAGCCAAGCGCAATGCCAGATTCGCCGTCACCCCAGCATGTCCATTCAGCAGTTTGGAGAGTGTCAACCGACTCACCCGCAAATCCTTGGCTGCCTGTGTCACCGTCATATCCTCCGGCAACCATTCCCGCAACACCTCACCCGGATGCGCCGGATTGTGCATTCTGCTCATCTTTGCAATCCTCCTAATGATAGTCCTGATAATCCACCATGACCGCATTCGTACCCTCAAACGTAAAAGTCAGCCGCCAATTACCGTTCACCCATACTGACCAATGTCCAGCCAAATTCCCGCTCAGGGGATGCAGTTTCCAGCCGGGCGCATCCATGTCCGCCGGGCCTCTGGCAGCATCCAGAGCCGTCAACAAAATGCGAAGCCTCCCCGCGTGCTGTGGCTGAATACCCGCCTTGCTGCCTGTGCGAAAGAAAGCCGCAAGCCCTTTGTGAAGGAATATCTGAATCATGGCAAAATCGTATAGCGTTAGCTATCGGTAGTCAATCGGTGCCACTGGTGCCGTGCCGCAGAGAGGCAGGCGTGGCTGTGAAATCCCCAGCGGAGATCGTGTCCCGTTACAAATCCCTCGCCGACATCGAGCGGGGCTTCAAGGTGCTCAAGTCGGAGCTGGAAATCGGCCCGGTCTACCACCGCCTGCCCGACAGAGGATCCGGGTACACGCAGCGATCTGCTTCATGGCGCTGATTCTGCATCGGGTCATGCGCAGTCGTTTACGGGCGAGTCACAGCGGGCTGACGCCGGAACGAGCCCTGGAGCAGCTCCGCCGCATTCAGCATCACCAGATCCGTCTCAATGGTGCCCCACCCGTATCCGGGGTGTCTTCCATCCACGATGGCCAAAACGAGGTTCTGCATGCCCTCCGGGTAAAAAACCCGCTGCCTCTCAGCAACTGACGCTGTTGTAGTGGAGCGTTTTGAAATCGTTACAACGATATCAATTAGTTGCGAGATTAACTGTCGAACTCGGGTGATCAAGTTCGGATTCCTTCCCGATCCATCCTAGCTTCACCCCGCTTACAACCTATGGCCAAAATCGGTCAGGGATGCGTGCGCCCCGCAGGCTGTTTCTTTCACCTTAACAGCGCTTGATGATCTTCAGAAGTTCCCCCGTCTGATTTACCAGCCTCTCTGCGTTTCTTTAATCCGCCAGTGAACGGCCTGCCCAGCTCGCAGCGGGATCAAGGAATCTTTTCCGCAGTCTAAACTTTCCTCTACGGTCCAGGAGGATTTTTCCAGGATGATGCTGTCCTGGTTGCGGGGAAGTCGGTAGAAGTCCGGGCCGTGAAAGCTGGCAAAGGCTTCCAGACGGTCCAGGGCGCCTGCTGCTGCAAATACTTCGGCATACAGTTCAATGGCAGCATGCGCCGTATAAATACCGGCACAGCCACAGGCCGATTCTTTGTCCTGACGGGGGTGCGGGGCGCTGTCAGTGCCGAGAAAGTAGCGAGGATTACCGCTGGTAGCCGCTTGCACCAGGGCCTGGCGATGGGTTTCCCGCTTAAGGATGGGCAGGCAGTAATGATGGGGCCGGATACCCCCCGCAAAGAGCGCATTGCGATTGAGCAGCAGATGGTGGGCGGTAATGGTGGCGGCAAGCTGCGGTCCGGCCTCGGCCACAAACTGGGCGGCGGTGCGGGTGGTGATGTGTTCCAGCACCATGCGCAAGCCCGGAAAATCCCGGATCAAAGGCTGGAGATGACGCTCGATAAATACGGCCTCGCGATCAAAAACATCCACCTCAGGATCAGTGACTTCGCCGTGCAGAAGGAGGGGCAGGTCGTGCTTTTGCATGGCTGCGAGCACCTTGTACACCCGTTTGAGGTCCGTAACCCCGTTTTCTGAATGGGTGGTGGCTCCTGCGGGATAATATTTCACCGCCTGAATAAAGCCGCTGCTTTTGGCTGCTTCGATGTCACTCGCCGTCGTGTTATCCGTCAGATAAAGGGTCATGAGCGGCTGGAAAACGGCGTCTTTTTCCAGTGCTGCCAGTATCCGGTCCCGATAGGCGCTGGCCAGCTCCACCGTGGTCACCGGCGGTTTCAGGTTGGGCATGACAATGGCCCGGGCAAAGCGTCGGGCAGTGTCGGTCAGCACCGAGGCCATGGTTGCTCCGTCACGCAGATGCAGATGCCAGTCGTCAGGTCGGATCAGGGTGAGTTCTTGCACGGCATCATCCTCGGCAGGTGAAAACTAACCGGGATGATAAGGGGCTGGTGCCCTGCTTTTCAATGCGGGGCAGGGGATGGTGGTACAGGCTTGGTCCCCTTGTGGGGGGCTGCAGTGGCGTTTCGGGCCGCAGCCTTGCTTTGTACCTGGAGGTGATGGTCAATAGCGGCGGCTTCCCGGGGATTCAGAGAGCCGATAAGTGGCAACAGGCCATAGGCTTCGCCAAAGCGCCCCAGACGAATCATGGTGCGAGCGGCGCTACCGTAGGCAATAGCGGCTTCTGGATACCTTCCGGTCATGTAGTACACATTGCCCAATTCCCCATAAATTCCGGGATGATCGGGCGCTTCCTTGAGCAACTTCTGGTAATCGGCAATGGCTTTCGGGGCGTCCCGCCGCCAGTAGGCCGCCCGTGCCTGTAACAGAAGCTTGGTTTCCGCCTTGCTCAAGGTTTTGGTCGAGGCTGGTTTGGGCATGGACAGGGCCGGAGCTGCCTTGATGTTCTTGTGCGGAGGATAAGGCTTGGTCACCCCCGCATGGGTAGGCTTTTCGGGTACTGCGGCGGCCATGTTTGCAGATGTTTTGGGGGGCGTGCTTGCGTGTGTATCGGGATGTTGGGCCTTTTCCGGTAGGGACGCTTTTTGCGGTTTTATGTCTGATGCGCGGGCAGATTTGGCTGGGGCCGTTTCTGCAGCTGCCGCGTTGGCAATAATGCTACAAGACAAAATCCGGAGATGGGCTCCGCTCGTCAACAGTTGCAGTCCGGTGCCCGCAAAAAGACAGGTCACCAGTGCTGCAGCCTTGAAAAGAGGTCGTCTGAGCCAGGAATTGGGGGAGGAATGATGCATGATGGGTGCGCCTCCATAATTGAGGTTGAATTCGGAAAAAAACATGATTCAGTCAGCAGAACGCTTGCATAGTTCCGGATAGAGTGCAGCTGCCAGTTTTTCCAGTTCCTGGCTGGCCTTGCTGCGGGCATCCAGTTCGAATACGGCTTGGGCTTCGCTGAGAGAGCGACGAAAGGCCGTGCGTTGCCCGAGACGCAGGCCCAAAGGCTGGAGGCCGGGTAATTCTGCGAGCATGGCTTCCGCTTCATCACTTTCGCGGATGGCATGATGGGTGTCAGCACGATTGATGAAGGCCCTGACCGGGGGGGCCGACCATTGCCGGCAGGCCTCCAGAAAACGCTGGGCTGACCAGATATCCGCCTGACTGGGACCGACGGGCATCAGGATGGCATCTGCAGCTGACAATGCACGGCGAAAACCGGTTAACTCAGAATAGCTGCAGTCCATCACCTGGTAGCGGGCGTCTGTGGCCTTGTCCAGATCAGTAGCCACAGTAAGGGCGGGATGAATCTGCAGGTCTTGGCGATCATGACATACGTCCAGCAAAGTCCCCTGTGGGTCCAGATCATACAGTTTTACAGGAACCCGATAGGCCAGCCACACGGCCAAGTTGAAACTGACCGTGCTCTTGCCGGATCCGCCTTTCATGGATGCTACGACCAGACGCATCAGTGGCTCATGCCGTTCTGGGTGAGAACCCATAAGGGTTCCCGGGCGGGCCTGATTCTTGATCTAGCGGCCGTATCCATAAGGGGAATACCCGTAGGGTGACTGATAAGGGCCCATGGGTGGTGGGGGCATGCTGGGACGCATCTGCTGCGGGTACTGTCCCTGGTTGGGCCCCTGGTTGGGATAGGCATAGCCTGGTTGAGGGGCCGGATAACGCGAGTAGCCCTGGCTCGGCCCGTAGTAGGGCTGCCTATAAGATGGTTGCGGATAACCATAACTGCCACCCCCTTGATATTCGCCCTGGTAAGGCTGGCCGTATCCACCATAGGGGCCGCTGTTCATGTTCATGGGACCGCCGCGTGGACCATTGAAGCTCATCCCACCCATATCCCAGGGACCATTGGAACCTTGCATGGGACCGCCATAGCCACTGAAGGGGCCGCTGTTTCCGTTCATCGGACCACTATAACCGGACCAGGGCATACCACCGCCGCTCCACGGCATATCGCCACCCCAGGGACCCCAAGCGTATGCAGGGGCTGCGATGAGCATCCCGGCGGCGCCGATGCCGGCTGCGATGGTCAGCGAACGTACAGTCCGTGTGAATTTTGATGAGTGCTGCATCACATACTCCTTTTGCCATTCAAAAAATACCCGCTTCTTTTGTCGGAAGCCTTTGAAGATCGCGACTGAGGATGAAGCGGATTCCAAGACTGTATAAGCATACTACGTGCCACGTTTTAACCTGTTGTTTTTGAGTAATAACTCTTATCTGGTGGAGAGGGCGTATGCAACGTAAATCATAAAAGTTGATGTTTTTTCAATCTGAAATGGATTGTTGCAGGGCAAATGTGGGCAACACTCATTGCAACACTTGGAGGCGCGGAGAAAATTTAGGGGGCACTGTGGATATGTTGCAAAAGGGCTTGCAACAGATGTTTCTGCCTGATGAGTCTAGGCTGATGATTATTCATCATCATTTTAAATGAGTGTTGCATGTGCCATTTTTTCTTTTCATTAAAATTATATGTTTATCAAGATATTAAATTTTGGTATGAAATATGCTTTAAAGCTTTGCGTTTTGTGCGCACCTGTTGCGCTGGTGTTTGATGATAAAAATGGAGAGTTAAAAATGGCAGATTTGTTTTCACCCGCATGGATGGCCCGCTTTGTAGAAGAATGGAACAAGGACCCGGAACTTTCCGGTGCCCTGGCCCAGATTGGCTTTAATTCGGTCATTGGTTATGGTTATCCCGAAGAAGAAAAGCCCCGGGCGTTTCTGGTGGTACAAAACGGCCAGGCGACGGCCTTTGGACCCTATACGGATCAGCCCCTCAACTGGGATATTCGGGCCCAGCATCCGCAATGGCTGAAGTGGATTGAAAAATCACCGGGAATGACCGGTCTGGGAATGGCCTTTACGACCGGAAAAATCAAATTCAAGGTAGGGGATTATGCCAGTATGCTCAAAGATCCGCGCATGGCGGGTCCCTTTGTGAAAAGTTTTTCGGCCATGTCGAAAATTTAATAGATATTAAACGGAGTGTCAGGGCTTCTCTATGCTTCAGAAGCCCTGATATGTGTTAATTGCCCAGGTGGCTATTGCTGTCTTTTCCGGTAATGCCCAAGCGGGACAGATGCCGCCACAGGGTGACACGATCAATGCCGAGTTCGCGCGCAGCAGCGGCACGATTGCCACCATGTTTATCGAGCAGTTGTAAAAGTTTATCGCGGCCATAACCGGCGTCGCTTTCATGGTCCGCAGCAGTGGAGTTGGTTGCTGAGCCCGAATGCATTCTGTCGAGAAAATCCTTGGGAAAGTCGCTGTCACTGATTTCCGATCCGGCGCTGCAAATAGCCACGTATTCCATGACATTGCGCAGTTCCCGAACATTTCCCGGCCAGGGATAATCGAGCAACAGATGTTTTGCCGCAGAACCGAGTTTTTTCTTGTGACCCCCGGCAGTGATTTTCAGGAAGTGTTCAGCCAGCAGCATGATGTCAGAAGGTCGTTCACGCAGGGCCGGAATCCGGATGGGGATCACATTCAGGCGATAGAACAGGTCACTGCGAAAATCACCATTTTCTACCAGTTCTTTGAGATTACGATTGCTGGCTGCCACAACCCGGACATCCACTTGTTGAGTTTTGGTGCTGCCCACCGGCTCATAGCGCATGTCTTCCAATACCTTCAGGAGTTTGGCCTGATGATGTTTAGGTAACTCGCTGACCTCATCCAGAAAGAGGGTGCCGCCATCCGCCGCTGCAAAGCGACCGATCCGATCAGTGACGGCGCCTGTAAAGGCGCCTTTGACAGAGCCGAAAAACTCGGCTTCAAATAAATTGTCGGGAATAGCGGCGCAATTCACTTCGATCAGGGCTTTTTTGGCGCGATGACTTTGTTGATGGAGCAAACGGACCATCAGCCCCTTACCCGATCCGGATTCTCCCTGAAAGATGACGCTGGCATCGGTGGCTGCGACCTGTTCTATCAATTCGAGGGCATCGCGCATATGCGGATCATCGGTAATGAAACCGACACTGCGGGTGCCACCCAGAATCCGCTCGGCATGACGCAGCTCGGAAACGTCCTCGATGAAAAAAATGCGCCGTTTATGTTGCTTGCGTTCGACCAGACGGGTTCTAATCTGGAGAGTTTTATGGTCGCCTTCACTGACCGGCAGCAAATGATCCCAACGAATACAGCCTGTTTGCGGGCGACTGACGGCATCGTCCTGTCCGGCAGCAATAGCGGCCCGGACCAGTTCTTTTTGCACGCTGCCCCCCGGGATGCTGCGCAGGTGCTCCAGGGTCGGAACCTCCAGTAAGGACTTGGCGGCGGCATTGCAGAATTCAATTTTCCCCTGAATATCTGTCAACAAAATGCCCGCATCCATGGAGTCCAGTAATTCGGGCAAAACTTCACAGAGGGTTTCCAGTTCGGTGCTCAGCGATGCCATTGTTTTCTCCTGGGCTAGCACCGCGCTCTCGGGGTTACTGGTTGCCATAGGCATCCCCCTGGTACGTATAGCCACTTTGATATTGCGGATTATATCCTGGTGCTACCCCATCATAGGCTTCCTGGCGGGGAGGGGGTAGGGGGGCCCGGGGTCCGTAAGTAGGGTCATTATGATTGAAGGGCAACATGCCACTGAGAAAGGAAAAAGGTGGAGTGATGTTGCGGTTCAGGCTCCAGAACTCAGCCTGCATCTGCCCGGTAGCCCGCGCCATGTAGTTGGTGGAATGGGTCATTTGCGTCATGTTCCGGGACATACTGTCCATGTTGCGCTGAATATTGGGGCTCATTTTCTGGAACTGCGCGGTCATCTCATGCAGATCATGGGACATTTCCACGGCCAGATAAAACTCATAGGCCGCCAGCACCAGAAAGGCGACGAGGGCTGCATAAACAATCAGTCTGAGCTGGCGGTCCGAAAGGCCGGCAATATGATGCTGAGACTGCGAGGATGACTCCGTAGACGGTTGTTCCGCCATGATGTTTGGACTCCTGATGAGGAAATGGGGGCTTTACTTAACTTAAAATACATCATGCCCGGTTTATTCAGCTTTTTTCGCTGTAAACAGGGCATGCTTTACTGCTGATTGCCTCAAGCCGGAGGCATGCCGGTTTCCGCTTCCGGGGCGTGAGATAGCGCTTCCTGCACTTTTTGCGCTTCCGCCGGATCCAGCCGTCCAAGAATAGGAATCAGCGCCGCGCCATCGGCATAGCGTCCTGCATGAATCAGCTGCATGGCCGCCTGGCCATAGGCGTTACCCGCCTGATGATAGTGCCCGGTCATATACAGAACATTGCCCAGTTCCCCATAAGCAGCAGGAGAATCAGGGGCTTCCTGGATCAGGTGATGGTAGTCGGCGATGGCGCCAGCGTAGTCATGATGCCAGAAAGCGCCGCGTGCCTGCATGAGTAGCTTGGTCTGATCGGGGGTCAGCGGCTTGTTGTTATGCGTGATGGCGGCAATGCTGGGAGCACTGGTGACATGCAGGACTTTCTGCGCGGGCTGGGTGGGTGCTGCGGCAGTTTTGCCGGGTTCATTGGCGGTTATGGCCCAAATGAACAAAATGACAATGATGATCAGTAAAATCAAAATGATCAGGGGATATCCGACAAAACGGCTGATTCCCCCCTTCTTTTGGGCGGGCGGTGGTGGAGGGGGAGAATAACTACTGTAACTGGAACTGCTCGCGGCTGCTGCAGCGGCGGCTGCTGCAGCCGCCGCACTAGCTGCCGCATCGGCATCTGCAGTGGTGCTGGATTCAGCAGTCTGGTGGGCCTGCTCACTGCCTGCATGTACCGATTCTGTATCCACATGTGCGGGAGTTTCGGTTTTTACGATGGTTTCGGTGCTGCCTTCTGCTGGACTGACAACGGCATTTTCGTCATGCAAATGCGGCTCTTCTCGAATGTCACTCATGGTTCCATACTCCTTAAGGATTAACGCGCCAGGGCCTGGCGGATGAGGGTGGCCTGATTCGGGTCCAGGGAACTGATCAGGGGTAATAGTGCAGCGGCAGAAGGATATTGATGTGCAGCGATCAAGCTCCTGGCAGCGCCGGTATAAGCCTTGCCAGCCGACAAAGGATGGCCTGTCTGATAATAAATATTCCCCAACTCTCCATAAAGTTCAGGAACTTCAGGAAGTTGTGAGATGAGCGCATGGTAATCGGCAATAGCGGCTTTCACATCGTGGTTCCAGAACGCCTGGCGCGCGGCCATCAACAAGGCGTACTGAGACTGGGTGAGATTTTTGGGAAAACGGACTTTTGCAGGCGCTGCTACGGGGACTGGATGTGTGGCCATATCAGATTTTGCCGGGACAACTGCCGAAGTCACAGGCACCGCTGGCGAATGCGTGGACTGCGTGGAAGGCGGCGTGCTTTCCTGGTTTTCCCACCATTGGTGCATCGCCAGCCATTTTTGCTCGGTGTACTGGCGCGTATTCTGCCAGTCATGGCGCCAGAGCTGGGGATACTGAATGGCAGTTATGACGATCAGAACCAGGACTACCAGAATAATAAACCCAATGATTTTACCTAATATTCGTTTCATGGCTGGCCTCTTTTGGCACCTGTATGCAGCATTTATTTAGATGTTCAGGTCGAAAGAAAGCGGGCTGCACAAGCGCGCGCAGCCCATGGTCATTTCTGCATCATGGATATCCATAACCGGGGCGATAAGGTCCTGGAGGGGGTGCATACTGCTGCTGATTATCGGCATAGGGAGTTGCCTGGGCCGGCGCGTAATAGCTGTTAGGTTTCTCCTCAGGGTAGTTGCCGTATGCAGGATAACTGGCTGTTGCGGGAGGATAAGCCTGCGGTGCTGGTGGGTAAGCATAACCGTTGTCGGGTTCACCACCATAGCCTCCACCGTAATAGCCACGGTAAGGCTGGCCGTAAGCACCCCAATGGCCACTGTTGAACTGCATGGGACCTCCATGGGGACCATGAAAGCTCATGCTCCCCATATCCCAGGGACCGCTGTTTCCGGTAAAGGGGCCGCCATAACCGCTGAATGGTCCGCTATTACCCCAGAAAGGATGGCTGTAACCACTCCAGGGCATCTCATTCCAGGGTCCCCAACCCCAGGCATAAGCGGGTGAAGCCATCATGAATCCGGCACATCCCAAGGCTGCTGCAAGACTGGCCGCTTTTGCGAAATATTTTATTTTCATCGTACAGACTCCTTTGCAAAACTGCGTCACTATCCATTCAGTTGACGCCACTGAAACCATATCCCATTGAAATGACTTACCAGGTACTCCAAGGGCTCATGGGTCCCATCGGTGACATAGGATTCATGGAGGACATGGGACTCCAGGGCATACCGCCACCGCCCCAGGGCATGCCACCACCACCCCAGGGCATACCGCCACCACCCCAGGGCATACCGCCACCGCCCCAGGGCATGCCATAGCCTGACCAGGGGCGACCGTATCCCCCGAAAGGGCTGCCATTGAAATTCATGGGTCCCCAATGCGGAAAGGTCATGTGAAAACTGCCCATACTCCAGGGACCGCTTCTACCCTGCCAGGGACCACCATAACCGGACCATGGTCCGGAATCGCCCTGCCACGGATTGGAATAGCCACTCCAGGGCATGGCGTTCTGCCAGCCTGACCAGGGCATTTCTCCGCCCCCCCAGGGTCCCCAGGCATAGGCCGCAACGGGTACAGATAAGCTTCCAAGGGCGGCAGATAGAATGGCTGCCTTTAACCATTTTGCTGTTTGCATTGCATTCTCCTTGCTTTTTCAGGAGGACCGTTGTCCCTGTCTGTCTGGTTATGGGTAGCCATAACCAGGTTGCGGACCATAAAACTGCGGTGGTCGGGCTTCGGGATGCGGTCCATAAGGTGGAGGTCCGTATACAGGCGTGCCAAAATCGGGCCTGGGGCCGTTTTGCCAGGGCCTGTTGGCGCCCGGGTAGGGTGCGGATGGCATGGGTCCATAGTTTGACTGGCCATAGGCCGGGGGCGGTCCATCATGGGGTCCCTGCGGGTATTCCATGGGCGGGTATCCTCTGCCGATCATGGTATTACCGTAAGCGCCATAATCGGGTCCCGGACCATATTGGGGTGGCTGGGCGTAAGGACCCGTTGCGTATGCCGGGGGACCATAAGCCGGACCAGTAGCGCCCTGTCCAGGCATGGCGGGACCGACGTAAGGTGCAGGACGCATGGGTCCGTAATTCGCTTCGCCCTCACCTGGGGCTGCTGGATAGGCGGGCATGTATCCGCCTTGGGGAGCGCCCATGGGCGATGGCGCTGTGGCATCCATGTCCCCTTCATGGGATCCGTTGGGATAAGGTCCGGGTGGAGGGGGTACCCAGTCTGCGACTTCGTTGAATGTGGCTGTGGGCATGGGTGTTTGCGGCCGGTGCCAGTTATTGCCGGCTGCGGATGGGTTGGGCATGTTATGTGGCGCGTAACCATGCCATTCGGCGTAGGTGGAATCAGCGGACCAGTCAGAGCTTGTATTGCCGGCCATGCCAGGGTTGTTGGCATAGGGGCTGGGGATAGAGTAGGGCGTATCTACCGCTGCCAGGGCCTGGGCCTGCATACCTACTGCTGTACACGCTGCCACACCCAGCCAGAACAAATGTTTGCGGCTACGCGGTGCGCGGGATTGAGGGCGCGTCATGGAATTAATCCTCCTTTTTCGGTTTGGAACCGGGTGAACGTAAATGAATGCCGCGTCCTTTGCTCCGTGAGGCCCGTTGCGTTGCTGTTGCATCCGGTGCCTGAGCGACAGTGGGGGCTTGACGGCTGACGTCGGACTGGCTGGTGCTTTCCGCCTGCGCGGTCGTCGGTTTGACGGGCTCTGGCGGACGACCAGCCGGGCCTGGATTCGGGGTGATGGGGCCAGAAGGGCTATGGGGATCAGGCCATTCAGGAGGGTTGCGGGTGGCCGGTCGTTGCAGTAACCAGGCCCAGAGCTGACCCCATAAAGCCGCCAGGATTTTGCGAATGGCCAGGAAAAAAGCGCGAATATCCTGTCCGATCATATCCAGGGTCATGCGCAGTGGACCCGCATCTTGCGGCTTTTTATCCTGCTGCGCCGGGGTGCTTGCTGGAATATCGCTGCGCGTCAGGCTTTCTCTGGGGGTCAGGGACACCTGGAGATGTTCCGGGGCAAAAGGAAAAAGTGCTGCGCCTGTGGGGGCGTCGCCCAGATCCATGCCCGCTGGACAGAAGGCGGCACGCCCACTCACGCAACCCAGGGGAATGACCAGCAGGGTAAGCACGGTAGAAACCATGACCCCGAAGAGCAGGGAAATGCCCATGCCCCGAAAAATCGGCGAAGTGATGATTTCTGCAGAACCCAGCATCAATGCCAGCGCCGTAATGACAATGGGGCGGGTGCGGGTCGCACAGGCCTCAATCAGGGCATCCATGACTGGCATGCCTTCGGCCACTCGTTGCTGGGAATAATCCACCAGCAGAATGGAGTTGCGCACGATGATGCCCGCAAGGGCAATGAAGCCGATCATGGAGGTGGCCGTAAAGCTCGCGCCAAACAGCCAGTGGCCGGGCAAAATCCCGATCAGGGTCAGGGGGATAGGCACCATGATGATGGCGGGAATGACAAAATTACCGAATTCCCAGACCACCAGCATATAGATGAGGATGATGGCCACCGCAAAGGCAATTCCCATATCCCGGAAGGTCTTGTAAGTGACAGTCCAGGCACCGCCCCATTTGATGGTGGCGTGGGTACCCGAGGGAATGCTGATCCAGTCGATCCCCAGGGGATGCCCATCGGGTGCGACATAGCTGGTCAGGGCATTTTCGACTTCCAGCATGCCGTACAGCGGCGCATCCAGGCGCCCCTTGCAGCCGGCCGTCACATATTCCACCGGTTTGAGATCCTGCTGGTAAATGGGTTGCTCAGCGGGACGACGATCAAAATGACCGAGGGTATAAAGGGGAACGGCGCCGTAACTCACCGAGGGTACCGGCAATGCCGCTAAACTATAGACGTTACTGCGCATGGCCAGAGGCGCCTGGAGTACCGCAGGTACGGCCAGATTCTGGCCGTAAGGGGTGAAGTTACCCAGCTTGTAGCCGCCCAGCGTCATGGCGAGGGTGGCATTAAGAGCACTGGGACGCACCCCCGCCATCCCCGCCTTGATGGCATTCAGATGAAAATGCCAGTAATCGTGCGGGGCTTCGAGGGTGTTATCCACCTCTGTCAGATTTTCCGCCTGCTGGAATACCCGGGTGACATGCCGGGTGACCGCATCGCGGATGGCCGCCGAAGGTCCATAGACTTCGGCAACGACGGGGGCCAGCACCGGTGGCCCCGGCGGGCTCTGCACTACCTGGATATGCGCCTGATGTTGCATGGCGATGGGCATGATCCGCTGACGGGCGACGACCGCCAGTGCCGCACTGGAGGCGCTGCGTTCGGCCTTACTCAGCAACTGCACATGGATCATGGCCTGCCAGGGTTTATCGCGCAAATAGTAGTGACGGACCATGCCATTGAAATCATAAGGTTCTGGCGTGCCCACATAACTTTGTAAAGCCTGGACATCTTTCATTCCCTGCAAGCTTTGCACTACTTCGGCGGTGACATTGGCGGTCACGGGCATGGCCGTACCTGCCGGCATGTTAATAACGACATTGAAGGCGCTGGAGTTGCCGTGGGGGAGCATGGTGAAAGGCACCCACTCGACCAGAAACAGGGCAAGGCTCGCAAAAAAGGCCACGACGATCCCACCCAGAAACAGGCGCCCGTAAAACTTGCGACGAATCAGCGGAATCAGTGTGTTGCGAAAAAATTTGCGTAACCAGGTGGCCTGGCGATGTTCGCTGCGGTGCATCCGCTCCAGACTTTTCAGGCTGGGCTTGAAGCGCAGCATCAACCAGGGCGCCAGGGCAAAGGCGGTGAACAGGGAAAACAGCATGGCTACCGAACCGAGGACGGGGATGGGCGCCATGTAAGGGCCCATCATCCCCCCCACAAACCCCATGGGCAACAGCGCGGCAATCACGGTAAAGGTCGCCAGAATAGTCGGATTACCTACTTCGCGGACTGCATCAATGAGGGTTTCCGTGGAGGTGGTTCCTTCCTGTAACCAGCGCCGGTAAACGTTCTCGACGATGACGATGGAGTCATCCACCAGAATACCAATGGAGAAAATCAAGCCGAAGAGACTGACCCGATTGATGGTAATGCCCAATAACCAGGCCGAAAACACCGTGATCAGCAAAATCAGGGGAATGGTGATGACCACTACAGCGGCGGCGCGCCAGCCCAGTGCCAGCAAGATCAGCAGGGTGACTGCTGCGGTGGCGACAAACAGCTTGAAAAGCAGGGAATCCACCTTGGCATTGGCTTTTTTGCCGTTATCGCGAGTGATGCTGACATGCACATTGCCGGGAATGACCGTCCCTTCGAGGCTGTGCATTTTCTGGATGAGGGCGCGGGCTACTGTAACGCCATTACTGCCGGCAATTTTGGCCAGGGCGATGGTGACCGCAGGAGCACCATCCACTTCGGGCTGATTTTTGCCGGCTTTTTGATAGTAGGTCACCAGGCTGTGGGGATCACTGGGGCCGAGGCGCACCTGAGCCACCTGAAATAAATACACAGGTTCCCCGTCATAAACACCCACCACCAGATTGCGCACTTCAGCCGGCGTGCGCAGAAACTGTCCGGTAACCACCCGCATCTGCATGTTCTGCACATCGGTCTGCCCGGTTTCGGTCTGAGCGTTGGACGCTTCTATGGTTTGCGCCACTTGCTGCGGCGTGATTCCATAAGCGGCCAGGCGTTCGGGATGAATGTCGACGGTCAGGGCTTCCTGGGGACCATGTACAATGAAACTCTCACCGGTCTCTGGCACCTGTTTCAGATGCTGCAGGGCGGTTCGCGCGATTTCATTCAGGGTGGCAGGCCCCACTGCTTTGGACCAGAGGGTGAAGGTCATGAAGGGTACACTGTTGATACCTTTGGCCCGCACCAAAGGATGAGTGGCGCCCGGGGGAATCCGGTTCATATTGGCGGCCAGTTTGTTATAGACCTCCACCAGCGATGGCCCCATCCGTCTGCCCACCTGAAAACGCACGGTGACCATGGACTCGCCCCGATTGGACACCGAATACACATGCCGCACCCCGGGCAGTTCACTCATCATGCGTTCCAGGGGGTCACTGACCATGCGCGATACTTCAGCAGGAGAATGGCCGGGATAACCCACAAAAATATCAATCATGGGCACGGAAATTTGGGGATTAGAGGCTCTGGGGGTAGAAATCAGGCCGAGAATGCCCGCCGCAATCAGCACGATGAGCAGTAATGGCGCCAAAGGCGAGCTGACAAAAATCTTGGCAATGGAGCCTGCCACTCCCAAACTGCGGGTGTGCGTGGTTTGCGGCTGTTCCGGCTCGGGTGTCTGGCAACCGTTATGCATGGCGCTTACTCCCCGGAAGTGGCGCTGGTCTGGAGCTGGTAACCTGAACCAACACCGGCGGGGGGATTATTGACGATGATCTGGCCAACGCGCAGTCCGGCCAGTACCTGCACCTGCCCATCAGCCAGCGGCCCACCCAGACGCAGGACATGCATTTCGGTCACGCCATGCTGGTCGACCAGAACAGAGGGTAATGAGGCTCCCGGTATCAGCGCGCTCCGGGGAATGGCGGGTTCATCCTGGGCAGCACTGCCATAGCTGGGCAGACTGATGGTCGCATAGGCGCCCACCCCGATGGCGGCATTTTGCGGGAGGCTGACCTTGACGGCTACCGTATGGGTTTGGGGATTGGCCTGGGGTGCCACCTGGACCACTCTGCCCGTCACCTCGCCAGCGTTGTCACCGAGATGCACCTGCAGGGATTCTCCGGGATTCAGATTACCTGCCAGACTTTCCGGCACCTTGACCAGAAGTTGCCGGGGGCCACCACTACCCAGCACCATGAGCGGCTGACCGGGTTGAACGATATCGCCGGGATTCACCTCCTTTTCGAGGACCACCCCTTGAAAGGGTGCAATGGAAACCGAATTGTTCATTTCCGCCTCAATCTGACGGATTTTCCAGACGGATGCCTCCAGTTGAGTTTGCGCTTTCATGGCTGTGGCAGCGCGATTTTCCAGATTGGACTGATAAGTGGCCCAGGGATTCTGGTTGTTGCCCATCATGGCTTTGAAGCCCTCACCCATCCAGGTAAAAGGATTCATGAAGGAGGGTGGGTTGTAACTATACAGTTGATAACCATACTGGGAATAACCATTGTGCAGTGCTACTTCATCCGCCTGGTAAGCGGCAATGGCCTGGGCTTTCTGGGCAAGCAACTGATCATCATCCAACGCCACCAGCGGCTGTCCCGGCATGATGGGCATGCCAGCTTCACCCGCTACAAATTTGACTCTGCCGGGTAACTGGGCGCGCAAGGTTACTGTAAATGCCGGGATAATCCGTCCTCCTAGCATTGGACCAATGCCGGGAGCCGCTTGTACGCTCACCAGGCTGGGGGTTGCCGCTAGGGCCGTTCCTCCCGTCGCAGCAAACAGAAGGGATCCGCAAAACATGGTGCAGCGCCAGATATTCCTTTTCATAGACCGTTTCCTTGCAAGTTTTATGAGCATGCGTACAGCCCAAAGTATTTGCCGGTTTATTAGCAGAAACTGTGCCAATATATAACATCATGTAAAATTTGAGTTTTATGGTATTTG
This sequence comes from Acidithiobacillus montserratensis, assembly GCF_018853465.1. Taxonomy (GTDB): domain Bacteria; phylum Pseudomonadota; class Gammaproteobacteria; order Acidithiobacillales; family Acidithiobacillaceae; genus Acidithiobacillus; species Acidithiobacillus montserratensis. The sequence continues at coordinate 21,542 of NZ_JABBOU010000075.1, forward strand.
TGAAAATGTCTCGCAACGATGGGATTTTATACTGGCTTGTTTCCGCAATGGTTTGGCATGTTGAAGCGTTGCAACAGCCTGTTGCAAGGCTGCACGCATTTGCTGGAGCGCTCTTTCTGCTGGTAATGTGAAAAATTGGCGTGGAAGACTTCGGGGGTAGTAGTCATGATGCGGATCGGGCGTACGGTGCAACACGCCCCGGCAGTGGATATTGCCGGTATTGAGGCAGATTTTTCCCCCTGCCATACTTGGCGCTACGGCTTGAGTTTACCGTTCAGGGAACGTCGGGGGCCGATGATCACGGTATTTTTGAAAAATCCTTCCAGTGCCAGCGCAAGCGCAGCCGATAAAACCGTACGCACGGCCAGCGAATATGTCTGGCGCAATTTTCCGGAAAGTGGCGGCGTGCATATTCTCAATCTGTATGCACTGAGAGGGACCGATAGTCAGGAGGTTGGTCAAGCATTACGGGAGAAGGGGGCCACCTACGTGATCGGCCCCGAGAATGATGCAGTTATCCAACAGACACTAGTGGGGAGTGCGGCGGTCATCATTGCCTGGGGAGGCCATGCCGGAATCCCGGCCGCTCCTTATGATCAGCGCGTGCGAAGCTGTCTGGAGATGCTCGCAGACAGCCGCTTGCCGGTCTGGAGGAATGGCCGCAAGGGATCGGAAAACTATCCGTTTCATGCCTGCTACTGGGCATATCAGGATGATTTGGTGGCCGTTTGTTGATGGCTTACAAGGAGACCCGGATGATCATGATCGCCAGAACAACAGTAATCCCCAGGAGAATGACACCATATAAACCATACAAAAATTTGTTGACATGGTAGTCTCCCATATCAACCCGCTTGACGGTGCGAATGAAATTGACCCCGCCAATGACCAGATTGGTGACTCCGAGAATAATGAAAACAATGCCCATTCCCGAGAAGCCTTCGCCCATCACCAGTTTGGTGTGCAGCATGAGGGATAGCTGCTCCAGAAAAAAATCGAACTTTTCGATCACAAAACCAAAAGCAATCAGGCCGATACCGGTGCGTACCCATGCCAGAAAAGTACGTTCGGCGGCCATGTAAATCCGGGGATCAATAATCTCTTTTGCTGCCACAGTGGGTCCCTTTTCGATATGTCTCAGATCGAACATGAAGTTAAAGCCTACCACAAAAATCAGCACAATTGCGGGCCAGGTTAATACGTTGAAAAGCTCATGAAAAAAATGCCCCAGCCTGGCATAGTGCAAGGCTATAAACAAAACGGCGAGGCGTTCGGATACCAGTCCGGTACCAATGGAAACAAACAAAAGCTTAAAGTAGCCTAGATAGGTGCGTTCCAATGCCATGTACAGTCGTGGTTCGCGTACAGTGGGCAGGTTTTTCAGGAACATCATAGGCTAGATCACCCAATAATCATGTCAATAAAGTGATGCAGCGGCGTATGGCAATATTTTTTGTGGCGCAGTCTAACGCGAATGGCGCGATCTGAGAAGCAGCACGGTGACAGCCGTGTGCATCGCGTTTCGGGTGGGCAAGTGCTTCAGACAGGTTATGCAGCCAGTCCTGCGGCCAGTTCTTGACGCCACCTCTAGGGAAGGCTAGGATACGCCCACTTTTCCCCGGTAGCTCAGTCGGTAGAGCGGGTGACTGTTAATCACTAGGTCGGCAGTTCGAGCCTGTCCCGGGGAGCCAAAAGAATCAATGGCTTAGGTTTATTCCTAGGCCATTATTTTTTGTCGCGTTTACTTTCACGTTTACTTTTTGGCTTGCGCTTGCATGACGCTACATGACAGTGCATGAGAGTGTTCCGCTTCTCAGGCACAAAAAAACCCGAAGCTTGAGCGGACGCTCAGAGGCTGCGGGTTGGTAGGTGGTTTACTGGTTTCAGGGCAGGAGCTTCCTGGCGAGAAGGGGCAGTATGGTGAGCATGTGAACAACTGGATCCCCTATTTTCCTTCCCTTGCGGCGCTGAGCGGCAATGAAAGAACCTTGTTCAATCAAGCCCAGCTTGTGCAGTGGAATTCCGGACAGTTTATTTTTCACGCGGGTGCTCCCTGCCAGCAATATTTCCTGGTACTGGAAGGACAAATTCGGGTTCAACAGATTTCTACCAGCGGCCGCGAGGTCGTGCTCTACCGCATTGGTCCCGGCGAACCCTGCATTCTGACGACTAGCTGCCTGCTCAGTCATCGTCCATATCCGGCCATGGGTATTACCGAATCAGTCGGCAAGGCCATCAGCCTGCCGCACCCAGCCTTTGATCAGCTCACGGGCCTTTCGGCTATTTTTCGGGAATTTGTCTTCAGTGCCTATGGAAATCGTTTGACCGACTTGCTCTCCTTGATCGAAGAAGTGGTTTTTACCCGACTGGATATCCGCTTGGCCCGAAAACTCCTGACCCTGGAGGCGCAATCCAACCCGGTTCACATTACCCATGAAGCCCTTGCCACAGAGTTAGGTACAGCCCGGGAAGTCATCACTCGTACCCTGAAAGAATTTGCATTACGCGGATGGATTCACCGGGGTACAGGCGAAATTGACATCCTCCAGACCCAAGCGTTGCGGCATTTAGCGGACTCCATGTGAATCCACCACCTTGGTGAGAAAGTCACAGACAGCTTGTAATGGGCTCCCTACAATAAAACCCTCTATGGCATCAACGAGGAGCCCAACATGTCGCTATCTACCCTGTTCAATGAAGGTATGCCCGATCGACTGATTCGGGTCGTTGTCGGAATCATTGTCATTGCACTGGTATTCACCGGACCAAAAACGCCCTGGGGCTGGTTGGGTCTGCTCCCATTGATCACCGGTCTGGTGGGATGGTGTCCCGCCTATACCCTTCTGGGAATCAGAACCTGCCCCCTGCGTAAACACTGATCTGTCTGCTAATCAGCGTGATGCGTTAGCTACATGTCAGCTTCCAGATAGTACTGCGCTATCTTGCGGGAATTGACTTTCTAACATGTTGAGTAAGCCTTGGGTTAACGATCCTGATGCTGATCCTAGCGGAAATCTGGCCAAGTTACATACGCTGATTGACATTTTTGGCCCGAGAACAGGTTCAATAGAAGTCCAGATTGCAACCAATCATGCCGGAATGTGTCTAGCCAGTAAAAAAGCACCGCCACCCCAGGCGGCAACCCACAGCACGGCACCAATCGCGCTCCATATTGCAAACGCCTGGAATCCCATTTCCGACGCTCCTGCCATGTAACCCTGCAATTGGCGCAGCGGCACGATGAAACGTCCGATCAGCACCACGGGCGCCCCGAAACGACAGAAGAATGCATGGACCTTATCCACCATGGGCGGTTTGATGCCCAGATAGCGGCCATAGCGCAGCAAGGCCTTGTGTCCGTAGCGTTCACCCAGGCCATAGGCCAGATAACCGCCCAGAGTGGCCGCAAGCATGGCCAAAGGCAGCACCACCCATACTGAGAACAATCCGTTGGCCGCAAGGAATCCGGAGGCCACCACCGTCGCCTCACCCGGCGCGAAAACAACACCGGCGCTCTCGATAAAGAGCAAAACGAATACAGCCGGTAGGCCATAGGCTTTAAGAATTGGGCTGGCGGCGTGAATGAGAACGGTCATGGTAGTAATAAAAAAGTGGAACATGAAAGCACCTTATAAAAACTTTTTTTGCAAAGATTGTCGTAGAAGATGCTGGTGGTTCCCTATAGAAACGGCCAATAAAACTACCACTATATGTTGTTATTATTTTTTATCAGTTATCAAGGCAATCGGGATCATTCTTGTGGAAACCATTTCTCGCTTTCTTGAAGTGAAGAGGGATTATAAGTAACGAGCCATGTGATGAGTGGCTCGTTTTGGTTGTTAAGCTGCGCCCGGGCCTCCCGGGGGCGGTCCACCAGGTCGTCCTGGGGGTGGTGGTCCGTCCATAGGTCCATGCCCTCCGGGTCCACCCGGCGGCGGGCCTCCGGGTGGACCTGGTTGTGGACCAAATCCTGGTCCGCCAGGTGGAGGGCCACCCATAGGTCCTTGTACTCTTGGTCCACCCTGTGGTCCCTGCGCAGGCCCTCCCACTGGTCCTTGCTGGAAATGGGGACTACCAGGTCCAGGACCTCCGGGTGGCGGTCCTGGTTGTGGGCCGAATCCAGGCCCGCCTGGTTGGGGACCCTGTGGTGGTCCCCCTAGGGGTCCAAAGCCTGGGCCGCCGGGAGGACCAGGCGGGGG
>NZ_JABBOU010000076.1 GCF_018853465.1 Acidithiobacillus montserratensis
CCCCAAAGTTGACCCATCGTGACCACCCGTGCTTAAAATCACAACGACCAAAATGTTCCCTCTCCAGGGGTGCCCACGATCGCCAGAATCGGTGCCCACGATCAACAGAATACGCATCCGATGGAAAACGCTGCTCATGCTAGAAACCGAGGGCACTTCGCGTAACGTGATTTAGCGGGGGTGCGCGGAATTCCGGCATCGGGGAATCGCCGAAACGCATGGGCGCGGAGTTATGCATCCTTGGCCCGGTACCAAGCAGCACGCTGCCCATCCACTTCGCGGTACCGAAGCTCGAAAAGACGCGACTCATGCACCACCTGCCGCCAGCTGCTGCAGCCGTACTTGGCGGGCGGTTGCTCGGGGTGTCGATCGGCAATCCAGCGCCCAGCCAGCGCGACAGGTGTCCATCCGTCAACAGCCAACGCTCCGGCGGCGTCCCGCAGTTCACGAACGATCCCCGCCGCAGACCAATCTACGGTGCCATCCGGTGCGATGCCGTTGACGACCAGGTCGTGGAACGCATCCGACTGGACGAACTCCGCCGTCAGCCGCCGCACCTGATCCATGTGTTCGGCCCAGCCTCGGAGTTGCTCGAAGTGTTGGTCGATGCGGCTGTAGGCTGCAACCAGTGCATCGTGCGCACCTTGGCATCCCTCGGGGCTCCAGAGATCGTGCTGATCGATGAAGTGGTGCACCAGGCTGTTTCGCAGCAGCACCAGTTCCTTCAAGTCGCTCTCGGTCCGAGCGTAGTCGTCAGCGGACATGCTCAGCTGCATCCGCATCCCAAATGAGATGGTGTCACTTGGTGCGCGAGCGGTGATCTCGTCGGGTGTGTCGGCATCCCCGGTCACGACGTACGAACCGAGGAGCTGGCCAACCAGGGTGCCAAGTGTCTTGCCGGCGGTGTCGGTGATGCGCTCCGCTCGGATCGACTCCAGAGCATGGGCCGGCCCAGCAATCTCGTGATGCGCCACGAGGGCCTTGATCAGTTGCTCGTACTGCTGCAGACGCAGCAGGCAGCGGCCCAGCAATCGCTGAACTTCACGCTGCAGCGTCTGCAGTGCGCCGTCGGTGGGTAGTGTCGTCATGTCATTGACTGGCCGCGATTCAGCGAACCGGCAACTGACCGTTCGAGACGAACTGATCAAAGCTGTCAAGACTTTCGCCGTCCTGCCAAGACCGATCCCAACGTCGCGGCTCGGCGCTTTCGAGCAGGAGCAGCGTGAGCACACGATCACGCGCGCCATAGCTGTGCTTGAACTCGCGCAGCTTCATGTGCGGCGCCTCCTCCGGGCACCAGATCGTGGCGGACATCTCGACACCGTCCCATTCCTGCTCGACGCTCGCGTCGGCGGCCAGCGTGCCGGGTAACGGTTCCTGCGGATCGGCGTTGCGGCGGATGCGCGCCCGCGTCTTGATGGCGCTGCTGCTGCGCCATTCGTACTTCACGTAGCCGTTGTCCCAATAGACGAGGATCGCGCGCTGCGGGGTGAATTTGATGAAGCGGATGCACAGCGCCTCGAACGAAACTTGAAACCGCTTGGCGATGGCACTGAGGACGTGCAGGTCGATGCGCTGGTTCGAAATCCACTCGCGCAGCAGATCGCCGGGCATCAGCAGGTTGCTGGCGAAGTCGTCGGCTTCGCGTTCGATGGCGCGGATGGTGTCGACGCCGGAGTAGACGCTTTCCTTGTCGCAGTTGAAGCTCTGCTGCTGACCGCGATGGAGGATGAAGTGGCCCAACTCATGGGCGATGGTGAAGCGTCGGCGTTCAGAGCTGGCCTTGCCGCTGTAGAAGATGCCCCACTCGGCCGCGTCCTTCGGGTTGCGCACCAGCATGCCTTCGCAGCTGTCGACATCGAGCACCATCGGCGCCTTGATCTCCCGCACGCCCGTGCCGTAGGGCGTGCTCGGTAGCATTTGCCGGACGATCTCCAAATCGACGGCGTCGGGCATGCCCGTGCTGTACCACGCCCGCAACCACTTCTGGACGGTGTTGGCGGCAATGGAGCCAGTGAGGGTGTGCGCTGCGCTCAATCCTCAGTCCCCGCCCTGGCCCTTGTCGGGGAACATAATCTTGAGGGCCTGCCGGTAGCGATCCTTCTCCTCGTCCGTCATCCCGGCGTACTCGCGGAAGAAAGCCACGTCCTCGGGACTGGCTTCGGGGGCCTGCTGCATGGGCGTACCCATCACATCCTCCATCGTCACGCCGAGCACCTGAGCGATCTTCTGAATCCGCTCGGCGGTGGGGCGCTGCCCCTCCTTCATTTCCAGTTCCCAGATGTAGGCCTTGGTGCAGCCGACCGCGTCGGCGACCTGTTGCAGGGTCAATTTCTTCGCCTCGCGCAAGCGCCGCAGGCGTACTCCAAACGCCGAAGCCATGGCGATGCTCCTGTCGCGGCTAATCAGCCGGTAAATGAATCAAGGCTGTCAGTATAGCCGCGAGATACATAAAAGGTCTAGATGTGCCCCGTTGATTGACAAGCGGAAATCCGCGGTTCAGAATCGCGCTTGTATCTCGTTACTTTACTTACGCGAGATGCGTGTTCAGTAACCCTGTCGCTGGCCCGTGCATCCCGTACATCGGTTGCAGACCTCCGACGCCGATCCAGAAAGGACGAACAACATGAAGAAGACCTTTGTCGACGTGATGCTCGAGCTGCCGGTGGACGCCACGCTGCGCGACTTCCTGACCTCACACGGCCTGCCGGTGCCGGACGGGTTCGCGTGGGACGATGCGCCGGAGACCAGCCAGTTCTTGGTGGAGGCGGTCAAGGTCTGGCCGGACACTGCCGCCCGTGACCAGATGACCGCCAACCTCATGGCCAGTGTCCAGTTGGGCGACGCGGCGGGCAAGCAGGCGATGTTCGAGGCAGTGGTGGCGGACGGTGCCGCGCTGGCGGGCCTGACGCTGTGCAGCAGCGACCTCCATCGTTCGTTCTGGCTGTACGTTAACCACCCGGCGCTGTTCGAGCGCGCCTACGACTTCAGCTTCTGGGAGCATCACGGGCCGCAAACCCAGCAATACGATCTGGGTCTGAAGCGCCAGCCGAACGGTTCGGACACCAACCTGGCCGCACTGCGCCACGCCATCTCGGCGTTCTACAAGCGCGAAATGCAGTGCGGCGACAGCAGCGTGGCGCACTTGGTCGAGCGAAGCCCCGGCGTGTTCCTGCTGACCGTCCACGTCAAGGACATGGCCATGCTGCGGCTGGAGTTCGAGGGTTCGACCCTGAAGCGTCGCGTCGGCAATCCCAACATCCACATGGTGCTGGAGTACGCCAAGTCCACCGGTGTGGTGCGCACGCTGGTGCGCGGCGGCCAGAAATACCAGCAAATGCTGGTCGAGGCCTTCGCCGAGCATGTGCTGGGCGTCAAGGCGAGCGCGCACCGGATCAAGTCGCCGACCCTGGATTTGTCGATGTTGCGCACCGGCTTCGATGTGCCGGAGGCGTTCGAGGACGGTTTCTCGATGGTGCAACTGAAGGCGCTCACGCTCCTCAGCCCGGACACCGCGCTGAAGATCGAATGCACCGCGATGCAGTCCAGCCAGCAACGCTCGGTGCATGAGCTGCTGAAGGAGAAACTGCCGGGCCCGCTGGAAGGCCAGTGGGCGGTGACGGCGGCGCAGGTCAATCTCTACTATCCGCCAGAGCCGGGCCGGACGCGCGCCAAGGTGGTCACCATCGAAGTGACCAGCAAGGGGCGCCTGAACCTGCACAAGTTCGACGCCAAGATGCAGGCGCAGTTGGAAGGCTATCTGGTCTCGGTGGGCATCTTGCAGAAGGGCCAGACCCTGAGCGCGCAGGAGCTCCCGCCGGAAGCGGACGCGATCAGTTCGTCGTCGGTGTTCGAGGATTGATCGATGGCGGCGCACGATGCCTGGCCCTTGGTCTGCCGCCTGTTCGCAGGCGGCACGCCCG
>NZ_JABBOU010000077.1 GCF_018853465.1 Acidithiobacillus montserratensis
CCGAGCGTTGTTCCTGGAGGCGAAAGGCTTCCCGTAAACGCCGTTTGACCCGGTTACGTATCACGGCATTCCCGACCTTGCGGCTCACAGCCAGACCCAGTCGCGGATGGGAAACGGTATTGGGAAGGGTATACATGATCAACTCGGGAAAAACTTTTTTGCGCCCCTGTTGAATGGTGCGCTGGATGAGCGCTTTCTGGCGGAGACGATCCTCGCGGGTAAAGCGATGTGGATGCGCCTGCGCCGGATGCATATGCTTACGGACAGAGACGTTGACGGCCCTTGGCGCGCCGACGTTTCAGAACAAGACGTCCGGACTTGGTGGCCATACGAGCACGAAAGCCGTGGGTACGCTTGCGATGGGTAATGCTGGGTTGAAAAGTACGCTTCATTGGAACACTTCCTGCGGGTAAATCCTAAGGGCAGAGAAGATAAGGAGATGCTGTCCGAAAGTCAAGGCGTCGGGACGAGCTGTTTTTGTGATTGGCGCCACCGGTTCAGGAAAAGGAACGCTTGAGCAGGGCGCAAAATAATTTATTATATGCAACAAAGTTGCATATATAGGGAGCGAGAAGATGGGTATTCGTTTGGGGAAGCTGCATTGTTTATGGTTGCTGGGTGGTTTTTTCCTTTGTTAAATATTGCTCTCAACGAAAATGCAGAAGCTGAGGATCTGGGAACGGTGCGGCGAGAGACGTCAGCCGGCCTGCCTATACAGTCTGGTCAGGCAACGACCATGAGCGCTACGAGTTATAGTCTGAATCAACAACAGATGGCGTTACTGGCGGGCCCGGGCGGCGCCAACAGTGAAGCGGCTCTCGGTTTTTTGCCGGGAGTTTCTTACAACGCTCCGGACGCGCTCAATCTGGCTAATGTGCAAAACGCCAGTAAAGGCTTGCGGGTACGGGGTGAGACGGCTCAGCATGGCGCTGGCGATCTGCTCGATGGCTTGCCGCTGATAGCGGGATTTTCCGGGCCGGGCCAGTGGTTGGTGGATCAGGAGGATATCCAGTCCGTGCAGTTATTTCAGGGCGCCGTTCCACCCTCGCTGCCCAGCCCCGGGAGTTTGGCCGGAGTAGTGGATAGCCGGATTCTCTGGCCGCTGCCCCAGAACCGCTGGCTATTCAGTCAGAGCATCGGTAGCAAATATTTTACCCGTAGTTTTCTGCGCTGGGATAGCGGTTCTCTGCCGGGTGGATCGCGGCTTTTTGTTTCCGGATCTTTTACCAGGGCGGGTCAGTGGCGAGGCTGGGGGGCGACTCCTGAGGGGCGAAGCAATATCGCTTTGGGCTGGCAGCAGCCTTATGACTCTGGATTGCTTCGGCTGTTTTTTGTGCATGATGATTATCGCAGTGCCAACTATCGGCCTCTCAATTATTCTGAAGCACTGGATTTACAGCGCTATAATCGTCTGGCGTACAGTCGCGAACCGGTCTTTAATCCCGCCTCCCCCGATGCGGCGTTCTATCAGGGTTATAACCATCAGCACTTCGCCGACCATGCCCTCTTTTTGGAATGGCGCCAGCATCTGGGGAGTCTTGGGGAGATCCGCTTATCGCCTTACGGCATGCAGGAAGATGGGGAGTATTGGCGAGGAATAGTCCAAAGCGGAAAAAGCCTTGTGCAGCGTGCTGATCTCCATGCATGGCGCTGGGGGTTGCGCCTCGATTGGGAGAAACAATCCGGTGACTGGCGGTGGCGCTCAGGTTATTGGCATGACGAAAAAATTGCCCCGCACCCGCTCACCAATAGTGCCCTGTATCAGCCGACGACGAAGGGAGGCTTGCAGTTTCTGCGCTGGTCTCTGCTGAGTGCTCCCGGCAGACCGGAACGCTATGACAGTATTTACCTGGAACAGGGCTGGCATCGCGGTCGGTTCAGCTTGGACTGGGGTGGCCGCTATCTTTGGGATACTCTTCCTGGTTTGCAGGCTTATGATCCTCGCAAGCTGACGAGCGATTCGCTGGCGCTGGCTTTGGATCAGGCCGCGCTGAGGCCCGGGCAATCGGTGCAAGGGCGCACTCTGGGGGCTTTTTTGCCTTATGTCGGCCTGCGTTGGCTCGTTACGGATCACTGGCTTTTGCGCGCCAATGCGGGAAGCAATGTGGCTTCCCCCGGTTTTGATCTGTGGCCCGCTTACCAGCAGAGTCTCGCCACTTTTCAACGTGCAGGCGTGCAGATCCAGAATCTCTGGGATGCCCAGCGACTCATTCGCAGTGATCAGGGGGATCTGTCTCTGCGCTGGGCGGCGGCGTCTGGCTATGTAGAGGTTCTGGGGTACTACGGCATTTTTCGGCACAAATCGGTATCCGTTTATGATCCTCTGTCCGGCTTGGTCTATCCGCAAAATGTGGGCGATGGGCAGAGTTATGGAGCGAGTGTCAGTGCCCAGTGGCGCTTGGGTGGGCACTGGTTAATTTCTGGCAACAGTAGTTACACCCGCAGCGTGTTTACCCGGGATCTGCAAGGTGTTGGGGCTACGACCTTGCCGGTGAGTGGTTTGCAGACGCCGGATACGCCTGTGTGGTCCGGCAACGCCCTTTTCCAGTATGTGCGCGATCAATGGCGTGCGACTGTGCAGGAAAAATATCTCGGCCCGCGCTGGGCGGATAGTTTGCACCGGGAAAGGATATCCGCTTATGTCCTGACTGACGTGAATCTGGGGCACACCTGGAAGGGCCGGCAGCAATCTGTAGATGTCGATTTATGGGTGTATAATCTGTTGCAAAACCGGGGTATTGGTCTGATCAGTACGGGCGGGTTGACCCTCGACAGCGGTGCCAGCTTTTATCCGCTGCCAGCACGGACGGTGGTGTTGAGTCTGCGCTGGCATTACCACTGAAGACCTTACCCCTTGGCGTTTTAGCGAATGATGGGTTTGTAGCGCAAACGGTGGGGTTTCGCCCCTTCTTCGCCCAGACGACGCTTTTTGTCGGCTTCATATTCATGATAATTACCGGCAAAAAATTCGACGTGTCCATCGCCTTCAAAGGCGATGATGTGGGTGGCGATACGATCCAGAAACCAGCGGTCATGGGAGATCACCAGAACGCTGCCGGCAAACTCCAGGAGGGCATCTTCCAGGGCGCGCAAGGTTTCCACGTCCAGATCATTGGAGGGCTCATCGAGCAGCAGGACGTTACCGCCAGCTATCAGGGTTTTGGCGAGATGCAGGCGGCCGCGTTCGCCACCGGATAATTGCCCGACCAGTTTCTGCTGATCGTTGCCCTTGAAGTTGAAGCGGCCACAATAGGCACGGGACTGAATCTCGAATTTGCCGACGGTGAGAATGTCCAGGCCCCCCGATATTTCTTCCCAGACGTTGTTTTTGGCCGCCAGGGCATCGCGGGACTGGTCCACGTAAGCCATTTTTACCGTAGGGCCAATGTTGACCGTGCCGCTATCAGCTTGTTCCTGCCCGATGATCATCCGGAAAAATGTGGATTTACCCGCGCCGTTGGGACCAATGACGCCGACTATGGCCCCTGGGGGAATCTTGAAACTCAGATTCTCAAACAGCAGGCGATCGCCGAAGCCTTTACTGACCTCGGTGAATTCAATGACTTCATTACCAAGCCGTTCGGCTACGGGAATGAAAATTTCCGAGGTTTCATTGCGGGTCTGATATTCATAAGAACTGAGTTCTTCAAAACGAGCCAGACGCGCCTTGCTTTTGCTTTGCCGCCCCTTGGCATTCTGGCGCACCCATTCCAGCTCCTGCTGCATGGCTTTGATGCGCGAAGCCTCACTGCGCGCCTCCTGTTCCAGACGTTTCTCCTTTTGTTCCAGCCAGGCGGAGTAGTTACCCTTATAAGGAAAGCCACGGCCTCGATCCAGTTCCAGAATCCACTCGGCAGCATTATCCAGAAAGTAACGGTCATGGGTGACGGCGACCACAGTACCGCTGAAGCGTTGTAGATATTGCTCCAGCCAGTCCACCGACTCGGCATCGAGATGGTTGGTGGGTTCGTCGAGCAGGAGCATGTCGGGACGGCTGATGAGCAGGCGGCAAAGGGCAATCCGCCGCTTTTCGCCCCCGGACAGGGGGCCTACCAGGGCATCCCAGGGGGCCAGACGCAGGGCATCGGCGGCTACTTCCATCTGCTGTTCGGCCTGGTGCCCATCACTGGCGGCGACAATGGCCTCCAAGCGGCCCTGCTCGGCAGCCAGAGCATCGAAGTCAGCATCGGGCTCGGCATAAGCCGCATAAACAGCTTCCAGTTGCTGCTGGGCACTGAGAATGTCGCCAAGGCCTTCTTCGACGACCTGGCGAACGGTTTTGTTGGGGTCAACGTCAGGCTCCTGAGGAAGATAACCAATTTTCAGGTTCGGCATGGGCAGGGCTTCCCCCTCAAACTCCCGATCCACACCGGCCATGATTTTCATCAGGGTGGATTTCCCTGATCCGTTCAAGCCTAGTACGCCAATTTTCGCGCCGGGGAAAAAGGAGAGAGAGATGTCCTTGAGCAGTACGCGCTTGGGGGGGACGGTTTTGCTCAGGTGGTTCATGGTGAAAACATATTGCGCCATGGCTTTTTCCGTTTGCAGTCGTGGTGGGCTGGATTGTCGTGGAGTGTAGCGCAGACAGGGGCGCTTGTGGACTATCGGCGCAAGAACTACTCATTTGCCGCCCATTTGTTTAATCAGTCAGAGGGGTGTAACATTTTTGAGAATTATATGTCAAATATTAATAAGTGATAAGTTTTTGATTCAATCTACATGAGATGAAGTGTTCCACTTGCGTGGTGCTGAGCTGCTCATGGAGATTGCTGGAGAGGGTGATGAGTCTGACATCAGATAATACCGAGCTGGGCATGATGCTACCTCTGCGGAGCGCGCTCAGCATTGCCGAGTATCAGCAACTCATGGTTGCGGAATTTGGCGAGCCTGTGTTTGAGGATATTGCCTCCATGCTTTGCACCGGTGAGCGTGGGGATGCGGTGATCTTGTCTTCGGATAGTCTGGATTCGGGGTCGCATTTTTACTTCGATGGTTGTGACTCTCAGGCGCTGGTTTTTCGCCTGAAGGGATCAATCGCCGCAGAGGATTATAAAAAGGCACTGATTTTTATAGAAATGGGTGACTTCATTTATATGTTCTTTGCAGATCTGAAATATGTCTTTGAAGGCCGCCATCATTTTGATCTGCCCCGCATGATTTATCGAAGAGCTTCTCGTGGGGCCAAGCGGGTTCGGGTTGAGGGTGCCATCACCTTGCGCAAAATGGGTGGCACAGAACAGGTGGGTCAGTTACATGATTTCAGTCCGAGTGGTGCCAGCTTCATGGCACCCAAAGGGATTTATCAGCCTGGCGAAAAAGTCCTGGCGGAATTTGCCATTGCGGATTGTGGCAACTGTGAAACGGTGGTGACCATTGTTCGTGTTCAAGAAGAAGGGGTGCCCGAAGGACAGTGTCTGGTCGGGATTCGGATGGCCCTGACAAAAGATCAAAAAAAGCGGGCGGAACATTTGTATTTATGCCTAAAGTTTCACCGTTTTTCCGCGAGGAAAATCGGCATGGTTAACAAAAATGTCGGTCATTAAATATTATTATTTATCTATGAATTATACTTATTTTGGCGCTATTTTGT
>NZ_JABBOU010000078.1 GCF_018853465.1 Acidithiobacillus montserratensis
CTAAAGTTTCACCGTTTTTCCGCGAGGAAAATCGGCATGGTTAACAAAAATGTCGGTCATTAAATATTATTATTTATCTATGAATTATACTTATTTTGGCGCTATTTTGTTACCCTATTTTTCTTGTTTTATTTATTGTGAATCAGCCAGATAACGATGAACAGAACCGCCTTCCGTGATATAATGAGTGATCGTTAACGCTCTGATTATAAAACGCAAGAGGCCCTGTTCGATGTCCATGCTACGCGATTTACTCCTCCCTTTCCAATCGGCATTTTCGGATTCGCGACTAGGGCGCGAACGGGCTCAATGGTTCCCCTTTATCCTGTTGGCTATCATGGTCCCCTTCACCTCCTCCATGAGCAGCAATCTGCTGCGCTCCCTGCAGACCCTCTTTGGCCTGGATGTGAACGCCCGCCGTTTCTACCTCTTCATGGCCTCCACCCAACTGGCCTGGGATCGCCTCTGGCCGATTGCCTGGAATCTGATTCCGTCCCCGCTGGTCGATGGGCGACTGATCCTGGCCCTTGATGACACCCTCAACGACAAAACCGGCAAGCGGATCTTCGGCTGCGGCTTTTTCTTCGATCATACCGCCAAGGTGAATCATCCCACTTATCCCTGGGCACAGAATATCGTCATGCTCGGCCTGCTCAAGCCCATCAAAGGCCGCTGGGCCTGTCTGCCGCTGGGCTGTCGCTTCTACCATCGGCAGAAGGACATTGCGGCCGGCAAGATCAACGTCCGCCGTCATGGACAGGTGCCGGTCTTTCAGTCAAAAATGGCCCAGGCTGCGGCCATGATCCTGCCGGTGGCTACCCATTTCAGCGGCCACTCTCCTCTGATCGTCTGCGACAGCTGGTTCGGGAACAATGGCCTGTGGAAACCCCTGAATGCAGCGGAACCGTCCATCCACCTGTTGTCCCGCTTGCGCAGCAGTACGGTCCTATATGCAGAGCCAGCGGATGCGGCCCGGACCGCCAAGGGTCGGCCTCGCAAATATGGGGATCGTTGCGGTTCAGTGACCGAGCTGGCGACGTCTTTGCGGGAACAGGCGCAAAGGCACACGGTCCAGCTTTATGGCAAAGCGCGGGAGATACGTGCCTATGATCAGATCTTCCTGCTCAAAACCCTGCGCTGCCCGGTGCGGGTGGTCTGGGTCTTTCGCAAAACCCAGTGGGTGGCGTTCTTCACGACAGATCTGACGCTCTCCGTCACCCAGATTGTCGAATACTATGGTGCCCGCTGGAAAATCGAGGCCGGCTTCAAAGAAATCAAACAGGAAATCGGGAGCGCCCGCAGCCAGAACCGGACCGCTGATGCCGTCACCAACCACCTCCATTTCTGCCTGCTCGCCACGACCCTGACCTGGATTTACGCCGACCGGATCACGGCTGATCCCAAGCGCCGCCATATCGTCAAGGGACGGACCAGTTTTGCCTTCTCCGATGTCCGCAAACTGATTACAGATGAAGCTCTCTCCAGCCATTTTCTGGGACTTTGGCCCCATCTCTGCCAACCCCCTCATAAATCATTCACTCAGATGCTCATGCGTATGGTGGCGTAGCATGCGGCGACTTATTCCTCATGAAAATCGGTGAAACTTCAGT
>NZ_JABBOU010000079.1 GCF_018853465.1 Acidithiobacillus montserratensis
TATCAGTGTTTGAGTCGGCAGGAACGGAAATGTTTGCCGACCAGCATGAGGAACTGGATGGTTTGCTGGGTTTCGGGTTTTTTCATCATTTCCCACAGCCCCCCTATACCGCCCTTGGGGGCGGGAGCACTGGCGGCCTCTTCGGTGGCACCGCTGAGGCAGTGCAGGAAATCGGTGAGAATATGATCCTGGTCCATTTTCTCAGCGACGCCGAGCAGCCGGTCCATGACCCCGGTTCGTGTTGCCCGGTCCAGGAGACACATGGCATCAGTGGCCAGAGAAGCGAGACGGGACACCATTTCATCACTCATGGAGTCACCGGCGGCACCAGCCATACGGGCCAGATGCACAATGCGCTCCAGATCCCCGTTTTCCACCAGTGCCGAGATGGCCGGCAGAGCATTGACCACCTGACTGCGATTTACTCGATCCAGCAAGTCCATACCATCACTGGCCAGACCCGCCAGACGCCCGACCATTTCATCACTCATGGAATCGGCAGCGGCACCACTGAGACGGGCCAATTGCACAATGCGCTCCAGATCCCCGTTTCCCACCAGAGAGCTGATGGCCGGCAGGGCCCGCGCTACCTGACTGCGGGTTACCTGATCCACCAGATCCAGGCCATCGCTGGCCAGACCGGCCAGACGACCCACCATTTCATCACTCATGGAGTCCGCTGCTGCTCCACTCAGTCGGGCCAAGTGGACAATGCGCTCCAGATCCCCGTTTTGCACCAGATGCACCAGGGCATCCTGGGCACGTTGCAGTTCATCCTGAGAAGTTTCTGCCATGACCGCAGCCATACGTCACCTCCTCAGAGTAAACCACGGGCAGTGGCCCAGTAGAGTTTGTTATAAGACATCTTGAAGGCATGGACAGCACCGGTGGGCGCCTTGGGCTGAGGTGGGGTTTTGTAATCGAACATGGCATAAGTCGCCCGATCTTTGCCCGCCTCGATAAAGCAGAATACCTTGCCATCGTAGCTTTTCACCGGCCGCCCCATTTTGATGACTGCCGCCACATTCTCGGCAGCCGTTTCTGCCTCAAAGTGCGCGGTGGAACCCGCCTTGCTGATGGGTAGATTGGTGGTATCGCCGAGCACCAGGACATTCTTGCCGTGTTCGCCTTCCATGTGCAGGGAAGAACGATTGGTAGGAATCCAGCCATTTTCGCCCAGGCCATTTTTCTCGATGACCTCCTGACCCTTGTGGGGAGGTACGGCTACCAGCAGATCATATTTGACGGCACCCCCTTCCTCGCTCAACACTTCCGCGTTTTTGCCGTCCACTTCCTTCATATTGAAAAGGGTTTCATACTTGATGCCCATCCGGTCAAATTCCGGGGCCGCCCACTTGGCGACATTCTCCAGGCTGTGCACCCGACCAATGGGGTAGGTGTAGTAGAACTCCGTCTTGTCCAGCAGGCCGCGATCCTTGATAAAATCGTGCATGGCAAAGGTGATTTCCAGTGGGATCATCGGACACTTGTGGGGCAGGCCCACGGTCACCACAATGCGTCCCCCCTTGAAGTCCGACAGTTGCTTGAAGAATTCCACGGCATTGTCGGCGGTATAGCAGTTGATGGAATTTTCCTTGAGGCCGGGGATTTTTTCGGGCAAAGGCCGCGATCCGGTCGAAATGACAATCAGATCATATTCATGGACCTTGCCGCTTTTGCATTTGACGTGATTTTCGGCCAGATGAAATTCTTCGACGGGGTCCACATGAAATTCAATGCCCGGTTCCAGCAGGCTTTGCTGCTCCCGCACCAGTTCGTCGGGAGTGGCGCGGCCCATGGCTACATAGAGCCAGCCCGGCTGATACACATGCTCATGGCTGGCCGACAACATGGTGATGCGTGCTTTGCCGGTTTTCATTTCATGGTGAATGCGTCGTGCCAGATGATTCGCGAAAATGGTACCGCCCATACCGCCACCTACAACCAGAATTCTCATGATGTCACTCTCCTTGGGTGTTTGACCCTGTGAATAGCTTACTTGGCCTTGCGAACCCGGATATGCCAGGTCCCTTCGCCGTCCTGTTCGGTATCTACCATTTCGTGCCCGACTTTTTTGACCCACTCCGGAACGTCTGCAGCAGAACCGGCATCAGTAGATAAAAGTTCCAGGGTGTCCCCTACCTGCATCATTTTCATGTTGGAAATCAGTTCCATCAGCGGACCCGGACAAAAGCTGCCCCGGGCATCGACGACACGTTCACTCATGTGCTACTCCTTCTCGCCATTTTTAGAGGGAAATCAACGAATAGCCTTAGAAGGTCAGAATCTGACCACCTTCGGCGTCACTCAGGAACTTGGTCAGACCTAATGGTCCAGCCACAATCTCTTCCATACCGTCCTCTTTGACGCCGAGGACATCCATCGCCATGGAGCAGGCCCAGATTTTGGCATCACCCAGTTCTACGGCCTGTTCGAAAATCTGATAGAAGGGAGGTACCTTACGTTCCGCCATGACTTCTCCCAGTTTTCCTTCTGCCGGTGCTTCCTTGCTGTGGCCTTTGATGAAGTAGGGAAAAGCATTCATGGACAGAAAAATATGGACATCGGTCCCTGATACAGCGGCTACAGAAGCCGCCATCGCCGCAAACTGCAGTTTTTCGCGCTCGCCACTCAAGCAAATAATGTACATGCCAGACATAA
>NZ_JABBOU010000008.1 GCF_018853465.1 Acidithiobacillus montserratensis
GCAAATCTGCAGAGAGACCCGCCAGTTCTTCCGCTGCTTCATGAGCAAAGCCTGCCGCCGCCAGATAGAAACCATTTTCGTCAGCGAGCAGGGTTTTTTGTTGATCCGATAAGCGGGCCAGCAAGGGTGGTAGGGCATCTTCGAGCCGTAGGTCACTATCAGTCCGGGCCTGATGGGTCCCGCGCAACAGACCGAGTCGTTGCAAGCGGAAAACGCTGCGTAAGGCCTCATCTGAATCACTTGTTTCTGCCCATTGGCAGGCGATCTCGGCAGAAAATGGTGCACGATTCCCCGTGCGGAGCACATGCAGCAAAATGGCGCGGTTACCTTCCTGGTCGGGGCTGGAAGTCGCATAAAAGGCTCCCGCTGGCGTTACTTCGCCGAAGACTTCAGTACGCGCTGTAACCAGCTCTATACTCATAGAACATCTCCAATCCCTGGATCGATGGAGTAAAGCAGCGCCATGACCAGATTTTTAATGTCTTCCTTTTTGCGCCCATCAATTTCAAAAATAGGGGGAATCGGATTCAACATTTTGAGGTCGGCCGTTACTTCGAGAAGCATATTGGCATAATCCGCAGGGCTTGGCCGGCTTTGCACATCCGTCTTGGAAATGCCAATCACTACCGGAACCTGGATAATATAATCCTTGAAAGCATGCAGAAAAAAATGCAAATCCTTTTTGGGATTGGGCCGGGTATTATCTAGCATGAGGACCAGGCCCAACCCGCCTGTTGTGAGAATGTCCCACATAAAATCAAAGCGTTCCTGGCCTGGTGTGCCATAAAGATGAATTTTTGTCTGGGCATCCAGTTTGAGGGTGCCATAGTCCATAGCCACGGTAGTATGCCCTTTGCGATTCAGGGTCATATCAGAGGCTTGAGCATCGGTAGAAATGATCGGCGTATCCGATAAGACCGATATGGCGGTGGTTTTTCCCGCACCAACCGGGCCTGTAAAAACGATTTTATTATCTTCTCTCACAAAATGGCTCCTTGAAAATCATTGTTATCAGCATCGCAGCATGCGCAAGTCTTATATCCCGGCTATGCGTTTCAGGAGACGGCCCAAAAAGCTTCTTTTGGCTGCGGGAACTTCAGTATCTGCAGGGGTTGAATGCTGTGCTACCCGAACAACGTTCACGGGATTTTCGGGAGTGTTGTAGCGCAGTAACTCCAGCGCATCTGCGGCAGCCAGAAAGTTGAACAAATCCGGTACTTCAACGCGTAGCATTTTTATTGTAAGTGCTGGAGAAGCGGGAGAGCGGGCCAGAAATGCCGCCAGCCGTAACGCATCCGGGAGCATCGGTAAGCGGGTCAGGTTAGGCCATTGCTTGAGTTGTACCGGTGCATTGATTTGCAGCTTCTGGTTCAACCGGCCATTAGCTGTCCATGCACCTGCTTGCCAGAGTAGGGATTGCAGGGACATATGGCGAGCAACGTTGCTGTTTCCGAAATCATCATCACGCGGCGCACGCATCAGCAATTTAACGGAAGATGTCCGACAAATATGCTGCAACTGTTCATCATCCACCAGAATGGTGGCCTGATCAGTCATCGCGTCAATGCGGACAATGCGCTGTTGATTCTGGTCGGCGATGATGGTGCTTGCCTGATCTCGCTGCGCGATTTGCAGAAGACCCAATAATCCCTCGCTGGAGTTAAAATACTGGACTTCTTCAGGGCGGAGCACCGGCACGGGTTTGGCAGGTATGACGTGGACAACTGGCGGAGTTGGTGCCGGCACTGTCTCGAGGATAGGGACGCTCATTGGAGGAACGGTCACATCCGGACGAATAGCTTTGACATTGGTATCCGCAGGCGTTTTTTCAGGCGCTTTGGGTGTATCCAGTAAGAGCGATTCCAATGCAGGGAATAAGGTTTCCATGCGTACGGGCTTCAGGAGTAACGGGAACAGACCATTCTCCGGAGGGGCGACGCTGGTGACCAAAATACGTTGCCCCGGTTCTTCCTGATGTAGCTTGCGGGCGATTTCAATACCCTGTGGCCCGTCAATATCCACAATCGTCAGATGCGGGATCCGATCATCTGAAGATTCGAGCAGGTGATATTGACGGCGAGTATGCATTTTAAAGGCCATGCGAAATACCGCTTCCTTACGGTTATCCATACCCAGGCTACGAACGAGGATGCTGTCACTGTGGGAGGTATTATTCGTCATGATCAAATCCTAAATGACCTTTCGCTGCGGTTGGCGTTGCATGCGTTCAGCCAGGCTGAACATTTGTCGCATGATTTCTTCATCAGGCGGTGTTTCCATATTGAGAATGGCACGGGTAAAGTTGGAGAAACGCTCATGAGCACCCATGCGTTCATACATTTCCAGGAGCGGGCGGTAGTAAATTTTATGGTCGGGACGGGTAAGTGTGGCTTTTTCGAGGAGGTCGACGGCTTCTTCTACTTGCCCATACTCCAGGAGGCTGTCGAACTCTTGCAGAATGCTGTCATCATTGTTCTTGGCCATGATCTGATGATCGCGACGAATCTCCTCGAGAACCAGTGCCGGACTGGTAAACGGAATGGCTGTCAGGGGCAGATAAAGACCGTAATGCTCTGCTTGTTGCGCAAGGATAGGTTTATCGGTTTCGCTGGCTTCCAGCTTTTCCCAGAGCGGATGCTCCCCCAATTGACGGCCATAATTCAGCATCCGGACACGCAGCGCAGCACCCGCTCCCCATAGGCTGATGTAAAGCTGAAGCAACGCTTCTGCGAAATTTTCACAACGTTTTTGCCGATAAAGCATGTCCAGTAAAGCCACATGCAAGACCAGTTTGCGCGGATCAAAAATAAGGTTGCGTTTGAGGATGCGCTCGGCTTCAGCATGTTGTTGGGTCTCTTGCAACGCGCGCACGATAATTAATGGATCAACCATTGTCGCGCTAATAAGGCATTCTCTGGGGCTGATGGCCTCCAGACGTATCTGCCCCTGTAGCAAAGTCTGCTTTTCACTTGTCCTTGCGGCATCGTCCGCGTTGCTCAGGCTGGTCTGGGTTTTTTCAGAAAAACCACTAAGATCCATATCCAGTGGTTCAGGGTTGACCAGGACCTGCTGTAGTTCCTGTTGTGCCTTGAGTAACGCAGGCGAAGGCGCCGCCGGGGTCTCGATACACTGGATACTAGTCAATGCGGCTAGTTGGCTATTGCTGATGCCGGTATTCTCGGCAAGTACCCTGAGCTGAAGATTGTCTGGATCAGCATGAAGCCCCGAGAGAATAAGATTCTGTAATTCCAGGCCGGAAAGGCGCTGTTCCTCGTGCAACTGACAGAGCAAATCGGCAAAGCGATCTATGTCTGGTATTTCTTGGTATAAGGTCAACAGCTTGCGGCTTTGCTGGAGATCTCCCGGATTGTGGCTAACGTACCAGCTTAGTGACGTAGCAGCCTGCTCAAGATGACCATATGCCAGATAAATTTCAATTTCATCAAGAATGCTGGTCTCATCCACTTCGGCGCTGGCAATCGGCGCACCCGATGTGGAGCTCCGTGGCGCATGGAGATTCATATCGGAAGCTGGCGGTTCCTCGGCACGTACAGCCCTGGCATCGGGAGAATCCTTCAGCAAGCGTTTTCTATTGAATAACTTCCAAAGCCCCACAAAAATCACGAGGGCAAGGAGTAATACAATGATAATCAAGCTGCTAAGAGGTAATTCCATGCACGAAGCTCACTTCCTGTTGAATATGTTTGCGGCAAATGATTCATGGCCTCGTAAATAGGCGTTTTAGATCGGCTGTCAACGTGCAAACAGTTCAGCCAGGGTTTTTAACCGGGATACGCTCGGACGAGAGGGCGCAAAAGTTTGCGCGGCAATGTTGGCATAACCCGAAAAAAAGGCGGGAAGTGCCTGCACCACCAGGGGCAGACGCTCGCGGCTGACAGTAGCCAAGGTCCATTCAGCACGGAGGTCATAGCGCGGGTGCTGGCTACAGATGGCAACTCCCCAGCGGGAATCTTCCTGGGACCAGCGATGCCTGGCTACAGCCAGCAGGTGTTGTTCAGGTGCTTGGCGCAGGCCTACGTAGGGCCCTCTGAAAGGAATCTGCAGATCAGCTGCCAGATCCGTCAGCATGTGATCGAGGCGCACCAGGGCGTCACGTTGTTCTGCCCCAGGAATTTGCTCTCCCTGAATGGCTTTCTTTAAAATAATGAGGTGTGGTGATTCCATAAAGGCCTCCTTTTCCCTTATGATATTGCCGGTTATAAAGCATGCTGCCAACGGCTCGATACGGAAGTTGGTCGGGCATCTTAATGGTATTTGCCGCAAACAGGAAGGCTAATGAAGCAAAAACAATGGGGTATCTGGCTGTTTACTGCTGCGCTCGCAGCTTTGGGTGTGAATGCGGCTGAGGCAAGCGTGTTCCCGTTGCCAGAGCATGGCAATATGGTGGGTACATTACATGCCGTCACTACCCATCGGGACGATACGCTCCTGGATATCGGGCGCTTTTATGATCTGGGATACAATCAGGTCACTAAGGCCAATCCGGGGGTCAACCCCTGGCTGCCCGGGCAGGCCAGCAAGGTCGTCATTCCGGCCCAGTACATTTTGCCGCCCAAGCCCTGGACCGGCATTGTAGTGGATATTCCGGCGCGGCGAATTTACTTTTTTCCGAGCAATGATCATGTGGTGTACACCTATCCGGTAGGCGTATTTTTACCGGGCTGGAAGGAAAATCTGACCACGACCCAGATCATCGCCAAGTTCAAGATGCCGGCCTGGAATGTGCCCAAGAACATCCATGCCTGGTTCAAGCAAAAATTTCATATGAATATCCCCTGGTACTGGCCGCCCGGACCGGAAAATCCCATGGGCGAACTGGCGATGGAGACCGGGCTTTCGGGAATATTCATTCACGGCACCTATCATCCCTGGGGTGTCGGTATGCGCGCCAGTCAGGGTTGCTTCCAGATGTATCCCGAGAATGTGGCACAACTTTTCCCCATGGTTCCGGTGGGAACACCGGTGCGTATCATCGATATGCCCAATCTGGTGGGGGTGCATGATGGCGAAGTCTATTTGCAGTCCTATAAACCCATGGATACCTATCATAAGGGTGTGCCCATCCTGCAGCGTGCGGCTATGCAGATCAAGACCTTCATGAACGAGCATCACATTGAGCAGGCGATCGACTGGAGCAAGGTGCGGCGGGTGGTCAGTGAGCACAATACCGTGGCTTTGCCCATTGGCGTCAATTCACCCAGTTACCAGACCCTGGCAGCGGCACTTCCCGCCAAACCCTATGCCTATGCGCCCTATGGGCCTTCCGCCAATGGGGCGGCAGTGCCTGCGCCTTTGCAGCTGGCGAAGCCCGGTGATCAGGAGCATCTGCACGTCCAGGTCCTGTTCCCCGATCGTAAGGCAGATTGAAGTATCAGTCGCCGCTGCCCAGGCCCTGCTCCTGAAGCCAGAGCCAGAACAGGCCGAGATATTCATGACAGGCCTCGCTGCTGATTTCCATGAAAATGGCTCTGGGAAGCCAGCTTTCCACCTGGTATGGCCGGACCAGGTTAAGGCGATAATCCGTAGGGACAGGAATCACGTCCAGATGGGACAAGCGAAACCAGGCTACCGCCCTGGGCATATGCAAAGCCGAGGTGACCAGATAGATACGCTGAATATGGTGTTCTGCCAGTAGGATGCTGGAATCTGCGGCATTGGCAGCGGTATTGTAGGAGTGGGTTTCCGGCCAGATAGGACTAGTGACCTGAAAATCCTGACGCAGAATCCGCGCCATGGTGGTGGCCTCTGCGGCGACACCAAAGCGCGGTGCGCCTCCGCTGGGTACCAGGGGCAGATGAGTGCGTTTGGCGAGTCGGGCTGCCGCCATCAGACGCATCAGGGTACGGGCATTGGCGGTTTCCTGGCGGGAGTCAGGTGCGGCCATGACTTCACCGCCACCCAGCACAACAATGGCTCCCGGTTTTTCTGTCCCTGCCAATGGCCCATTCAGCAGCGGCGGATAGCGGTTTTCCAATGGATTGAGCAGCAATCTTGTGCCAATGGCCGTGGAGAAGAAATACAAAACACAGAGCGCGACCAGCAGTAGCGTGCGCCCGAGGTAACGCCAGCCCAGCACGTCCAGGACCCAACCGAAGATGGCGATAAGAAAGAGTATGCCGGGAGGTTGCAGCAGCGCCGATACCAGCGTCAGAATCGTGGTGTAACGCAGCAGCATAGCTTGTTCCGGTCAGTCTTCGGTCATTTCATGAAAACTGCGTTCGGCATGATAGGAAGAGCGCACCAAGGGACCGCTGGCGACGTGACGGAAGCCCATGGCCAGCCCGTCCAGACGCAGGGCTTCAAACTCATCCGGTGGGACAAATCGGGACACCGGCAGGTGATGGCGGGAAGGGGACAGGTATTGTCCCAAGGTCAGCAGTTCGCAACCCGCCTGACGCAGATCCTGCATGACTGCACGAATCTCATCCAGTTCTTCGCCCAGCCCGAGCATGAGTCCTGATTTGCTGGGAATGTCGGGATGTTGGGCTTTGAAGGCCGACAGCAGATTCAGGGAGTGCTGGTAGTCGGCACCCGGACGGGCCTGTAAATACAGGCGGGGCACCGTCTCCAGATTGTGATTGAACACATCCGGGGGGGTGTCGTGGAGAGCCGCCAGGGCTTTCTCCACGCGCCCGCGAAAGTCCGGAACCAGGATTTCTATATGAAGACCCGGGCAGTGCTGGCGCAAGGCGCTGATGACATCGGCGAAATGCCCGGCGCCGCCATCGCGCAAATCATCCCGGTCCACCGAAGTAATGACCACAAAACGCAGCCCCATAGTCGCGACGGTCTGGGCAAGATGCAGGGGTTCTGCAGCATCCGGCGGCTGGGGACGGCCATGGGCTACGTCGCAGAACGGGCAGCGGCGGGTGCAGACATCCCCGAGAATCATGAAGGTGGCGGTCCCGCCACCAAAACATTCACCGAGATTGGGGCAGGAGGCTTCTTCACAAACGGTATGCAGGTCTGCTGCCCGCAGAATTTTTTTGAGCCGGTCCACTTCCGGAGACAGGGGAGAGCGCACTCGCAGCCATTGGGGTTTGGGAACCCTGGGGGTTTCTACCGGAATGATGGGAATAGGGTTGCGGGCGGTTTTTTCGGCGCCTCTTCCGGCATTTTTGTCCATGGTGGCTGACATACTCAGGCACCTCCTTTCTGGAGGGGTCGCTGGAACTGTGTGGACAGAGCTTGCATCAGTTCTTCGGCAACATCCTGGCTGGCCCAGTCCGGACATAGATCATGTATCTGGGTGACGGCAAGCCCGGGCATGCCACAGGGATGAATGCGCTGGAAAGGGCTCAAGTCCATATCGGTATTCAGGCTTAAACCATGATAACTGCGGCCCTTTTGCACCCGCAGTCCCAGAGAGGCGATTTTGGCCTCTCCTACATAGACCCCGGGAGCATCACGGCGGGCATGGGCGCTTACGCCATGTTCTGCCAGGAGCTGAATGACGGCCTGTTCCATGATGCTGGTCAGTTGTCGGACATGGATGCCCATGCGCGGCAAGTCCATCAGCAGATAGACAATCCATTGTCCGGGACCATGATAGGTGACCTTGCCGCCGCGATCGCTGCGGATGACGGGGATGGAGCCGGGATCCATGACATCTGCAGGATCGGCATTACGCCCCAGGGTAAATACCGGCGGATGCTGAAGCAGCCACATTTGATCAGGGGTTTCGGCATCCCGCTGGGCAGTGAATTCGCGCATGGCGTCGAGCACCGTGAAGTAGGGCAGAATGCCGGGCCAGCAGCGCACCAATATAGGAGAGTTGTTCATAAGCAGAGGATGACTCCGTCCACGGCTTTGACTGCCGTATAAATGGCCAGAAGCTGGGCTTCATGTTGGATTTCCAGAGAGATGGTGACCGCACAATACTGCCCCTGACTACTGTTGCGTATGGCAAAAGCGCTGTCGGGCAGATGCGGGGCATGGGGTTCCACGGCCTTGCGTACTGCAGCCAGCAGATCAGCCTGTTGACCTATGACCTTGACATGATGCAGATGGGGGTAGTCCTCTGCGTGATGAGATTCAGATGTCATTCAGGCTCCTCATCCTGATTCAGAGCGCTGCGCCGATCTTGTGGAACATCCGGCTTAACCAGCCTGCCTTTTCAACAGCAACCTGACTGACGACCGGTACCGTTTTGAGCACCTTGCCGTCCAGTCGGAAAACCAGTGTCCCTACGACCGTACCTTTTTTCAGGGGTGCCTGCAAATTGGGGCTGACTTCGACCACCTGCTGCAGATCCGAAAAATGTCCCTTGGGAACCGTGATGGTCACATTGCTGGTGACGCCCACCGGGACCTGCATGGGCGAAAAATCATTGCGAGTGAATTCGCCCACCTTTGCTCCCGGCTGGTAGAGCGGATGGTTGACAAAAAACCGGTAGCCATAATCCAGCAGGGCCTCCACCGCATTGGTGCTGCCCGCCCAGTTGGGGCCGCCCATGACGACCGCAATCAGGCGCCGGCCATTACGCTGGGCCGTGGCATCAATACAGTATCCGGAGGCGTCGGTCAGGCCGGTTTTCAGGCCATCCACGCTGGGGTCGCGAAACAGGACAGGATTCCAGCTGCGCTGGGTGATTTTGTTGTAGGTGTAGGATTTCTGTTTGGTAATCTGGATGACCTGGGGATATTGCTGAATCAGTATCTGGGAAAGCCGGGCGACATCCAGAGCGGTGGTATAGAGATGATCATCGGGCAAGCCATCGACATTATTGTAATGGGTGTTACGCAGGCCCAGCTGACCGGCGGTTTCGTTCATCAAGGTCACAAAGCCGGACTGACTGCCGGCCACTGTCTCTGCCAGGGCCACGGCAGCATCATTACCGGAATCAATCAGAAGACCATGCAGCAGCTGATCGAC
>NZ_JABBOU010000080.1 GCF_018853465.1 Acidithiobacillus montserratensis
GATGGCAACTGGTTGGAAGTGGAGCGGCTGAACCATAATCTCGGCAAAATCCATGATCAGCCCCAGGTCGATTTTCTGCTCAAACGTTTCACTGGCGACGGTCAGACTCCCTTGGGCGAACCAGAAATCCTGACGCTTGCCGGGGCCAGCTTGCGCAAGGCCGGCTTGGGCAAGGATGTGACCGACAAGTTTCTCGGCGGACTGCCCGGCATCCAGAAAGAAGGTTGTGATGGCATCATTACTTCCGGGCGTTTTCTACTGCACCGTATGCCCGCCCATATTCGCACCGTCTGCCTGGAATTTTACGGTACGGATCTGAATGCCGCCGTCCCGGCCATTGTCGAGGTGAAATCCTATGTGGAAAGCCAGAACCATGTTCTGCTCACCGGGCTGGAGCATCTCGACGAACGCTATCTGAAGGCCATCAAATACAGTAATAAGGCGCCCCGTCATGAGCGGCCGAAAATGCTGCTCCTGGCGGACATCGCCAGCGATGACCCGGACGCAGCGGGCGCTACAGCGGCAGCGGTGGTGCGCATTGCCAATGCTCGGGGAGGTGAAGGCTTTGTGGCCACCACCCCCGAATCCCGGCGCCGTTTCTGGGCCGACCGCAGCCGCACCGCTGCCATTTCCGCCCATACCAATGCCTTCAAAATCAACGAAGATGTGGTCATTCCTCTGGAACAACTGGGGGCGTATACCCAAGCGGTGGAACGTATCAATATCGAACAGTCCATCAACAGCAAATTGCGCAGCCTGAAGGCCTTGGACGAATATTTTCACGGTGATCTGGCAGAAATCCGCAAAGCCAAAGACTATGAGGATTGCAGCGAAGATCAGGCCATTGTGGCGGCCAAAAGAGCCGCCGCCCTGGCCCTGATTGAGGATACCCGTCAGCGTTGGGAAGCCTTGCTTCAGCATCTGGATGATGCTGCTGCTTTGCACCCGGAGCTGCTGGATGCCCAGTCAGCGCCACTCATGCATGCTGAGGAAACCCTCATGGATCTGCTCCTGCGCGGGGTCTTGCGGATCAGCTATCGGGAGCGGGTAGGACGACCGCTGGAGGCGCTCTTTGCCGGCGATGCTTTCACCGCCCTGCGCGAGCAGATTCGTGACATCCATGCAGTATACAAGCGCTCCCGGCTATTTGTGGCCCTGCACATGCACGCTGGTGACGGCAACATTCACACCAATATCCCGGTACTGTCCAGCAATCAGACCATGCTTCATGAAGCCGACGCTGTGGTGGACCGGATCATGGCTATCGCCCAGCAACTGGGCGGGGTGATCTCCGGCGAACATGGCATTGGTATTACCAAAATGCGCTGGCTGGAACCGGAAAAAATTGCTGCCTTTGCCCGTTACAAAACCAAGGTTGACCCTGACGATCTCTTTAATCCGGGTAAATTGCTGGCGGGTTCGGGTCTGGACAATGCCTACACACCCTCCCTGCAACTGGTGGAGCAGGAAGCTTTGCTCCTCGAAGCCAGTGAACTCGGTGCACTCAACCGTGAAATCAAGGATTGTCTGCGCTGCGGTAAGTGCAAACCGGTCTGCATGACCCACATTCCCCGCGCCAATTTGCTTTATTCACCGCGCAACAAAATCCTCGCTACCGGCCTGCTGATCGAGGCCTTTCTGTATGAAGAGCAAACCCGACGGGGTGTTTCCCGGCAACACTTCGAGGCCATGAATGATGTGGCCGATCATTGTACCACCTGTCACAAGTGCATGACTCCCTGCCCGGTGGATATTGATTTTGGCAAGGTCTCCATCCACATGCGCAACATTCTCCGGGCGCGGGGCGAGAAATCCTTCAATATGGGAACACGGCTGGCCATGAGCTACCTGAACGCTACTGAACCCGGAAAGGTACATTTTCTGCGTCAGGGGGTGCTGCAGACCATGTTCAAGGCCCAGGCTCTGACCCATGATGTCGTCAAGCCCCTGTTACCCAAAGGACCACCTCCGGCCACCACGGGCAAGGCCAGCGTGCGAGCGGAAGTCATCCACTTTTTGCGCAAACCCCTGCCCACCAAAATGGGCGCCCAGACCATGCGCCAGCTTTTGGCCATTGTCGATGACAAAACCGTGCCCATCATTCGTGACAGCGCCAAGGTCAATGACGACAGTGATGCCGTGTTTTATTTTCCCGGCTGCGGCAGTGAGCGTCTGTTCAGCGACATCGGACTGGCGACCCTGGCTATGCTCCATCATGTGGGTGCACAAACGGTCCTCCCTCCCGGCTATCTCTGCTGCGGCTATCCGCAGACAGCAGGTGGCCAGGAGGACAAAGGCCAGGAAATTTCCGTGCGCAATCAGGTGCTCTTTCATCGGGTGGCCAACACCCTCAATTATCTCGATATTAAAACCGTGATCGTATCCTGCGGCACCTGCATGGATCAGTTACTGCAATATCAGTTTCAGCAGATTTTCCCCGGTTGCCGTCTGCTGGATATTCATGAATACCTGATGGAAAAGGGGGTTGCTCTGGATGGTGTGGCGGGAGTGCAGTATCTCTATCACGATCCCTGTCATAGCCCCATGAAAACCCACAAACCCCAGGCTGTTGCCAGCCGCCTGCTCGGCCAGGAGGTGACCGAGTCCGCACGTTGCTGTGGCGAAGCCGGGACCCTGGCCAGTAGCCGTCCCGATATTGCCACCCAGTTGCGCTTCCGTAAGGAGGAGGTACTGAAAGAAGGGATTTTCCAGCTGACGGGCAGCGATAAGGCCGTGGACAATAACGTGCGCCTGCTGACCAGTTGTCCCGCCTGCCAGCAGGGCCTGGAGCGCTACCGGGAAGATACCGGCCTGGATACGGACTACATTGTCGTGGAACTGGCGCGGAAAATTCTCGGTGCGCAGTGGCAGCAGGGCTTTATTGATGCGACCCGGCAGGGGGGCATTGAGAGAATACTGCTTTGAGCGGGACTCCCGCAAAGTCATCCCCACGGCTCGGCAAAACCGACCGAACCATGCACCTGCTTTCAGCGACTTCCGGCGGTGCGGATATTGTCGCCTTTCTCCAGTTTCACATGGTGTTCACCTCGGCCATGACCGGCAATCTGGCGCTTTTCGGCATTGCCGTAGGCCAAGGGCACCTGCTCTCCGCCACCCATTCCCTGGCTGCCCTGCTCGGTTTCATCATTGGCATCATGCTGGCAACGCTCTGGAAGGACCATCCCCGGGGGCTGAGAATGGTTCTCGCCCTGGAAGCAGCTTTTCTCGGCCTTTACGCCTTGCTATGGATCCTTTGGGGGTTTCCGGCTGACGGAGTTGAACTCTACGCCCTGATTATTTTTTCTGCGCTGAGTATGGGCCTGCAAAGTGTGGCTGCCCGCCTCATCAATGTCGCCGGCGTACCTTCGGTGGTTTTCACCAACACCCTGACCACGATCATCATCACCCTGGTAGAAAGTCTGCGCAAAAAACAAGCACTGCCCTTTTCCTGGCGTCAGCAGGTCGCCGCCCTTTTCGCCTATTTGACAGGGGCGATCGTCTTTGCCTTTTTCCTGTTTCAGATCCCGGCGCTGGCTATGATTTTGCCTGTATGTCTGGTCAGCATTGCTCTGATCACTCATTGGGCAGGCAGCAGCACATGACCAAACATCCTGAACAGAATACAATTTTTCAAAGCCATATAGACGGAGTGCTGGATCTGCATGCTTTTCGCCCCAAGGAAATCCCCGATCTGGTCCGGGAATACTTGCAGACCTGCCGGGCTGCCGGCATTACCGAGATCCGGATTATTCACGGCAAAGGTCGGGGGGTACTTCGCGAGACTGTCCATGCTCTGCTGCGCCGCGAACCCATGGTCAAACATTTTCGCCTGGCCAATGATCGCAGTAGCTGGGGGGCTACCCTGGTGGATATTTATCCTCCGGACGTCCCGTTACCCGAAGCACCGGCCTATTCCGGCAAAACGGCGGTCAAACTCTGTACCCAACCAGCTCGTTCCGGCCCGGTGACGCACCCCGGCTGGTATCGCCTCCTCCAGAAAATTTTTGCGCGGCGCTAAAACCCATGAGCACAACCAATCTACCTGAAGAAGGCGTTACCAAATTTACTCTGCACTGGGAACACGCTGCAGCCCCCCGTCAGGCGGAAATTGCCACCTTGCTGGACTGGCGCGATGTGTTGTTCGCACGCCAGCTCATTGGTGCCGATCCGCAGCGTTACGGCGGAATCGGATTTGGCAATGTGAGTTGCCGTAGCCCCCAGGGTTTTCTGATCAGCGCCACCCAAACCGGGGCGCTGCCGACTCTGGCGACGGCACATTTCTGCACCGTGACCGACTGGAATATTGCGGGCAATCAAATTCATGCCAGGGGGCCACAAGCACCCTCCTCCGAAGCTCTGAGTCATGCCGCCTGTTATGGCGCCCATTCCGACATCCACTGGGTGTTTCACGTCCACAGTCCGATACTCTGGCAGGCAGCCGAACGGCTGGGCATAGCGGCGACTCCGATGGATGCGGAATATGGCACCCCGGCCATGGCCGGGGCCATCAGTGCCATTGTCCGGGATGCCCGTCTTCCCCTGCTACTGCAAATGGCAGGGCACGAAGACGGCATCATCGCCGCCGGCCAGACTGCTGCCCAGTGTGGAGCGTTACTGCTGGAAGCGGTGCAAAGGGCTCAGCCTTCCAGCGCCTTGCGCAGGTAAAAGTCCATGTCGGTCAGATTGTTGAGCGCCCATTTGCGGTAGTCATCGGGAAGATCAATGATTTTGACCCCCTTGTGCTTGCCGAAGGGCATGGTCTCAGGGATGCGCGCGCGCTCACTGAACTCCCAGAGATCCTCCCAGGAGGAAGGCCGCACGGCGAGAATGACCTTATTCAGCAATATCCGGCAGAATTTCACATCCGCCAGCGCTGAATGGGCATTTTTAAGATTATCCCGGGTTTTCTTGCGATCCTTGCTGAAATGAAACATCAATGCCGACTGGGAATGGCTGTCTACTTCGGGCCAGAGCTTGCGGGTCATGGCATAGGTGCAGATCCGTTTGACATCGGGCTTGCCGATCACCCCCCAGTCATAATCAATACTGTGTCCCACCAGATAGGCCGCATCCTCAGGCAGGCTAAAGGTCCGCGCCGAAGGGCAATCGAGCAGGTCTTCGTCAAGAATATGATGGACCGCCATGGCACCCATTTCTATGGGCTTGTCCGGCCGGTAACGCTGCACAAACTGTTCTTCCACTTCCAGAGTCTTGAGATCGCTGACCGCCAGCCAGGCTGCCTCGATCAGATCGGGCTCCACCCGTCCTGTCGTTTCCGTGTCAAAAATCAGTGCGCGCATACCGGCTCCAGTTTGGATCAGAAAAAGGAACTGCAGGTTAATGGTGTGCCTGCCAATGGGCAAGAGACAATTTGCGGAACTTTCCCCTTCCGTCATACTCCTACACCGGATTACTGCGCTGCCAATATCGCCAATTTTTCGCCAGTTGCGTTGATTTGACCATTGATTTATTGAATAGAAACCCCCATTCTTTGTTAATACCAAGCGTGTTGCTTGTTTGAAGGAGTCTGTACATGAATCAGGATCAAAATCCCTATCAGTTTCCCGACAGCATGAATCCCCAGGGAAGTCGTGCCGGGACATCCATCGGCGCCCTGCTGGGGAAAACCTACGCCCTGCTGGCAGCCACCCTCGTGGTCTCAGCCATCGCTGCCGTGTACGGGATGAGTTCACCCTTTGCTTATGAACATCCCATCATCCTGATGATCGGATCCTTTGCCCTGCTCTTTGCCGTGCAATATACCGGTGCCCATCGCAGTCCCTTTGCCATTCCCCTGGTGTTCCTCTTTGCTGCCGGCATGGGCATGATGATGGGACCGGCCATCGAGATGTATCTGCGCATGCCCAACGGCGCAACCATCATTGCCGAAGCGCTGGGAACCACCGCTGCCATGTTCATCGGCCTTTCTGCCTATGCCATGACGACCCGCCGGGATTTCAGCAACATTGGCGGTTTTCTCATTACCGGGCTGATTCTGGCGATTGTGGTGTCGTTGCTGAACATGTTCTTCCTGCATCTGCCGGCCCTGCAGCTGGCTATTGCCGGGGTACTCGTCCTGGTGTTCAGCGGTTTGATTCTGTTTGATACCCAGCGCATGGTCCGGGGCGGCATTCAGGAACCGGTGCTGCTGGTGGTGGGACTCTACCTGGACATCATCAACCTGTTCATGGCTCTGCTGGAGATTTTCGGCGGCGGCAACCGCAACTGAAATTCGCCGTATACCCGACCGCCACATATCCGCCACGCTCAATAAACGCGGCGGATATGGCGACGGATACGCCCTTGCGCTATCCTCTCGGCGATGAATAAGTTCCCTATTCCTGAATTGAATCGCCCATGAGTGCCGCTGAATCTCCCGCGAAGCACACTCCCATGATGCAGCAATATCTCGGACTGAAGGCAGAATGTCCGGATGCCCTGCTGTTTTACCGGATGGGGGATTTCTATGAGCTGTTTTATGAAGACGCGCAAAAAGCCTCCCGACTGTTGGGTATTACCCTCACCAGTCGCGGGCACAGTGCGGGAGAGCCCATTCCCATGGCCGGTGTTCCCGTTCACAGTGTCGATGGCTATCTGAGTAAACTGGTGGCTTTGGGTGAAAAAATTGCCATTGGTGAGCAGATTGGCGACCCGGCCAGCAGTAAAGGTCCCGTCGAAAGAGCCATTGTCCGGGTACTGACCCCCGGCACCATCGTTGATGGCGCCTTGCTGGACAGTCAGCAGGAACCGCTGCTACTGGCCATCTGTCCCCAAGGAGAACACTGCGGGCTTGCCTGGCTGGACGCCGCCGGAGGACGCCTGATGCTCCGGGAAATTCCGCTGATCCATCTGGCCGACCTGTTGAGCCGACGTCCCGTTGCTGAAATCATCCTGCCTGAGGACACAGACCTGCAGCCCTACTTGCAGGGAACCCCCGTCCAGGGTCTCGACAAACAGATATTCCAGGCACGCCGCAGTCAGGTCGTGCTCGATCGTTACTTTGGCGAGCGTTTGGACAGCTTTGGCTGCAATGACTGGCCTCTGGGCCTGCGTGCTGCCGGGGCGCTACTGCATTATGCCGAAACGCAGTTGCGTGGCAGCCTCGCGCAAGTCCAGCGTCTGCATCCCGAGCGCGCTGAAGAAGAACTGTACATGGATGCTACGGCTTTTCGGGCCCTGGAAGTAGTGGAAAGCCTTCAGGGGCAAGGCCCAACCTTGCTATCTTTGCTCCAAAAAACCCGTACCGCCATGGGCGCAAGGCTGTTACGCCGCTGGTTGTTGCGCCCCCTGCGCCAGGGTCCGGATTTGTGGCAGCGCCAGCAACTCGTCAGCGCGCTCATAGACGGCCAGGGTCCAGGCCCTCTGCAAAAGACCCTGCAAGGTATTGCCGATGCCGAGCGCATTCTCACCCGCATCGCCCTGCGCAGCGCCAATCCCCGGGACCTCGCCCAGTTGCGCCACACCCTGCAGGCCCTACCCGCTTTACGCGACAGCCTGGGGCATTTCACAGCTGACGCATTGGCGACTTACCAGAAAAAAATCAGCCTGTTCACCGCCACGACCCAGCTCCTGGAAAATGCCATCGTTGACCAGCCACCCATGACTCAAAGAGATGGGGGTTATATCCGTTCAGGCTATGACGCTGAACTCGACCGTTTGCAGGCCTTGAGCCACAACCTCCAGGATGTGCTGCGTAATCTGGAGCAGGAAGAGCGCCAACGTACCGGCATCAGCCAGCTCAAAATTCAGTATAATCGTGTCCATGGCTTTTATATTGAAATCAGCCGCAGTTATCAGGGTCCCATCCCCGACGATTACCGTCGCCGCCAGACCACCAAAAATGCCGAGCGTTACATCAACGACGCGCTCAAAGTCATCGAAGATCAGGCCCTCTCCGCTGAAAGCCTGGCTCTTAGCCGCGAGCGCCAGTTGTTTTCAAGTCTGTTGGAGGCGCTACTGCCAGAAGTGGCAGCACTGCAAAACACCATGACGGCCATCGCTGAATTGGACGTAATGAGCACCCTGGCCGAACGCGCCATCACCCTGAACTGGTCCGCCCCGCAGCTAGTAGCAGAAAATGCGCTGCACATTGTGGATGGACGCCACCCCGTGGTCGAAGCGCAAATCGGTAGCCAGTTTGTGCCCAACGATCTGCATTTTGATGGCCGACAACGGCTGCATCTGATTACGGGTCCCAATATGGGTGGTAAATCCACCTATATGCGCCAGAGCGCGCTCATCGTTCTGCTGGCCCATATTGGCAGTTGGGTGCCCGCCCGGGAGGCGGTCATCGGTCCCATTGACCAGATATTCACCCGCATTGGTGCGGCAGATGATCTCGCCGGTGGGCGCTCCACATTCATGGTGGAAATGAGTGAAACGGCGCGGATTCTCCATCTGGCTACGGCGCAGAGCTTGGTGATTCTCGATGAAATCGGGCGTGGTACGGCCACCTACGATGGCCTCGCCATTGCCTGGGCTACGGCAGAAGCCTTGCTGGAGCGTGGTGCTTTCACGCTTTTCGCCACTCATTATTTTGAGCTGACCGCCCTCGAAAACCGGGGGTTATCCAATCTCCATCTGGATGCCGTCGCTCAGAATGAGCAGGTGATTTTTTTACACCGCGTCGAGGAGGGTCCGGCTACTCAGAGTTACGGACTGGCCGTTGCCAGCCTGGCCGGCATCCCCGAAGGCGTCGTGAATGCCGCCCGCAAGCGCCTGCATCTTTTGGAGAATACTGCTTCTGAGCAGCCAGCAGCTTCATCCCGTCAAGCTCCGGCACCAGCACAGATACCCCTGTTTGCCGTAACAGCACATCCACTCCTGGAGCGTCTGCAGCAACTGGATCCCGACTCGATCAGCCCCAGACAAGCCTTGGATTTTCTCTACGAAATGAAGAAGATGCTGTGATTTTCGATTTCCGTTACGGAAAATTCAATCTAAAAAATACTATTGCAGAATTTGGTGGGCGGTACAGGGTTCGAACCTGTGACCCCTGCCGTGTGAAGGCATCTGAACGCCATAGAACATCATGATTTATAAGGATTTGATTGGCATCATCAGGCCATGATTTGCACCGGATTACACCAGAATTGCACCAGGCAATGCGGCTCAAACCACACCGCGAGGCTTGAAGGCCACGTCGGCGAAAGCGCCATCCAGAGCCTTTCGCTGGGCATCAACCTGCAAGTGGGTATAGCGCTCCGTGGTCTTTACGCTGGTATGCCCCAGTACCCGGCTGATGGTGAACAAGTCCGTGCCCTGAGCCAGCAAAATCGACGCGCAGCTATGGCGCAAATCATGGAAATGTACATGGGCCATGCCAGCCTTCTCTCGGGCACGACGAAAGCCGGTTTTCAGACCCTCGTCGGTCAACGGTAATGGGATATACCGCAACCATGGCCGCAAGGCAGAAATGACAGGTATTGTACGGGTCTTTAAGGTCTTGGTATTTCCCGCGTGAATCGTGATGGTGTCGCCATGAATATCTTCTGCCCGCATTTTGATGATTTCTCCCCGTCTGCATCCCGTCAGCAAGGCCATCCAGATGGCAGCGGCAACTGCCTCACTGGCGCATTCTGTCAGTCTGCCGACGTCTTCAATACTCAGGTATACCTGACGTTCGTTGTGTTCTGGTATTCGCTTGACATGGAGCCCGTAGTTCTCAGGGGTAATCCCCTGCGCCCAGGCCAAAGCAAGCGCTTTCTTCAGCGCCCCCAGGCTCCGATTGATCGTCGCCGGGGCATAATGCTTGAGCATGTCCTGTGTCAAATGCGCGGCACACTGCCGGGCCTGACTGGCCTTGTAGCGTTCTACCCAAGGCCCCAGACGCAAGGCATGGAATTTCGCCGTCTCCGGACTGCGCAAGGTCTCCGCATGGGCCATGTACAAGCCCAGAATGGCGGTCATGGGCGGGTCCCCCGGAATCACCGGCTTTTTGGAAGCTACTGCAGCCTTTCTTAGCTCTGCTTCCAGTTGCTTGGCATCACCCGCAGATGCACCTTCCGGCAAGATTCGGTGAATGCGTTGCCCATTGACCATAACTCCGACATGCTTACGGCCTCTCTTGTCGGTCCAGATGGACATCGGTTCTCCTTCAACCAGTCGTTTACATCGCCAAGAATATACCGCTTGGTGCGACGACCCAAGTTCAGGCAAGGCAACCCGTCCAACTCCATTCGCCGCAACGTGCTTTCACTGATTTGCAGCAGGGCACAAAGCTGTTGGCGGGTTAGAGTTTCTTCACCGTTTTTCATAGAACGCCCTCTTCCCGTCGTACTATCAGGCTGAACCCGCGTGGTGCGTAGTCGCGGTTGAACTCATCCAATAGCTCCCGCATATCGTCACCCAGATTCACGCACACCCCGATCCCTGCCAGTCGGTCATAAATCGCATAACACGACGGGCACATATACCAGGGCGCAAGCGGCACTTCGTCGCCGTGTATGCGCTCTTCAACGTCCGTTCTTGGACTGCGCCAGCGGATAAACGGATGCGCCAGGCTCCCGTGATCTATCCGATAGCGACACGAACGACAGTACGTGCGCCTCTTTCGATTCAGAACTTTGGGCGTGGACCGAGCCTCGTAATACCATTCAGCATCGTAATCGTAATCACATCCACATTGCAGGCTCATTTCACTATCCTCCTGATCACAAGAGCGGCTCTGTTAGTGTTCTGCATAAGCGCCAGAAGAGCTTTTCGGTAGGTCGGGAATGAACCAACCTCTGACCAACGGGGGTGATCTCCGACAGGAAATAAATAGAGGACGGAAAATGTAGTCATAGCCGCACCCCCATCAGACAGCCGTAGCCGCCGGCGAACGCAAATTTCGCATTCGGCACGTCGTTGGTGGAAATTTGGCAGCCTGGCAGAGTTTGCAGAAGCCTCAGATATTCCATAGCAAAGAGGCGGACTGACCCCGGAGGAACTGGCAGATACGCAACCCATCCAGCAGCGTCGTCAAGAGGGAGATCGCAAACTGGCTCGGATGCGCTAAAGATTCCACATTCCAGACTTCTTTGTATCTCTCTGAACCGCCCTGCAATCTCTTTTGGCGGTTCTGGCAGAAACTCGCCATCGACGATCACATGGTCTACGGCGATCATAATCTGCCCGTCACTTGCGCATACCAAGCCGGCTTCCATCCACGGTTTCCGCAACCACTCGCGGGGATCTGGGCGCTTGGCGCAGAATTTCGTCAAGTCAATCACGATAAGCCCTCTCCATCTTCGTACTCGCGCACGATGTGAATACATCCAGATCCATACACCAAGCGCCCCAAATGGGCGGGGTAGCCATAACCAGGGACCATCCACGTCGGGTCAGTTCCCTAGGCGTCGCCCAAAAATCCACTACAGCGCCCTGCACATGCAGGTGCGTATAGCCACCTTGGTAGTCTGTCCCATAGACCGGAAACAGCCTGCCATCATACCGCCGGATGATCCCGGCCAAGCGTCGTGCGTTCATTGAAGTTTCCCGGTCGGATGCAGCGTCAATAGAGTCTGCAGTCCCTGGATACGCTTCTGGATGTACGTCAGCCCCTTGCCCGTCACCAGGGTTCTGGCGTAGGTGCAAACTTCGTTATGTTTGTCCTTATAGGCTTTCTCGACTACGCGAAAGTATCCTGCATCGATGTATTGCTGATATGGCAGGTTGTTCCGCATCAGGAGACCATCTTCGCGCAAAGTCTGGAACATACGGTTTGGCCCCATGCCTAGCACCTTGGCAATCTCTTGCACGGTCTGCCCATTGATGGCTTCGCAGACCGCATCATGGAACGCCACCTTCGGTGCCTGTTCCTGCATAGAGGCTTCCAGCGCCAGAACACGCTCGGTGTACTTCAGCAACAAGATGCGCAGACTGTCGGGGTCGGTCAGTGCGTGGTGGATCCCTTCGGCCATCGCCACCATCCGTGATCCGGTTGCCGGTTCGCGCAACCGCCGTTCGCACTCGATGAAATACTGCCGGGCTTCCTTACCCTTGGTCGTGCGCTCGACCATGGAGAGTTCCTTCGCCATGTCCAGGGTGAGGGCGTATTCTTTGGATGGACGACCGACTTTGGAGTTTTCCCCAATTTCGGGGAAAATTATAAAGTCTTGATTTTTAACGAACTCGAACTGCCTGATGCGGTCTTGGATCCAAGTCGAAAAGTCCTTTCCAACCTCCAGAAACGCATGGAGGTCTCGGGCATTGACGGTATGGGCGGTGTTCTCTCCGATCTGCTGGGTGGATACCGGAATAATCTCTTTCATGACAAGGCCACCTTCCGGGCGTTGCCCGTGTCCGGCTTGGGCATTTCGTCCCAAAGCACCACCTTCTGCACCCGTCCGGCGCGGCGAACGGCGGCCATGATCTCCACGATCTTGGTGGCGCGATTAAAAAGGTAGGTAAGAGTCGGTCCGTCACGGTACTGGACGGCGAGTGCGGTGCAACCAGACTTGGCTATGCCATGAGGCGCTGCAGGAGTGAGTGCCATGTGTTCCCCCAAGGATGCCGCGCCAGGGCGGGCGGCTTCGATGGTGGAAGTATAGCCTAGCGCTATATGTTAATGCAATAGCGTATAGCTATATGTATCGAACTGGTATGCTGCCATGTTCGGATCAGCAATTCCCAACTAACCAATCTGGGCGACCCCAAGAAGATTTTGCCTAAGCATGCGTTGAATTGCACCGAGTGGCCGTTGGCTGGTCCCGAACCGGGATACTCACGGATCTGGCTTGGATGGTTTCGTCTGCTTGGGCTTATCGGCTATTGCTATCCCGACACCTACACAAATCGTGTCACCGCACCAACCACAACCCCGACAATAATTGAATTCCCAAGCGGTTTCGTGGGGTAGCTTGGGTTCGCCGGAACCAGATACCACTCGCCACCATCGCGCATCAATCTCTTGACATTAGCCTCGTTATCACCGTTCCGCGTGACCACTATACTCCCATGCTGGTATTGACGCTCCGGATCAACCAGCACCAGCACGCCATCTAGGATAACGGGTTCCATGCTGGCACCGACCACCCGTAGATAAAACGACATCGGACTGCAGATGATAGGCGAAGGCGCCATCTCAGTCTCCGGTGACTGGCGCGCCAATTCGACAATCTCAGATGGATCGCCACCCGGAACGGTCCCAAGAATTGGGTAGTAGCCGCTAATATCTGGGCCGGGATCTACACGGTCTGCATGCGGCGGCGATAGTAATTCGGTGTGCGGGTGGTCCATCCAGTTTTCCGGCTTTCCAAATGCCTGTTCAATTCTGCGGGCAGCCTCAGAGCTAATATTCCTCAATCCTTTAGCTGAACTTCCTTTGGCTTTGCTGACCCACTGTTGAATCTGTCCAGGGCTACGGTCAAGTAACCTGCCCATCTCCGCGTTGCTCATCTTGCCCTTGAGCAACAGAAAGTTTGTCAGCCGTATTTCGTCAATGCTTTGCATTCGCGAGTTATAGCGCGGTGCTAGAGAATCTGCGACGTGCGGCACGCTATTGACTATATAGCGTTGTGCTATACAATTGGCGTCATGGATCTTAGAACATACGCAATGAAGCATGGTGGTTTCCCCGCTGTAGCCAAGGCTCTTGGTTTCAACGCTGAATTTCTGCGCCAAGTCGCCAAAAAGCGTCGGCGGGTTTCCGCTGATACGGCTCTCTACATCGAAGCCGCCACCGACGGCGACATAAGCAAATCAGATCTGCGCCCTGATTATTGGCCGCCCGAAGAGTCCCAAAACCGGGGGGCCGCGTGATGGTGATGCCATCACGCTTTCTCCTGCCTTGCCTCTGCAGCTTTGAAACAAAGCCTTGTGTATGCGGATGTGGAGGAGGTAACTCATGACCCTACTATCAGCCACACCACTTGAAAGAGCACGCAAGGCGCACGGGAGAATCTTGCAGAGTCTGCAAGCCCCTGGAAGTCAGGTTGCCCTCGCCAAAGCGCTTGGGGTTTCGGAAAGCAAAATCTCCCGGCTCAAAAACGAGTCGCTAGAGGACGCCCTGGCGCTGATCTATCTGTGCGGGTTCAAGATCGTGGACGAGGACGCAGTGACGATCCGCCGTGATGCCCTGCAGTTCATGCGGCAGTCCTTGGCGCGGGTATTGGCCGATGATGCCATGGCGCAGACGATATTTGAGGTGGAGGAATGAGAAAGACCACCGAGAAAGACTTGGCGCGTCGCGCTGCCCACGAGAGCGCAATCCGAATCCACCAGGAGCGCCGGAGACAGACAAAGGCCCTGATCAAACGCGACGGATACGAGACCATCGACCAATTCATCGCCGCCGCCCAGGCGCGGATGGTGGCGAGGGGAACACACAAATGAAACAAACTTCTATGCCAGGAAACGGGGGCACCCGGATTGCGTTTTCAGCCGCGCGATCATTCCTGGCGCCTATTCTTTCGGCTGAAAAGGCTGGAAACCCATGTCTACTGACGCACGCCTGAACACAGGCATTTTGCAGCACCCAAAAATCAAAAAACTGAACAGAAAGTTTGGTCCTCAAGGACCGCTTTCATTCATTGCGCTAATTTTGTGGGTAGCTGCCAATCGACCAGATGGTGATCTCGCGGGAATGGACGCTGACGACATTGAACTGGCAATAGATTGGCCGGAAGAGCCTGAAGAGTTCTTTAGAAGCCTTTTGCATCTGCGCCTGATAGATGAAATAGAGACTGGTCACTATGTCATACACGATTGGGCCGAACATAACCCATGGGTTTCAGGAGCAGATGAGCGCTCTGAAAAAGCAAAGTTTGCGGCATTGGTTCGGCGATATGGCAGAAGCAAAGCAGAAGAGATGATGCGTGCTCAAAAAAGCGATGGGCATGAATCCGCAGAGCGCAACTCTCAAAACAGCACTGCTAAGACGGTGATCGAGCAGAGCGGCAATGGAGATGGAGCATTGCCAGAAGCAGAGATGAGCGCTGCTCAAAACACCACGGAGCAATGCTCAAATAATCAATCGGTTGTGCTAAATCCTGCTACTAGCATAGCTACTAGCAGAGATGAGCAGAGCGCCGAGCAGGATTCGGCTGAGCTAACGGCAGCGTTGGGCTCTGCCCCGTCTCCGTCTCCGTCTCCGTCTCCGTCTCCGTCTCCGTCTCCGTCTCCGTCTCCGTCTCCGTCTCCGTCTCCGTCTCCAAAAGAGGTTTGTGTGGAAAAACCAAAGTCGGAAGCCGCGCTATCGCTTGGCTCACCACCACCGCGTAACACAGGACTGGCTTTGCGAGACCCTGTGCCCAAACCGACAGCACAAGCGCGAGCATCCGGCATGACTGCCGCCACTCTTCACGAGTCCCTACCTGACCTTTCGTTCGCCGTTGCAGCTGATTGGCTGGCTTATCGCAAGGCCAAAAACTCGCCTCTTACCGCTTCGGCGTGGGCGGCTATCCGCAATGAAATTTTGAAATCTGGCGTGGCGCCTGACGCAGCGCTGTCGGAGGCCATGGCTGCTGGTTGGCAAGGTTTCAAGGCCGAATGGTATGCGAGCAGAAACAAACAACGGAAGGATGAACCATCCAGACACTCCGGTTTTGCTGAGCGAGATTACTACAAGGGCGTCAACCCAGACGGGAGTTTTTGATATGACAAATCCTCAGAAAATTAGCAATGTACTGAGACTTGTAACTGGTGATGATCCAGATAGCCAAGACACGAAAACGGTATTTTGTGATCTTCACGGTCTCTATTCTTCACGCAAGATGACCTTTGGCTCACGGGCTGAATGGACCGGCTGCCCCGCTTGCATCGATGACTATGGAAAACGGCAGGTTCGCGAGCAGGAAGAATCACGGCAGCGGGCAAAACGGGAATCACTGATGGCGTCGGCAGCGATTCCTCGACGCTTCCTCAACCGGACCTTGCAAAACTTCGAGACAAAGACGCCACAACAGGAGCGCGCCCTGGGTGTCGCCCGTCAATATGCCTCGCAGTTCCTGGACACGGAGGCCAGGGGGCGGTCTTTGCTCTTTTGCGGCAGAGCAGGGACGGGGAAAACGCATCTTGCCGTTGGCATTGCCCAGGAACTTCTTGCCAAGGATTCCACGGTGATATTTACCACCGTCATGGACGCCATCCGGACGGTTCGGGAGACCTATCGCAAAGATACCCCGCTGACCGAGCGCGAGGTAATACGGCGCTTCACACTGCCTGATCTCGTCATTCTCGACGAGGTGGGAACGCAGATGGGGACAGACGCCGAGAAAGTCACCCTCTTCGATTTAATCAATGCCCGCTATAACGCCGAAAAATCTCTGATCCTGATTTCCAATCTTGGGCTTCAGGAAATTGAAAACTATATCGGCGAGCGCTCTTTTGATCGCTTACGGGAAAACGGCGGACAGGCCGTAGCTTTTGCCTGGGAAAGTTACCGAAAAACCAAAGTCGATGGAGAAACGCAATGAGCAAAATGATGGAGCCAACCGACATTCGTCGCCACCTGGTTGACCTTGGGCAGTTCTTCGAGGATGCAAGACAGTTTCTGGTCCTCGTGCAGGAGGCTGACTTTATGTACCTTGGCTACGACTGCAGCACACAACTAGCCATCCGGCTTCTGCGCTGGTCTCGGGCGATTGAACTTACCCCACGACAAACCTACGTCATGGAGCAGTGTGTGGCCGAAGCGATCCGGCGGGGCACTAACCTGGTGAAGCGCCGCCTGTCTGGTTGCGGTTGGTCCATGTCCGCATCGGATCGTGATGATCTGGCCTATTCCACAGCCAGCAAGGCTTTGGAGCACCTGGCTGAGAGTCATGATTTTTGCGGCGGACCCCATGGGCGAATTTTGCCCAATCCGTCCATCATCGCTTTTATCGAAAGCAATACTAGGTTCGTTTCTCGCGATGCACTAGAAAATTTTATTTATTACAAGAGATTCAATTCTGAACCTAAACCGGAATCTTCCGCAGCCTCCGGCTTTCTTCTGGAAACTTATATCCGCCAGCAAAAAAGCCTGCTGAAAAAGAAACAGGGGAAAGAACGCGAGGCGGCAGAAAACAAAATTGCAGAGTTGACGGCCAGGTTATATGGCTTGCGATCCGAGATCAGTCTGGATGCTCTGGATAGTGACGATGACGATCATCAAAGCGTCCGTATCTCGTCTCATGATCAACTGGCCATGGCGGATTGGGGAACCTATGACCTGGACGATGGCGATGATGATGATGTGGAAATGCCCTCAAAACATCTGGAATTTCTGGATTATCTGTTCCAGGTGGGTGACCAGAAAATGGCAGCCAGGGACCTGATACCGGCGCTCATCCAGGCCAGGGAATACCGGGCCGTTGCAGGGCTTCTGCGCGTTCTGCGTGACCCTGACCGGTCTGGTGAGGCAGATACCCTCAAGACCCTGCTGGGCAACCGGACACTGGCAGACATTCGCAAGCAGATACTCCGGATCAAAAAGAGCGATTCTGGCGAGGTGGTGCAACTGTTCGATACCTGCAAGAGTTTCTTGCACTGGGAAGCCGACGAAAACGATCTAATCGACGGGATTGCCGCCTGCGGGGTAGCGTGATGCAGTCTCCCTATCCATGGATCGGCGGCAAAGGACGATTGGCTCAGGAAATCTTGACTCGGATACCTCCCCCGCACAGGGACCGGACGTATGTGGAACCCTTTTTCGGTGGTGGCGCGGTATACTTTGCCCAGCGCCCGTCCGGAGTTGAGGTCATCAACGACTTGAACAGTGAAGTCATCCACTTCTTCCGTGTGCTGCGGGATCGGGAATCCTTCGATGCGTTGCTTTGGTTCCTGCAAAGCACTCCCTACTCAAGGGAAATGTTTTACGCCTGGCGCAAGGTAGATCCGGCATCATTGCCAGACATCAATAGGGCCGCACGATTTTTTTACATCGCCAGATCGGCTTTCGCAGGTCAATCCACAGGGAGAACGCCATCTTGGGCCTTTGCTCGCTCAACAGACAATAGAGCACGGTCGCTGGCCGCTGTCGTTGACCACGATCTAATCCATGTGCGGGATCGGCTTCGCAACAC
This sequence comes from Acidithiobacillus montserratensis, assembly GCF_018853465.1. GTDB lineage: Bacteria > Pseudomonadota > Gammaproteobacteria > Acidithiobacillales > Acidithiobacillaceae > Acidithiobacillus > Acidithiobacillus montserratensis. Next base: position 17,988 of record NZ_JABBOU010000080.1, read on the forward strand.
ACTGATCGAGCATGACGACGCAATCAAGGTCATCCAGCGATATGATTCCCCAAGCGCCGTGATTTACTGCGACCCGCCCTATGTCCAGGGTACCCGGAGCGATGGCGGATACCAGGATGAGATGGACGACTACGACCACGAGCGCCTGCTGCGCGTTCTGAAAGGCTCTGAGGGGTTTGTGGCCTTGTCCGGGTACCCTTCTGAGCTTTACCGGGACGTGTTGGAATCTGAGCCAGGCTGGTCCTTCGTGGACTTTGACATGCTTTGCAGGGCGAACCAATCTACCCAGGTAAGCGATGAAATCGACCGGCAGCGCACGGAGCGGCTGTGGATGAACCACAGGTTGACGGAGTGGGTTGCACAAAAGAAAAACAGCCAGGCATCGATTTTTGACCTGCTGGATGTAGGGGGCGCCTGATGCGTCATTTCCCAAAGTACAAATTTGCCGTGGATGCGGATGGTGTTCTCTTCGATTTTGACCAGTCTTGGCAGTTTTGTGCAGAGGAGGTTCTGGGCCGTCCTCTGGCCGTTCAGAAGCCTGTGTATGCCTTGGGAGAACGCTACGGGGTCACTCCGGCGACCGTGGGCAAGATTTGGGCAGGATGGGAGGCTATGGATGGCTGGGCCAGGATGTTTCCCCGGCCAGAGGGCATCCGCACGGTGCGCATGCTCCTGGACATGGGGCATAAGGTCACGGTGGTGACGAAGTTGCCCAATGATTTGGCTGTGGATGGCCGCCGTCGGTCTCTGTTTCGCCATGGAATAGGTGACGCCGGACTCATTGCCGTCGAAGGCAGCAAGTCCGGTGCCCTGTCTATTCTGCGTCCCCACTTCTTCGCGGATGATACGGTTGCTCATTGCGTGGAGGCCCGGGGCACCATGGTGCCATATGTGGCGAGGATCCAGGCTTGGGGAGATGAGCAGCCCTTGCCTTCAGGGATAGAGGACCATCCTTGCCTGGAATCTGCCGTGCGCGGGTTTTTCGAGTTTTGCTCCCAAGTCTGACCCGATCCTGATCTATACCCAAAAGCAGAGGTTTCGCGATGATTTGGAGGACGGCAAATGGCAGGATTTAACAGGATAACCGTATTAGGAAACTTAGGGCGCGACCCTGAGATGCGGTATATGCCGGATGGTACGGCGATAGCCTCGATGTCGCTGGCGACATCGGAATCGTATAAGGACAAAAATGGAGAGAAGCATGATCGCGTGGAGTGGCATCGTATCTCTCTGTTTGGCAAGACGGCGGAAATTGCCGGCAAATACCTGAAAAAAGGCAGTCAGGCGCTGGTAGAAGGAAAGTTGCGCACGAGGAAGTGGACGGACAAGGAAGGCCAGGAAAGGTACACCACGGAGATTGTTGGGGATCACCTGGTATTGGTGGGTGGCCGCCGTGATGGTGCTGAGGGTGAGGGACAGACAGGGTCTAATCAACAGCATAGTGGTGGTGGTGGCGGTGACATGGGTGCAGGTGATGGTTTTGACGATGATATACCTTTTTGACCTGTACCTTCTGTTGATTGGTAAATAACCTAATCGGAGCCGTGTGATGCACTGGTGGTAATCCTTTTGTAGCGGTTGTTTTGCGGCTATTGGGTCGAGCAATCGACCCATTTTTAGGAGAATTCTGATGTTGTATGTAGAACCCGATGCCGGACTGGCACCCATCATCCAAATGATCCAGCAAGCCCGATACACCGTCGATGTGGGTGTCTACTACCTTTCCGACCGTCCGATTCTCAACGCACTGCGTGTGGCCCATGCGCGCGGCGTAGACGTGCGGGTGATTATCGAAGGAAAACCCTACGGCATGAAACCTTGGCAGGTGCGTAAGGAAGAGCGCGAGATCGAGGCTACGGGTGCATCGTTACATCTGGCACCGTACCGCTTCACCAGTCATGGAGACCAATATGCTTTTTACCACGCAAAGTATTTATGCAATGGAAAATCTTGTGAAGTGGGCACGGCCAACTTTGACTGGAGCGCTTTCCACCGCAATCGGGAGTACATTTACGTCACCAAAAATCCCACCGTGGTCCAGGCGGTACGCGCTGTTTTTGCGGCGGACTGGACCAACCGAAAGGCACCCGCGTACACGCATCGGGCGCTGGTCCTCTCTCCGGGCACTTCTGCAGTGCAACTGCTCGAAGTGATCAACCAGCCTGGGCCTATCGACGTGGAAAGCGAAGAACTGGGACCGTACCGGCCCATCCTCGATGCGCTGGCTGCCAAGGGAAGCGATCTGCGGCTGATCCTGCCATCGAGTATCAATAGCGAAGATCAGCGGGACGTGGCTTTCCTGCGTTCGCACGGCTGTCAGGTGCGGCTATTGCCCAAAAAGCCGTTGTACATGCACGCCAAAATGATCGTAGGTTCGCGGTTGGCTTTCATCGGGTCGGAGAATTTCACGCAAACGAGCCTTGAGGATAATCGCGAGATGGGCCTGCTGTTGAATGGTGCGGATATCCAGAAGTTGCAGGCTCAGTTTGATCGGGATTGGGCGAGGGCTGGCTAATGGAAAACTGCGGTTTCCAACAAAATCAGGTATCTCAGGATTCGCAATCTTACGATCAGGTGCCAGACATCGTTGACAAAGACGCACGCTTTTCCGCGGTCAACGGGGAACTGCTGGAAAATTTGCACCGGCAGGTTCCCGATCAACTCGGGCGAATCCTGGAAGCCGGTCTTTGCGACATCGATGTGGATTTCCTGGGTTTTGTAGATCTGTATGCAGGACTGGCACAGATTATCCCGCATCCGGAAGAAACGACGGTGGTAGATTTTGGATGCGCCTATGCGCCGCAGGCGTGGTACTTCCAGAAATTTTCTGGGTATGTGGGGATCGACGTGTGCGACGCGACCAACCGGTTTGTCTTTGCGAACACGCAACACGAACAGGTGCATATCAGTGAGTACCTGAACAGGCTTGAAAGTGGAGATGTGCTAATTCCAGGGCGGTCCTTTGCTATACTGAGTTACCTTCCTACGAATAGCGAAATAGAAATGCGGATATACAGTAATTTTCCCAATCATTTTCGGTACTACCCGAACTCAAAGGGGGTGAACAAAGAACGGCCAAAAACCCCCGAACCTAGTCAGATGTATTCGCTTTATTAAGTTGCAAACGAGTTCGCTATACACGTAGAGGGGGTTTAGGGATGATTCATTGGCTATTCAATACACCAGCCGGTTCCGTGGTTTGTGTCCTGTTGGCGGTTATCTTTGGGCTTTTGTTGTACTTCCTGCCAACCCTGGTCGCCATTGCTGGGCATCACCCGCATCCCTACTGGATGTTCAGTTTGAACATTGCCTTGGCCTGGACCATTCTTGGGTGGGCCGTATTGCTTGCATGGTCCCTCATACAGCATGACACGGTTACTTTCGATGACGGAGAATCTGATGGATATTCAAAATATTGAACAGCAGTACCAGCAGTTGCAGTCCGAGGCGCAAGGCGTTTCCCAGGCATTGCAAGCGCTGGCGGCGAAAATGCAGCAGGGTTCGGAGAAAAATCTGGATGCCCGCGAGTGGCTTCTGGATCTCAAGCAACTGGCGCTAAACATCCAGCAGGAACAGATGCAGGTGATGTCCGTTATGCAGGCGGTGCATCAGGCCATGCAGGGTTCCATGCAACAGCCGCAGGGCTGGCAACCGGGGTATCCACAGACGCCACAGCCACAGGGCTACGGCCAGCAAGGGCAACAGGGCGGCGGATTCCTAAGCGAGTTCATGAACTCTGGCTTTGGCCGTGCCATCGAGATGGGCGCGGGTTTTGGCATCGGTGATGACCTCATCAATCGCCTTTTTTGAACATCCTCGTTCCAGCGTAACGGAAGATGATCAACCAGATGCGAAACAATCCAAAAGGATTGGACCACGATGGCCTGATACGCCGAGCAAAACTCTGGCTACGACGCAACGGCTGCGGGTTGGTCATTGGTGAGCCGTTTCGCGCCAGAACCACATCCAGAGAGATCCCCGACGCCATCGGCTGGCGTGGGCAGGCAACGTCGATCCTGGTCGAGTGCAAGGTATCCAGGGCTGACTTTCTTGCCGATGCAGGCAAGCCATTCCGCCAAGATCCGGACTTGGGCCTTGGCCAGTGGCGATTCTATCTGTGCCCGGAAGGGGTCATTCAGGTGTCCGACCTGCCTACCGGCTGGGGACTGCTCTGGGCCGCTGTCCGCTCCATAATCGATGTGCACGGCGTACCGGGCAACACGCTATGGGGCAACACCGATGCGGCACCATTCCAGAGCAACCGGCTCGCTGAGGCGGAACTGCTCTCACAAGCGCTGCGGCGCGTACAGATACGCGGGCACCTGGACGATATCTATGATCCTGTTGATTTGCTTTCCTATGGATAAACGCTTCTTTCTGTGGATAGCTTTGAAAAACGCAGTAAGTAGGAGTCAACTACCCCGCCCTGAATGGTGGAGCTCCAGATTGGCTTTGTATTAATCACGTATGCTGTCTCATGGCATGGGACAAAGACACGGATTCGATACGCACGGTGGTCGCCGCCATCCGTAATACCAAGGGTATTCCGCCACGAATCAGAAGAATTAACCCAAGGCATAAAAGTTCGAGACTATACACAATGCCAAAAACAGGATTCGCCGCAAAGGTCGAGAGGAGAAACATCCACGTCAGTTTTGCAAGCCTTGAATCATCATAATGTGACGGCTTGCGAAGCCCGACAATTGCCAGTTTTATAGCCAGGAACGGCGTGATCAAAGAGGCTATCGCCATTGGCCATGGGCTGAACGCATGATCCAGACACCATGTGACGTATAACCGCTGCATGCGATCAAGAGATTCCTGAACCAACAAGGATTCTCCGAATTCTGCCAATTGTAAGCGAACTGGCTGTACCTCATCGGCCAAGCGCCTTAATACCCAACCATACCCGCAAATATACAAGACAAAAATGATGGTGAGAGTGAGCGGAACTGTCATCAATGATTGAACGGTGCCAGTTGCGCAAATCGGATAAGGTAACATGGCAGCATCCTAACCTAGGCTATCGGTCATGAAAGTATAATAAAATTACAGATAAAACAATTACCCAGCTATCTCATGGATAGAATAACCAGTTTTTAGGATGAGTGCAAGATAAAGAAAGTGTACGTCCGTCCGACACCGGCCCGCAGCAACCCTCGCGCCTGTCGCTGCGCTCCGTCACCATCATCGTTTGAATGGTACGGCGGAGAATACCGCGCAAGGCAGTTTTTCGGACGAAACCAATCAGGTGGATTTATCCGGTCGTTGGGGGTCTGTGCTTTCTGGTCCTTATCTGGCGGGTGAAATTGATTACGGATGGTCTTCCGTGGAAGCCTATCGTGTTATTCAATTAGCCAGCGCAGAAGAAGCCGTTTTCCGTATGGCATTCAAGATGGCTCTTCGTCAGATTGAGTGGGTAGGGGGTAGAATGCTGTGGAGCGGTCGTGCCCTGAATTGGAGTTAGCTGATGGTCCCTGAAGAGCTGTTTTCTCTCGCGTTAGGATTGGTT